>JBDSGF010000025.1:0-16850 GCA_039919135.1 Candidatus Limnocylindria bacterium | reverse complement strand
CGCCCCAGGCGAGCGGCCCATCGGGCCAGTTCGTGCCGAGCCGCATGGCGGTGTCGATGGCCTCGGGCGAGGCCACGCCATCGGCCACGGCGGAGGCCGCCTCGTTGACAATGGCGGCCAGGATGCGGGCTTCGATCTGTGCGCCATCCAGCGCCGCGGGCTGTGGTCCGGACGCGCGGCGGGTCAGGCCGCTCCAGGGCTCGCCACGCGAACCATCGGCCCCGTAGTCGTAGCAGCCGCCGTTCTGCTTGCGCCCCAACCGCCCCGCCTCGACAAGCATGCGCTGGAGGGGGTGCGGCCGGTAGCGCGGGTCGCCGAAGAACTGCTCGAAGACGCTCTGGCTGACCGCGAAGTTGACGTCGGCGCCAATGGCGTCGATGAGCTCGAACGGCCCCATCTTGAAGCCGATGCCGCGCATGGCGTCATCCACCGCCTCCAGCCTCGCCGCCCCCTCACCGATGATGCGAAAAGCCTCCAGGTAGTACGGCCGCGCGACGCGGTTCACGATGAAGCCCGGCGTGTCGGCCGCCACCACCGGAGTCTTGCCCAGGCGCCGCGCGAACAGGGCGACCGTATCGGTCACCTCCGGGTTGGTCATGGGTCCGGCGACGACCTCAACCAGCGCCATCAACGGCACGGGATTGAAGAAGTGCATGCCGACGACGCGCTCGGGGCGGCGGGTGGCGGCTGCGATGCCGGCCACCGAGAGCGAGCTGGTGTTCGTCGCCAGGATGGTGTCGTCGGCCGAGGTCGCGTCCAGGCGCCGAAAGGCGTCGCGCTTGAGCTCGAGCTGTTCGGGGATCGCCTCGATCACGAGGTCGGCGGCGGCCAGCGCCTCGAGGCTGGCCGCGGGCCGGATGCGCGTCATGGCGTCGGCCGCCGCGTTGGCGTCGACCTGCTCCTTCTCGACCTTGCGCTGGAGGAAGGCGCCGATCCGCTCGCGCGCCCGGTCCGTGGCGCCCTCGACCGGATCGTGGACGAGGACCTCCAGGCCCGCTTCGGCGGCGATCTGCACGATCCCGGCGCCCATGGTGCCGGCGCCCAGGACGCCGACGGTGTTGATCTCGTTCATCGGCCGCTGAAGCGCGGGTCCCGCTTCTCGCTGAAGGCCGCCACGCCCTCAGAGTGGTCCTCCGTTCGGCCGGCGAGCTCCTGGAGCGCTGCCTCGGTCGCCAGGGAATCGCCCAGGGACGCATCCTCGGCCGCGTTGAGCAGACGCTTGGTGAGACTGATGCCCCGCGTCGGCCCATTCGCCAGGCGCCGCGCCAGCTCGCGGGTGGCATCGGCCAGCCGATCGGCCGGAACAACCGCCGCCACGATGCCAAGTCTTTGCGCCTCGTCGGCGCCGAGCTGCCGCTCGCCCATCAGGATCTCGAAGGCGCGGTGCCGGCCCAGCGCTCGCACCAACGTCCGGGTCAGCCCGGAATCCGACACCAGGCCGATCCTGTTGAAGGCGGGAACGAAGCGCGCATCCTCGGCCGCGA
Organism: Candidatus Limnocylindria bacterium; assembly: GCA_039919135.1. Classification (GTDB taxonomy): domain Bacteria; phylum Chloroflexota; class Limnocylindria; order QHBO01; family QHBO01; genus JACDBZ01. The sequence continues at coordinate 15,366 of JBDSGF010000025.1, read as the reverse complement.
CGACGAGGTCGGCGGCCAGGGCCAGGCTGACTCCGGCGCCGGCAGCAACCCCATTGACCGATGCGATCACCGGCTTTGGCAGGCTCCGGATGGCCTCGATCAGCGGGTTGTACTCGCTGGTGAGGACGCGCCGGAACTCGCGCTCGTCGGATCCGCCGCGCAGGTCCGCCCCGGCGCAGAAGCCACGGCCGGCGCCGGTGATGACGACCGCGCGGGTGGCGCCATCCTTGCGCGCCACGTTGACCGCCGTCAACAGCTCGTGGCGAAGCTGGCGGTTGAGCGCGTTGAGCGCTTCCGGCCGGTTGAGCGTGAGCGTCGCGACGCCGCCATCCTGCTCATGGAGGAGCGTCTCGTAGGGCTGATCAGGCATGGGCGCCGATTGTAGCGAGGCCCGGACACCAAAACGCCCGGCGGATGAAGAGCGCCGGGCGTCTATCGGTACAGCGGTCAGGTGGTGGTGTTACGCCGTCCCGAAAACTGGTTCCACGCGAAGACCACGATCAGCGCGCCGACGATGGCAGCGATCAGGGTTGGAATGTTGATACCGGTCGTCCAGTCCTGATTGGTCAGCGCGCCGAACAGGAAGCCTCCCAGCATCGCCCCTACGATCCCGGCGATCAGGCCGCCCATGACGCCGTAACCCTCATTCCCGGGCATGACCTTGCTCGCGATCCAGCCAGCGAGAGCTCCGACAACCAACCATGCAATGATGCTCATGCGATTCCTCCGATGCCTCCCAAGGGTTGATAGGTGAGCGCAATCACGCTCGCGTGTCCGGTATTCATAGCATGTTGCGTTCCTGAACGTGGGCTATATCGCTAATCGGCTCAGCGTATAGAAGCTCCCGACTTCGGCCATGCCCGCAGTTTCGTACAGCCGATGCGCCACCGTCCTTTGATGGCCGCTCTCAAGCGCGGCCGCGTAGGCGCCCCTCTGGGTGGCCTCCGCGAAGGCGGCGTCCAGGAGCGCCGCGCCGATATCTCGGCCGCGAGCGGCCTCCGCCACGATGAGATCCGGGATCCAGGCCTGCGGCTTGGTGGTGAAGAACGGCTGGCGGAACTCCAGGCTGATGAAGCCGACCCCGTGGCCATCCAACAGCGCCAGGAGGGAGCCAGTGTCGGACCGGCCCACGTGCTGCGAATAAGTGCGACGCAGGGCCGGCAGCTTGTCCTCCGATGGCGACGGACGGCCGAGCTCGGCGAGAAGGCGGGTGGTGGTGGTGAAGTCGGCATCGTCGTCCACGATGGGGCGGATCTCCACGCCCCCGGCAGGCTCGATGCTGCGCGTCCGGATGGGTCCAATCTCGAAGTACTTCCCCTGGTTCTCGAATCGCGCGGCCTCATACAGGGCACGAGCCGCGGTGCGATCGTGCGACACCTCGAGCATCTTCTGGTGCCCGCCACGCAGCCGCCACTCGGCGATGGCCGTCGCCAGCAGCGCGCGGCCGATCCCCCGGCCGCGGAACCGCTCGCGAACGAACAGGTCGCTGATCCAGCCCTCGAAGGTCGCGTGGTTCAGGCGCCGCCGCAGACGATGCACGATGAACCCGGCGGCCTCGCCCTCCGCGAGGGCACCGAACGGCGTGGAGTCGACATCATTGACGAGCGCGTCGTAGGCGGCGCGATGGGGCTCGGCGCCCGCATCGGTGTCGAGTCCGTACAGCTCGCGAGCCAGGGCGAGCGCATCGGTGAAGTCGTCGCGTCCCAGGGGCCGCAGCTCGACGCCGGCAGGACGTGGCACCGCCAGGCCGCCCACCGGGCGGTCCGGGTTGCCGAAATTCATCTGCCCTTGAAGTCGGGGCTGCGCTTCTCCAGGAAGGCGGCCATGCCCTCCTTCTGGTCCTCGGACGCGAAGAGCAGGTAGAAGAGGCGGCGCTCGTGAGCGAGAGCATCGGTCAGGCTCATCTCGTAGGCGGCATTGACCGCCTCCTTCGCCAGGCGCAACGCGATGGGGCTCTTCTGCGCCATCGTGGCGGCCAGCGCCAGAGCATCCTCGACGCACAGCTCGTCGGGCGTAACGCGGGCGACCAGGCCGGCTCGCTCAGCCTGCGTCGCGGTGATGGGTTCGCCGGTGAGGATCATCTCCATCGCCTTGGACTTGCCGATGGCTCGCGTCAGCCGCTGGGTCCCGCCGGCGCCCGGAATGACACCGATGCTGATCTCCGGCTGCCCGAACTTCGCACTCTCGCCCGCCACGATCAGATCGAGCGTCATCGCCAGCTCGCAGCCCCCGCCCAGGGCCCAACCGTTCACGGCGGCGATCACCGGCTTCGTGATCTTCCGGATTCGATCCCACTGGCCGATGCGGTTCGTGATGAGCATGTCGATGGGCGTCGCACCTGCCATCTCGCCGATGTCGGCGCCCGCGGCGAAGGCCCGCTCGTTGCCGGTCACGACGATGGCGCGGACCTCGTCATCTCTGTCCAACGCTTCGAGCGCGACGCACAGGGCATCCATGACGGCGCCGTTCAGCGCGTTCAGCTGCTTCGGGCGGTTGAGCCTCACCAGCGCCGTGCGCTGCTCCGTCTGACGCTCGACCAGGACGAGCTGCTCGTCATTCACAGGCCGATTCCTCTCATATTCTCACCGGCAGATCGTTAGCGTCGGTTCTGGGTCGGTCCATGGCGCCCGAGCAGGAGTCGCACGGCCTGCGGCATAGATTTCCGCGGATTTCGATCCGAGAACGGCCCCGAACCAGGGATAGTTGTCTGCCCATGTAAATCTGATAGGAAAGGCCATCAGAGAGTCCATGGATCCGGCAGCTCGACGCCGCATGCGCCGCAGAACCGATGCGCCGCCGGCAGGCCGACCGCCCCGCACGACGGACACGCGCGCCCCTGACCCGCCTCCAGGCTCCGAAGCTCGGCGAAGCGCGGCTTGCGCTTCTCGTGGAAGGCGGCGACGGCCTCCCGAGTCTCGTCGGCGGTCGAATGGACGGCCAGCCAGTCGCGGGCGTGCTCGATGGTCTGCGACCAGACGAGGTCGCGCCACCAGTTGAGCTGCGTCTTCGTGTAGCGCATGGCCTCGGGCAGCTTGCGCGCCAGGTTGGACGCCAGACCGGCAACCGCGGCATCCAGCTCCGAGCGCGGAACGACCCGTGACACCAATCCCCACTCGAGCGCCTGGGCCGGCGCGACGGGCTCGCACAGCATGATGATCTCGCGCGCCCGACGATCGCCGACCATGATCGGCAACCACTGGGTCGCGCCGCCGGCCGGCACCGAGCCATGCTCCGGTCCGACGTGACGGATGTAGGCGTCATCGACCAGCACGCTCAGGTCACACGCCATCTGGAGTTCGTTGCCGCCGCCCACGCAGACGCCGTTGATGCGAGCGATGGTCGGCTTGCCGATATGGCGCAGCCGGTCGTGCATCTCGATGAAGGCGCCCATCCAGCGCCAATACTGTCCGCTGGTGGCGCCCATCAGCGCCTGCTCGTCCAGATCGGCGCCGGTGCAGAATGCCCGATCCCCCGCCCCGGTGACGACGACCACGGCCACCGACTCGTCCCAGGAGGCCTGCTCGAAGGCGTGCGACATCTCCTTGAGCGTCGGCAAGTCGAGCGCGTTGAGAACGTCGGGCCGGTTGATGGTGACCGTTACGACGCCGGCGTCGAGGTCGCGCGCGTAGCGGATGCGCTCAAAGCCGAAGGTCGACGGATCCGACGCGACCGGGGAGCCGGGCTCAGGCATCGGCCTCGTCGGGCGCGACGAACATGGTGACTCCGGCACCGGCGAAGTTGCGAAGGTCCTTCGCGCTGGCGGCGCCGGGCTCAGACATGATCGCCCCGTCCAGGTCGGCGGCGGAGCCGAAGACCATCTCGGCCATGAGGTAATACGCAGACTCCCGACCGCCCACGCCGGCCAGCTTCGAGAGCCGCATGTCCCGCAGGTTCGGGTACTGGCTCACGATGGGCGTGTGGACATCGCGGTAGTGCGCATCGAACGCATCGGTGTCTTCGGGGGTGTTATAGAGGACGATCAGGCGCGGCATGGGCTACTTCGTGAAGTAATCGGCGTTGATCTGGATGTACTTGACCTGGTCGTCCGGGACCGCATCCTCGGCGAAGATGGCGGTCACCGGGCACTCCGGCTCGCAGGCACCGCAGTCAATGCACTCATCGGGATCGATGAAGAACATCGCGTCGTCGTCGGTGGCATGGATGCAATCGACCGGGCAGACGTCAACGCAGCTCGCGTCCTTGACGCCGATGCACGGCTCAGTGATGACGTAGGTCATTGTGCGAAAGATGCCCTCATGCGGGTGGCTTCGTGAGCCGATTCCGAGTCTACACCGATGCCAAGATGCACCGATGCGACACGTGCTGCTGGTGGAAGGCATCTGACCGTTCGGTGCGCTGCGGTCTAGCATGGTGCAGTCATGAAGCTCACCGATCTCGACCATCGCCCGCTCGTCGCCGCCGCCGTCACCCCCCTGACCAATGACGGCGCGTCGCTCGACCTCGGCGCCATTGGGCCGTATGTCAGTTTCCTGGAGTCGCACGGCGCGGACGGCATCTTTGCCTGCGGAACTACCGGCGAGGGCGTCCTCCTCTCTCTCGACGAGCGGCGGCGTGCGGCCACCGCCTTCCGGGAGGCGTTCGCAGGCGTTCTCATCGTGCACGCTGGCGCCCAGACCACGGCCGACACCGCCGCGCTGGCCCAGCACGCGGCGGAGATCGGCGCCGATGCGGTGGCCGTCATCCCGCCGCCCTATTTCGCCCTCGACGCCGATACGCTGACCGCCCATTTCGTCGCGGCCGCCCGAGCCTGCGCGCCGCTGCCCTTCTACTGCTATGTCTTCACCGCTCGCTCGGGCTATCCGCTGCCGGTTTCGGTCATCCGGCGCATCGCCGAGACGGTCGACAACCTTGCGGGCCTCAAGGTCAGCGAGTCACCCTTCGAGGCGGTTGCGCCCTACCTGGACCTCGGCCTTCCGGTGCTCATCGGCATGGAACCGCTGATCGCCGACGGCCTGCGAAGCGGCGCGATCGGGACGGTGTCGGGCATGTCGGCGGCATTCCCCGACGTGATTCGCGCGGCGCTCGATGCCGGAGACGATGCCGCCATGGATCGGCTGCGCGCGTTGCGCGACGCCATGGAGCCGCGCGGCCTCAGCGCCACCGCCAAGCACGTGCTGGGGATGCGCGGCGTTCCCGTGTCGCCGGGGATGCGCGCGCCACTGCGTCGTCTCACTTCGGAGGAGGCGGCAGCGTTGGAATCCGCCGTCGCCGCATTCCTGGAGCCCGCGCCGGCATAGTCGCGACCCGGCGTGGCCTTAATTCGGTCAGGACGGGCATGTGCCAACTCGGCGAGCCCACCGGACTGCCCAGGTAGCTTCGCGGCCCGGCGAGATGGAAAAGCGTCAGACGGTTGTGAGGTCGGCCGCCGCCTGGGCGGCGCGCAATGAGGCGTAGGCCGGCTTGATCTGCTCGTTGATGATCCGCAACCGGCCGTCGAAGGGCCAGAAGGCGGACTTCATGGCATTGAGCGTGAGCCACTCCATATCGTCGAGACCGATGCCGAACGCGCGTGCCAGCGTCACGAATTCGCTCGACAGGGTGATCCCGCTCATGAGCCGGTTGTCCGTGTTCACGGTCACGCGGAATCGCAGCCGGCGCAACAGGTCGATGGGGTGCTCCTCGATGGAGGCCGCCGCGCCGGTGTGGACGTTCGAGGTCGGGCACATCTCGAGCGGCACACGCGTGTCGCGCACGTACGAAGCGAGCCGTCCGAGCGCCACGCGCCCGTCCGGCCGAACGGTGATGTCGTCCACGATCCGGACCCCGTGGCCGAGACGCTCGGCGCCGCACCATTGGAGCGCCTCCCAGATGGACGGCAGCCCGAAGCCCTCACCGGAGTGGATGGTGAAGTGGAAGTTCTCGTGGGCGATGAGGTTGAACGCGTCGAGGTGCCGCGTGGGTGGGTATCCAGCCTCCGGTCCGGCGATGTCGAAGCCGACGACCCCCGCGTCACGGTGCCGCACCGCGAGTTCGGCGATCTCGACCGACTTCGCCGCCTGGCGCATCGCGGTCACGATCAGCCCCATCGTGATCGGCCGCCCCTCGGACCCTCGCCGGAAGCCATCGGTCATGGCGGTCACGGCCTCGTCCAGCGACAGGCCACCATCGGTCAATAGCTCCGGCGCCATGCGCACCTCGGCGTAGACGATGCCATCGGCGGCCAGGTCCTCCGCGCACTCGGCCGCCACCCGCTCCACCGCGTCTCGCTTCTGCATCACCGCCACGGTGTGCCGAAAGCCCTCGAGGTAGAGCTCGAGCGACTTGCGGTCGGCTCCCCGCGTGAACCATTTCGCCAGCTCGTCCGGATCGGTCGTCGGCAGCTCGCGATAGCCGATCTCCGAGGCGAGCTCGATCACCGTCCCCGGGCGCAGCCCGCCGTCGAGATGGTCGTGCAGGAGGACCTTCGGTGCGCGACGGATGACATCGAGGTCGAGACTCACGGCCGCAGCTCCTCGAAGCCAGCCGCGGCAAAGTCGCCATCGAACGCGAAGGCCTCGCCGACATCGAGCCGTCGCATCATGGCGAAGCTCGTCGCGTCGACGAAGGAGTACTCGCGCTCGTCGTGACGCCTGAGCCAGCCGATGGCCTCCTCTTCGGTGGCCTCGTCAACATGCTCGACATGAAGCCTCACGGCTTCTTCGCTGAAGTCGAGGAACTGCGCGGCAGATGCATGACCGGCGCGTCTGCGCAGAAACGTCCAGGTCTCGCCGCGGACATGATTCGTGCTGATGAGCGGAGTCGTGGCGTTCATCCGAAACAGGGTCCGCGCATCGGCGTGATGGCCATCCCGACGATTGCGGAGCGCTACCCAGAACGAGGTGTCGACGAAGATCACCGGTAGACGACCTCATCGATATCGGCCGGCTCGAAGGAGTCCGCCCCAGCCATCCTCCAGAGCGGATCTTCCTCCAGCGGCGGAAGCGGCCGAAGCGCATGGCGCATATGACGACGGATGAGAGCGGCCTTGGACGTTCCTTCCCGCAGCGCCTGGGCACCCAGCGCCTCGTCGAGGTCCTCGTCGATCATGATCTGGAGTCGTTTCATGAGTGCGAGGCTACACCACTTTGTCAATGTGATGTAACGCCAGCGCCACGAACATTAGGGGCCGCAGCGATCTTCAGCGCCAGGCGTACCGGACCTCCGGCTGCCTCTCTTCATTGTTTGACCCGTCGTTGAGTTCGACGACCTCAAAGCCGTGGCGCTCGTAGAACCGGCGCGCCCAGCCGTTGACCTCGACGGTGCCCTCCCCCAGGGAGATAAAGCCGACGTTCTCGCCGGCGAGGGTCGCCACCCACGTCTCAGTGTCCGTGACCAGGCTGTCGCCGACCCAGGCCCGCACCTCGTCATCCGTATGGGCGAGCGGAAAGGCGCACGTGGCAGGGAATGCGGAGCAGAATCTCGGCGATGGCGGTCCCAGATCAGCCCGTCTCGCCCGTCCCGGCGGGCATCTGGGCCGCGTCCAGCCCGCCGCCGGTCGCCCGGTAATGTGGTGCGGTGGCGGCCGCGTTCATCTGGAAGCGCGACGGGGGAGCTGCTGCCGCGAGGCGCGCGATTTCCTCCTCGGTCAGGTCGTAGCCGAAGCGGATGGCGACAACGTTCTCCTCGACGAAGCGACGTGGCAGCGACTCACGGATGGCGTCCTCGTCGAACTCGATCTCCGCCAGCCGCAGGATTCGGCCGAGGGCGATCATGTTGCCGAACAGCTCCTTGCCGAACTGCTGGCTACCCAGGGAGGCGAACGGGATCTGCTCCGCGCCTGGCACGTCCAGGCCGAGATCGGCGACCACCTTCCGGCCATGAATGCGCAGGTGTCCCTTGTCGGCCAGCTTGAGCATGATGTCGGCCTCCTCGACCACCGGGTTCGCGATCGGCTCATCGTCAAAGATGAGGAAGGCGTCGCTCATGCTGCCGCGGACAGACGAGTCGTAGTCGAACAGCACGGTGACCTCCTTGCCCATGCGGGCGAGGAGGGCGCCCATCACGCCTGCGATGACCCGCACGCCCTGGCCGCCGACACCGTCGAGCGCGATCTTCGTGGTCATGGCGGACCCTCGCGGTATGCGGTGCGCCAGTCGGGGGCGTCGAAGGGAGCGGCAAAGTACGAGGTCACCTTCGCAATCTTTCCGTCGCGCACCTCCATGAGGTGGATGACGTGCCATTCCTCCCCATTCGGATATCGGACCCGCCCGACGGTTGTGAACTGCTCGCCGGAGCCTGCCACGCTCAGGGCAGTAAAGGAGGGGCTCATGACCCATCGGTCTTCACTGCCGATCACGCGCTCGACTGACGGACGCATGCCCTCTGCTCGAGCCGGGTAATTCTCAAGCATGCCCCGAATATTCGGGCCGCCGCGGAAGCGTTCCCCCGATTGCGGGTAGGTTTCCACAGCGTCGTCGCGAAACAAGGCCTCGAATGCGTCGAGGTCGTTCGCCGCCAGGGTAGCCGCGTAGCGATCGACCACCCGGCGATTTCGATCGTCAGCCACGCATCACGCCCCTTTCAGCCCCGCTCGTCGGGCTCGATCCCGGCTTCGCGCATGGCGTCTTCAAGGCCGATCTCCCGTTGCGCGACGCGGAGCTTCAGCTCGGACGGCAGGCGCTTCATGATCGCCAGCTTGCGCTGGGCTTCGGCCCGCTTCGCCTCCTTCGGATCGGTCGCGACCGATGCGGGCTTGGCATCCCCTGGATCGGCGCCCGTGGCCGAGGACTCGACCTCGCCCGGTGCCACGGGTGCATCCGCCGGGGCGCTGGCACCGGTGCGTAGCCACTCCGGGATCTCGAGGCCCGCACCAGCAAGCGCCTGCGGCAGCGTGATCTCGCGCTTCGCGACCTGCATCTTCACCTCGGGCGACAGTTGGGCCATGAGCGCTGCCCGCTGCTGCGACTCGGCTCGTCGTTGCGCCTTCGCGTCATCGGTGCGCTCGAGGAGGGTCGTGGCTGCGTCGGGCGCCGTGGCGCCGTCCTCGCCGGGTGAATCGGTGGCGGACGCCATCGGTCCTGGAGGCTGCTCAGGCAGCGCCTCAGGGCGCTGCGCATCGGTCCCATTGTTGCCATTCAGCGCCGGGTAGATGACGCCGATCTCGAAGGCGTTGAGCTGCGTGGCGTCCTTCGGGGCTCGCTTGTAGGTCTTGCGGTAGAAGGTGAGCATGTCGTTCGCGCTCGCGAAGCCGATGCGCCGCCCGTTGTTCTCGATGCACTGGCTGGTGATGTCGACGAAGCTGAAGCCGGGCCACTCGATCGCCTCGCGGATCACATTGCGCAGGTGGGCCTGGTGGTAGACCGTCGTTTTGGCGTACAGCGCGTGGGGTGAGCTGCGGACGAGGCCCTGGAGATTGATGGGCGTGTTCGGGTTGCCGCCGGGGCTGGACAGCGTCTTGGTGCCGGTCGGCGTGGTCGGGCCGGTCTGGCCGCCGGTCAGGCCGTAGATCTCGTTGTTGTTGCACAGCACGGTGACCGGCGCGTTGCGCCGAATGGTGTGGATGAGATGGTTGCCGCCGATGCTGGCAGTGTCGCCGTCGCCGGCCACCACGATGACGTTCATCTCGGGCTTGACAGTCTTGATCGCCTCGGCCACCGGCAGGGTGCGGCCATGGAGCGTGTAGACCGCCTCGTGCTTGAGGTAGCCGCCCATCCGCCCGGTGCAGCCGATGCCGGTCACGATGATCGTGTTGCGCTCGTCGAGCTTCATCTCGTCGAGGGTCATGGCCAGCATCATCATGATCGTGCCGATCCCGCAGCCCGGGCACCAGATGGTCGGGAACAGGTCAAGCTTGAGCCGATCCTTGTAGGTCATCTCGGCCATCGGCGCCTCAGGCATCTCTATCCGACCCCCAGCGGCGAGCGCGGCCGATGCTCGGATGGCTGCGGCGGAATCGGCGGCTCCGAAGGTCCGTCGGCCAACACCCGGTCGATCCCCTCGCGCACGGCCTCCAGCGAGATCCGCCCGCCCAGCAACGGCACCCGCTTCACCTCGCGGTGGATCGCCAGCTCGACGAGATCGGCGTATTGGCCGTCGTTGGCTTCGACCACGACCACGTCGCGGTAGCGCGACGTGGTCGTGGCAAGCTCATCGGCGAGCACCGGAAAGATGCGGATCGGACGGAAGAGGGCGAAGTCGTCCTGCAGGGGCGCGGCCACGCGGGACACGATCCCGTAGCAGACGACCAGGACATCGGCGTCGACGTTCCATCCGTGCTCATACAGCGCGTAGCGCTTCGCGACTTCGAGGTGGCGGTGCTTGGCCTCATAGAACTGCCGGAGGTACTCGTCGGCATCGGCCGTGGCTGGCTCGCCGGCATTCGGACCGTGTTCGTACATCAGCACCCCGGCGAAGAAACGGGGTTGACCCGTGAACTCGCCGAGCGGCGGGATCTCGCGTTCCACCACGCGGACGCCCTCGGCCACCGCGTCCAGGTCCACGACCTCGTTGAGGTGCGCCACGAACGTGTCCGACAACACGACGACCGGCGAGCGCGACTCCTCGGCCGCGTTGAAGGCCTCGACCGTGATCCGGAAGGCCTCTTCGACGCCGTTCGGATAGAAGGCGATGGGCGTGTAATCACCGGTGCTGCCCCATTTGACCTGCATGATGTCGCCCTGGCCGGGCATGGTCGGCATGCCGGTCGCCGGGCCCACGCGCTGCACGTTGACGAAGACGCACGGCACCCCGACCTTCTGCGCGTAGCCGACCGCCTCCTGCATGAGGCTGAAGCCCGGCCCGCTGGTTGCGGTGAAGGCCTTGGCCCCCGCCAATGAGGCGCCGATAATCGCATTGGCCGATGCGATCTCGTCCTCGGCCTGGAGGAACCTGAACTCCGGATGCTCGGCCGCATGGCCGGAGGAGATGTTCAGGATCTCGGTCGACGGGCTGATCGGGTAACCGGCGTAGTAGCTGGCTCCGGCGGCCAGCGCGCCGCGGAAGACGGCCTCGTTGCCCTGGGTCAGCTTGCGGGTCATGTCGCTCCTGCCGGTCGGGTTCCTCGTCCCAACACGTCATCGGTCGCGAACCGTCCGAATTCACGTGGGGCGTGCGTTATGTCCGCTGCAACCCACTTGGAGCGTCCGGATGCACGCCTGGCGTGAATCTGGACTGTTCGGAGGCCTGTCACGCCACCCAACGCACGCCTCATGTGAATCGAGACCATTCGACGGTCCGCTTCCCGTTCAACGCAGATGTTCACCGATCCTCCCTGCCCTTGGCGGCATGCGCCACCACGGCCGATGGGATCATCTCGATGGCCAGGTCCGGGCAGTAGCGCTCGCACAGCCCGCAGAGGATGCAGTTCTCCTCCTCGATGATCGCGTCGTTGCGCAGGACAAGGGTGTCCTTCGGGCAGATCTCGACGCAGATGTCGCAGCGCTTGCAGAAGACCGGGTTCCAGCTGATGTTGGAGTAATCGACCCAGCGGATCCCGTCGCGATGGTCGTCCGAGGTGCCCGAGCCGAATCCAATGGCGGAATCAGCGGAGTGGGCAGGCTGGTCGGCAGTCATGGGCCAACGATGATACCCCCCGAAGGTTCGTCAGCCGTCTCTTCACCACGCCCGTCACGGGGGACGCGGTCTAAGCAAAGGCGGCCTCAGCTGCGAGGACGCACCCTGACCGGTCTACCATCGGCGCCGATGCGTCTCCGGGCACTGGCTCCCATCCTCACCGCTCTGCTTGTTCTCAGCGCCTGTTTGAGCGACGAGCCGATCCCTTCGGCCACGCCGAGTCCAAGCCCACCCACGGCGACACAGGCGCCCACCGCAACTCCCACCGCCAGCCCGTCACCCACCCCCATCCCCGAGGTCGAAATACCCCTCGCCGTGGTGACCGGCTACACGAACGCGCGGGCCGACATCACGCTCGATGAGGTGCGCACGATCGGGGCCGTCTTCCCATGCGAGATCGACGAGTATGGCCCGCCTCTCGAGGCGGGTCGATGTGAGCCGATCGATCGGATCCTGGAACTCGTGCTTGCCGAACCCGAGACGATCGCGCTGCTTCCTCCCGACCGGGTCGTGCCCACCGTAAAGGTGCTGCCGGTCGATGGCGCCGACCTCTTCGGCGGCCCTGGGGCGCGCGAGATGCCGTACCCGATCACGGGGCGCGCGATCGGGGTCGAGCCGCACGACCCGGCCGAGATCCGCACGCTCATGAGCCTGGGCGACTCGTGCCCGGATCGCGGCGTCGCATTCGCGGCCATCACGCAGGGACGCGGCTGGGACTGGGTCTTCGGTGGCGGCACCGCCGAGTACTCCGCGGTCTACCCGAACCCGGTGCCCGAAGGCTTCGTCGGCAACGGGTTCAACATCGTCGATGCCGTTCGCACCGGCAATGAGGGCGCCCTTGCGGAGCTCGTGAGCGGCGCCGACGTGACGGTCGACGATTTCGAGTGCCCGGTGGTTGAAGGCTTCACCATCAACGACGGGGTGGTCTTCAGCATCGACCCGGCGGTCCTGCCGCGGCTGCGCGACACCTACGGCGTGGATGTCGCGACGCTGGCTGCCAACCACCTCTTCGACCGTGGCACGTCAGGCTTCCTCGAGACGTTGGCGCAGTTCGAGGCAGCCGGCATTCCCACGACCGGAGCCGGGCCGGACATCAACGCCGCGCTGGAGCCCGCCTTCATCGACGTCAACGGCATGACCTTCGCGTTCGTGGCGTTCAACGAGATCCCCGGATCGCTCGAGGCCGGTCCTGGGCAGCCGGGCGTCCTGTGGCTGCGCGATGCGAACGTCACCGAGGCAGTCTCGCGCGCCCGGGCAGGGGCAGACCTCGTCTTCTGCGTGCCGCAGTGGTGGGGCGGCGGCGAATACCACGCACAGTTCCGCGGCGACATGCGCCGCCAGCAGGAGTTCTTCTTCGAGGCCGGCTGCGACCACGTCATCGGTCATGGCACCCATTGGTCCGGACCAATCGAGATCACGCCTTCAGATGACGGCGAGCACCGCGTGACGATGGTCAGCCACGGAAACTTCCTGTTCGGCCAGGAGTGGAGCCAGCAGACGCAGGAGGGCGTACTCCTGGAGCTGGCATTCCGTGGCGCGGAGCTGGCGCAGGCCCGCATGCACCCCTACATCATGCTGGAGCAGGCGCAGACCAACCTGACCGATCCAGAGACCGATGGGCTGTACGTCCTGAACCGCATCTACGAGGCGTCCGGCCTGTGCTGCGGTGCGGCGCCTTGATCAGCCCGCCAGGCGGCGTCGGATCTCGTCGGGGTAGTCGCCGAAGAAGCGCCCGATGATCGGCAGCTCGAAGCTGCGCATGATCGCCTCGCGCGGCTCGTTCTCGAGCAGGAACTCGAAGGAGACACGAACCAGCTCCTCCGGGCGCGCGCCGGGCGCGAGATCGGCGAGCGTTTCGCGGTCGACCCTCACCTCGTGCATGGTGGCGCCGGCGTCGTCACCAATGGTGACCGAGCACTGCCAGCCGGAGTCATTCGGCTGGCAGCTGACGACCGGCGCCGCGTCCTGCATCGGTCTGGTCTGGTCAGGTCAGGCGGTGGCCATGGCGCGAGCGCGCTCAAGCCCATAGCCGGCTTGCTCCCATTCGGTGACTCCGCCCTCGAAATCGGCCACGTTGGTGAACCCAACATCGACCAGCTTCTGGGCCAGGGTCGGGCTGGCCGTGCAACTGCGGGAGGAGCAATACACCACGATGACCTGGTCCCGGGCCAGGACATCCGGAGCAATGCGCAGCGCATCGCTGGCGGGAATGGAGATGGAGCCCGGAATGCGCTCTTCTTCGAAGGCCTCGCGCGCCAGTGCGTTCACGAGGACGGGTCGCTCGTCCGACGCCAGGACGCTGTGAAGCGTGGCGGCATCGATGGTCTGATACTTCTTCATGGTGACCGTGGTGGCATGATCGGTGCCACCGCCTCCTTGGGCTCGAGCGTGGCGGGTCCCGGCTCCTTCGTCGCACGAGGCCGTCCGGAGACCATGGCGACCACCGCACCGATGATGATCACCGCCGCGACGAGCGTGCGCGGGGTGATCGGCTCCGACAGGAAGACCGCTCCCAGGGCGACGGCCACGATGGGATTGACGTAGGCGTAGGTCCCGACGGTCGAGACCGGCACATGGGCCAGCAGCCAGGCGTAGGCGGTGAAGGCCACGATGGAGCCGAAGACCACCAGGTACGCGAAGGCGATCATCGAGCCCATCGAGAAGGCACCGATGTCGGCCTGGCCGATCTCGCCCAGCAAGCTGCCGGCGAGGACCAGCACCAGGCCGCCGGCCAGCATCTCCATGCCGGTGCCGAGCAGGCCGGAGCGCGGCAGCGGCGCCCGGCGGGCGTAGAGCGAGCCGGCGGCCCAGGACAGGCTGGCGAACACCACCAGCCCGACCCCCAGCGGATCGAGCCCTTCGATGCCCTCGACCGGCACGAGGAGCACGAGCACCCCGGCGATCCCGGCGACGAGGCCGCCGATGACCAGTCCGCTGGGGCGACGGCGGGTGAGGATGGCATCGAACACGGCGAGCCAGATCGGAACCGTCGCCACCAGCACGGCACTGATCCCGGACGGGATGAAGAGCTCGGACAGGATCACGCCGCCGTTGCCGCCCAGCAGCAGGAGCGCGCCGATGATGAATGCGGAACGCCAGTGCCTCCGCGTCGGTGGCTCGATTGGCTCCGAGCGAGGGCGCATCCGCGCGTGAGCTGCGAGGGCGGCCAGCATGATCGCCCCGGCCAAGCCGTAGCGAACGCCGGCCGCCAGCAGTGGGGGCATCGTCTCGATCATCACGGCCATCGCCAGGTAGGTTGATCCCCACACGACGTAGACGATGCCCAGCGCAATGACGACGGCCGCCGTTGACGGCCGCGATCGGCCCGGGAGGGTCACCGTCGCATTGTGCCGGATGTTCAAAATCGGGGGCCGATGTCGATTGGCCGGCGTGCCGATCGTCGTCATCGGTGCAGACAGACTTCAACCCAAGGAGGAGAGACTGATGAAGTACATGATGCTGATCGCCGGCAGCGAGGAGGCCTGGGCGGGCCAGTCGGAGGAAGAGCTCGCCGCTCTGTACGGGCGCATTGGCGAATGGTGGGACGAGCAGTCGGCCGCGGGTCGCATCATCGAAGGACACGAGCTCCAGCCGCTGGACGAGCGGCTGGACGGCTATCACCTGTTCCACGCCGCGCGCGCTGAGCTGCTGCGTCGCCTGGGTCGCACCGAGGATGGCCGCGACGCCGACCGGCGCGCGTTGGCTCTGACCGATAACCCCGCCGAGCGTCGGCTCCTCGAGGAGCGGATCGGCTGATGGTCAACTGTTGAGCGGGTTGGTCCAGCGTAAGGCCGGAAAGCGACCGAAGTCACGATCGGCCGAGCACAGCTCCGCGCCGTGCTCAATGGCCAGGGC
>JBDSGF010000024.1:0-7762 GCA_039919135.1 Candidatus Limnocylindria bacterium | reverse complement strand
CATGGGGTCGATGGATGGCAACTTCTCGGCGCCAAGCTGGCAGTTACCACCGATGCCATCGAACTCAGGCTGCGCTGCTGCCCACCAGAGCTGGTGCGGCCAACACGCTCACCTTACCCGCAACGGTGCGCGCCACCTCGCGCAGGGCGATCGCGGCCGGCGAATCGTCGCCACCAGGGTACTGCGCCGAGGTGATCGGCACGCCGGCGTCCCCGCCAGCTCGCACGCCGGGCTCGATCGGGATGTGCCCGAGCACCTCGAGGTCCAGCTCGCGCGCGAACTTCTCGGCGCCACCCGACCCGAAGATGTCGTGCTCCTCGCGGCAGTTCGGGCAAATGAAGCCGCTCATGTTCTCGATCACGCCCAGCGTGCGCACGTTCACCTTGTTGAACATGCCCACCGCCTTGCGCGCGTCGAGGAGGCTCACCTCCTGGGGCGTGGTGACGATCACCGCACCGGTGAGCGGGATGAGCTGGCTGAGACTCAGCGCGGCGTCCCCGGTCCCCGGCGGTAGGTCGATGACGAGGTAGTCGAGCTCACCCCACTAGACGTCGCGCAGGAACTGGGCGATGGCGCTATGGATGAGCGGGCCGCGCCAGATGACGGGCGCATCGGCTTGGAGGAAGTACTGGATGCTCATCATCTGCACCCCATGAGCGACGACCGGGTTGGGCTTCCCGCCCGTTCCCGTCACGTGCGCGCCCTGGGTGCCCATCATGATCGGGACGTTCGGCCCGGTGATATCGGCGTCCAACAGGCCGACTCGCGCGCCGTCGCGCGCAAGGCTTACCGCCAGGTTGACGGCGACGGTCGACTTGCCAACCCCGCCCTTGCCGGAAGCCACCGCGATCGTGTTCTTCACGCCCGGAATGAGGTCGGCGGCCGGGCCACCGAAGCTGCGCTTCACGTTGCTTGCCCAGTCGACGCGCACCACGCTGGCGCCGAGCGGCGTCAGCGCATCGGTGATGTCGCTCTCGATGGTCGCCTTCAGCGGGCAGGCAGGTGTGGTCAGCTCGACCGTGAGGTCGACGACGCTGCCATCGATGGTGACGTTCTTCACCATCCCGAGCGAGACGAGGTCACGCCCAATCTCGGGATCCTTCACCCCACCGAGGGCGGTCAGGATGTTTTCGTTCGTGAGCTGGTCGGACATGGGCGGGCTCGGGTGCTCCTTCGTGCGGGACCGATGCGGCCCCCTCAGCCTACCAGAGGCGTCCGCGAGCTTCACACAACCGATGTTGAGATCGGGATCGCCGAACCGCTTTCGGGTCCCTTGATGACTTGCCCTTACCCGTCAGTCATTCGCCGGGTGACTGATATCGGCTTCGAAGGCTCAGATCCGGGTCTCCCAATCCCGGGGTGACTACCAAGGCTCGTATCGAGCCGGTAGCGGCCTCTGCGACTTCATTCGCACGCTCACGGGTCGAGTGATCGGCAGCGGCCAGTCGCCCAGAATTCGCCTACCAGTCGCCCGGCGAATGGGAGTCCACATGTGGGCGGACGGAGGACGAGTCACGACCCCCGCCCGACAACAACCTCAGACCAACCCATCGAAGAGTGAGCGTTCCCCGTCAACCGGCCTCGGAAGTGCCGATGCCGCCAGCCGATAATGCTCGGTGGCCAGGAATGCGTCGCGCGTCTCGGTGCCCCAGTCGTGGAACGGTCCCGCAGATCCGGTCTGCGACACATGGCGGCTGATGGCCGCCAGCTTGAGCTGAGTGAAGTCGCCCAGGTCCAGCGCCAGCGTCGGCGCGGCCTGTGAGCCGTACCCGTCCGCCGCCATGCGCTCCCCAAGTGCCGGGAGGGCCGTGGGCGGAACGACGAGCTGGTAGAGCTTCGCCGCGCGCCAGGCGACCTGGTCCTCCTCGAGGTCGTCCTCGTAGGAGAGCGGCTCGGCCGCGTGATCATACGCAGCGCGCACGGCGCGCGACAGGACGATGTGATCGGCGTCGCCGGTGATGCCATCAGGTCCAAACGACAGGATCACCTCCGGCCGATGCATCCGAATCGGCTCAACAATGCGGCCCACCAGGTTGTCGAAGTCGGCCTGGTCCAGCTCGCCCTCGGCGTAATCGAGCATGCGCACCACGCGCACCCCGAGGACGGCGACGGAGCGCCGCAGCTCGTCCTCGCGCACGGTGTCAATGTTGCGCCAATTGATGGCAGCGTCCTTCACGTCGCGGTTCTTGCCGCCTGGTAGCGGCGGGGCAACGGTGAGTCGAGAGTCGAACCAGCCGCGCGTGACGCAGACGACGACGACGTACGCGCCCTCGGCGGCGGCCGTGGCGATGGCACCCCCGAAGCCGAAGGCCTCATCACCGGGATGCGCGACAACGACCATCAGGCTGCGCGCAGGCGCGCGCTCTCGAACCGGCCGCCAGATGGAGGACACGGCCGGCAGTATACGAGGCTAGGAACCCACCCCGACCGGGATCGGCGCGCGGCTGAGCGAACTCTCGATGACCGGTGCGCGGTCCAGGAATGTGGCCTGCTCAGCGACTTCGATCACGTGCCGGACTTCGTCCAGCGACAGGATCTCGTTGCGCATCAGGAGCGCCAGCTCATCGCGCAGATAGGAACGCAGCATTTCGGGCCCATCGGTGCTCACGGCGAAGCGCACGCCGTGGTCGATCAGGGCGCGGATCACACGCCGGATCTCGTCCACGTTGCCCAGCACGCCCGTGTTCAGGTTCGAGCTGGGACAGACCTCGAGCACCGTGCCCCGCTCACGGAGCATGGCGAGCACGGTCGGATCCTCGGCGCTGCGCACCCCATGACCGATTCGGTCCGGCTCCAGCGCTTCGAGCGCCTGGCGCACCTCATCGGCGCCGCCGGTCTCGCCCGCATGAACGGTCAGACCCAGGCCGGCGCGGCGGCATTCGGAATAGATCTGGGTGTAGTCGGAGAACTCGAACCCGGGGACCATCGGCCCGGCGATGTCGATGCCGACCACGCCCCGGCTCTGCCAGGCGATCGCCTTGGCGGCGATGATCTCGTTCAGTGCCGGTGAGAAGCCCCGGTCGAGGCAGAAGATGAGCCCGGCCCGCACCTGCGGATACTCAAGCACGGCGCGGTCCATCCCTCGCACGGCCGCAGCAATGATGTGGTCGAGGTCCTGCTCACCGCCCCGGTTGCGCTTCATGGGGTTGAAGCGCAGCTCAAGCTGGGTGACGTCATTCCTGCGATAGGCGCCGCCGATCACCTCGTACACGCTGCGCTCGACGGCGATGGGGCTGGACTGGATCAGCTCGGTCCAGTGGAAGAGATCGAGGTAGGCTTGGAAGCCTCGCCTGCGGCGTCCGACCGTGATGAGGTCGACGAAGGCCCAGTAGTCCTTTGTCGGAAGCCGGATGCCCTGGGCGTGCGCGATGCCCCACATGATGGCCGGGGTGACCGCCGCTCCGAGGTGCACGTGGAGCTCGCTCAGAGGGGTGCGGGGATCGAGGCGCTGGCGCGACATCTGGCTCCGTGCTCGCGTATTCGGCGGAGTGTAGCCGATGCTAGAATCGGCGCGCCATGGAACTCATCCGCGAGATCGCCGACTGGATCGCCACCGGCTGGGGAGACCGCCTGGGGCTCTTCTTCCCGCTCGCCATCGTGGGTCTGGTCGGGCTCTACGTCCTCTGGCTCGTCATCGGCTACTTGCGCGTCAGCCAGGTCGGCCTGGGCGACGGTCAGGTGCGGCAGCAGGTGGTGGCACTGCCGTCAGCCGGCGAGGGCACCGAACACCCACGCGGCGTTCCCTACTGCGGGTTCGATGGGCTCCAATACCCGGCCGGCGCGCGCTTCTGCACCAGTTGCGAGCGCGATCTCACGCTCGACTGCGTGAATTGCGCAGCAACCCTGTCCGCCGGGGATGCGTCCTGCTACCGATGCGGCACCCCGACCGGTGCCGCCGACGTCGCCCTCCTCGGCTGACCGGTCGATGCCGGTCGGCCCACACGACCGGATCGATCCATGACGACCATCATCACGGCGCTCCTCTTCGCCTCGCTAGTGGTCCTGGTCAGCACCGCCGTCGTGGGGCTGGGCGCGATGCTCCTGGGTACGGTCCGCGCGCCATCGGCCGCACTCAGCGGCGGAGACGCGGCCGATTCTCCCGAGCCCGGCCTCCGGCTTCGACCCCCGCTGGTCGCCGGCGTTGCGCTCGCGTTCGCACTGCTCGCACTGTCCGTGGTCGCTCGAACAGTCGTCGTGGGACACGCGCCCTGGTCGAACCTTCACGAGTTCAGCGTCGCATTCGCCGCGGCGCTGCTGGGTACGTACCTCGTCCTGGCGCGCGCCCATCCCATCGCCGGGCTGGCACCCATGGTGGCGCTGCTGTCAGCGGGCCTGGTCGCCTTCGCCGTGAGCCTCGACGATCGGGTGGATCCACTTGTTCCCGCCCTCCAGCAACCGCTGCTGCTCACGATCCACGTCGGCAGCGCCGCCCTGGCCTACGCGGTCGCCGGCGTGGCCTTCATCGCCGCCGCGGCCGAGATCGGCCAGCGATCGGCGCGCGACCGCATCGGCTTCTTGCCTTCGGCGGCGACCGCGCGTGCGGTCGGCCACCGGGCCGTCCTCATCGCCTTTCCCATCCTGACCATCGCCATCGCCCTTGGATCGGTGTGGGCCAACCTCGCCTGGCGCTCGTACTGGAGCAATGACCCGAAGGAGCTGGCCGCCGCCGCCACCTGGCTCATCTTCGGCGCCTATCTGCACGTTGCCGGACGGCGTGACCAATGGGAGCGCCTGGCGCCCTGGCTCATCGTCCTCGGCTTCGCCGGCGTGCTCTTCACCTACATCGGCGCCGGGCTCTTCTTCATCGGCGAGCACAGCTATGCCGCACCGTGAGACCGATGGAGCACCGTGACATCAGCGTCGACTCCGGGCGACATCCGGGCCTGTTCGACCTGACCGATGCCTGCGCAGGCTTTCTGGCCGATGTCGACGCCTCGGACGGCCTGCTGACGGTCTTCGTGCCTCACGCCACGGCGGGCGTGGTGGTGGTGGAGCTGGGCGCGGGGTCGGATGCCGACCTCCTCGACGCCCTTGACCGCCTGCTGCCGCGCGACGACCGGTGGCGCCACTCACATGGCAGCCCCGGACACGGAGCCGATCACGTCCTCCCGCTGCTCGTCTCGCCGTCGCTCACCGTGCCGGTCATCGACGGTCGCATGACTCTCGGCACGTGGCAGTCGATCGCGCTCCTCGATCCGAACCGGGACAACCCGCAGCGGGCGGTCCAGCTCTCATTTCTGGCCGGCTGAGGGGAGCCGCAATCGGTCACTCGGCTGGAGAGTGAATGGCGGGCTCGGCACTGGCGCCAAGCGCCCGAACGTGACCGGCCAGCTGCGTCGGATCCGCGGTCGGCTCGTCGCAGGCGTAGCCTCGGCAGGCGTATGCGGTGGCGCGACCATCCCGAGTGGCCTTCCCCACGTAGAGCGGCCATTCGCCGTGCCCGTCCCCCGGCGCCACCGAAGTGAGCACGAGGTCAGGCGCGTACATCGCCGCCGCCGCCTCGCGCAAGAGCCGCCCCTGGGCTTCGTCGTCGGCCGCGACCACGACGTCTATCTGTTCTCCGAGCATCCTGTCGGCGGCGCACAGCATGCGTCCGAAGGCACTCGGCTGACGCTCCAGCGCGGAGGCAACGGCACGGAGGATCGAGCGCGCGCGACGGTCGAGATCCTCGTCACCACTGAGCAACGCCAACCGCTGGAGGACGTCGGCGCCAATGCTGTTCGCCGATGGGATGGCGTTGTCCATGAGGCCGCGCGGGCGAGCCACCGTCCGGTCGTGCTCGTCTGAGGTATCGACGAAGGTGCCCGCCTCGTCGTCCCAGAAGTCGCGCAATGCGGTTCCCACCAGCCGCCGCGCAAGGTACAGGGGCTCGGCCTCTCCCAGGGCGGCATGTGCGCCGATGAGGCCATCGGCCACGGCGAGGTAGTCCTCCGCGAATGCAGGCGTGTGGGCTCGACCGCCGCGAGCCGTCCGCCATAGGCGATCTCCGTCTCGCAGCAATCGTCGGCCGATGAATGCCACCAGCTCGCGTGTCGCATCGGCATACCGGGCGTCGCGCAGCACCAGGGCCGCGTGGGCGAAGGCACGCAGCGCCAGGCCGTTCCAGGCGGCCAGTTGCTTGTCATCCGTCGCCGGCCGGATGCGCTTGGCCCGGGCCCCCAGGAGCGCGACGCGAGCCCGTTGCAGCAGCGCATCGGGCGCCTCGACCCCGCCGGGCAGGCTCAGGATGTTCGTCCCCTCCCAGTTGCCGTCGGCGATAAGCCCCCAGTAAGCGGCGAGTAAGCGGCGCTGGTCATCATCGAGGCCCGCATCGATGAGGATGGACATGAACTCGTCATGGGACCAGACATAGAAGCGACCCTCCACGCCCTCGCTGTCGGCATCGAGCGCCGACGCGAAGCCGCCCTCGTCGGTGCGAAGCTCGGCCAGCATGAAGTCGAGCGTCTCGCGCGCGACGCTCGCATAGCGGTCGTTGGACGTGGCGCGGTATCCCTCGAGGTAGGCGTGTGCCAGCAGGGCGTTGTCGTACAGCATCTTCTCGAAATGCGGCACCAGCCAGTGCGCATCGGTGCTGTAGCGCGCGAAGCCGCCGCCGAGCTGGTCGTTGATGCCGCCATCGGCCATGGCATCGAGCGTCCGCGTGACCATGGCGAGCGTCGCGGGATCGCGGCTGCGCCGCCAGGAGCGCAGCAGGAACTCGAGCGTCATCGGCGCCGGGAACTTCGGTGCGCCGCCGAAACCACCGTGCGTCTGGTCGAAGCTGGCACCGATCCGTGCGGCCGCCACCTCGAGCTGTCCGCGCTCGACGTCGCGATCGCCTGACGGCACGGCGAGCTGTGCCTGGAGGTGACCGGCCAGCACGCTGGCCTGCTGCTCGACCTCCGCCCGCCGCGTGCGGTAGGCATCGGCGACCGAGGCCAGCACCCGTGGGAAGCCGGCCATGCCATGGCGGTCCTCGGGCGGGAAGTACGTGCCGCCGAAGAAGGGACGCAGGTCCGGCGTGAGGAAGAGGCTCATCGGCCAGCCGCCGGCGCCAGTCATGGCCTGAACAGCGGCCATGTACACGTCGTCCAGGTCCGGACGCTCCTCGCGGTCGACCTTGATGGAGACGAAATGCTCGTTCATGAGGGCTGCGATCCCCGGATTCTCGAAGCTCTCGCGCTCCATGACGTGGCACCAGTGGCACGCGGCATAGCCGATCGACAGGAAGATCGGTCGATCCTGTGCCCGTGCCTTGTCTAACGCCTCGGGACCCCACGGATGCCAGTCGACCGGGTTGTGGGCGTGCTGGAGCAGGTACGGGCTGGTCTCGTCAGCGAGCCGATTCTTTGGCGCGGCATTTTCGGGCATGCGATTCAGTGTCGCACGAGCGGGGCGAAACGCCCCGCGCCACGGTCGGCATCTCGCCGGATGGGCATATGTCATGCGTCGCGAGCGCGTCGGTTCCGTAACGCCCAGGGGGTGGGCATACGTCCACCGATGCCGTGCGCCGGGATGGCGAGCGCCGCGTTCCTCCGCGTTCCTGGCGCCGTCGATATTTCGCCGGTATGTCGCCTGGGGCTCGGTTCAGGCCACGTCCCTACGATTTATCGGTGGGTGCAGCGCCCGCGAAGCCACTCTGTGCCGGTCCAGGCGTCGTACCCACCGAAAAATCGAACAAGCGACGCCCCGCGACCCCGTGGGGCGTCAAAGCGCCGACATGTCGCAAAGGGGATCCCAACCGATCGAGTCATGCGGAAGCCGCGGGAGAGCCGAACTGCTC
>JBDSGF010000023.1:0-7401 GCA_039919135.1 Candidatus Limnocylindria bacterium | reverse complement strand
GAGGGCCTGAAGCCGATCGGGTGCCACCGGGCGGTAGCCGGCTTCCGCCAGCCACGCAGAGATCTCCGTGCGCTCGACATGCGTCATCACGGCGCACACGTCGCCGCGCTCCGCCCGATCGAGTAAGGCCTGGAGCGCCTCGAGTTCGGTGGCGTGCGCGTCGATCTCACCGGCATAGCCGCCCTCCCGCGCTCCGGCGCGGAGGAGCTCGTTCATCTCTGCCAGCTCGCGACCACGAAGATAGTGTCGCTTCTCGGCGATGACGATGTCATCGGCCGACCCGGCGATCACTCCCATGCGGTGCAGGATCTCATCGGTCCGATCTCCCGCGGTGCCAAAGCCGAGACGCACCCGATGGCCGCCGGCCACCGCACGGGCCACCTCCAGCAGGCCGACCATGCCGGCCTCGTTGTGCGCAAAATCGACAAGCGCAATGATCCCGTCCTTCTCGAACAGGTTGAGCCGCCCCGGATTGGAGCCGGCGTCCAGCCCAAACGTGCGCAGCCCGCTGTTGATCTGTCGCGTCGTCAGTCCGAGCGCATCGCATGCGGCGGCGGCGGCCAGCGCGTTGGCGATGTTGTGCCGGGAGAAACCGGCGAACGCCACCGGCAGCGTCGCCGCCTCCACCATGCGCCGAGGCCGCCGCCCGGCACCGCGCAGGACGATCCAGCCGCCCTCGAGCACCGCCGCCCGCCCCCCCCCATCGAGCGCGTCGGACACCGGACCGGTTCGGCCCTCCATGCTGAAGGCGTAGAGATTGGCGCGTGTCGCGGTGCGCATGGCCCAGGCACGCGGGTCATCCGCGTTCAGCACGGCCCACCCGGCGCGCCGCGTGATGCGCACCACGGTAGCCTTCACCTCCGCCAGCTCGTCGACCGTGTCGATCCCCTGGAGGCCCAGGTGGTCGGCGCTCACGTTGGTGACCACGCTCACGTCGTTGGCGGAGTAGCCGATGCCACGCAGCAGGATCCCACCGCGCGCGGTCTCGAGCACGGCGAGGTCCAGTCCCGGCTCATCCAGGATGCGCGCCGCCCCGCCGTAGCCCGTCCAGTCCCCCGCCTCGACGAGGTCGCCGCGGATGTAGATGCCGTCCGAGTTCGTCATGCCGACCATGCGGCCGGCCGTGGCACAGATGTGCGCGATGAGGCGGGTCGTCGTGCTCTTGCCGTTCGTGCCGGTCACGGCCACGATGGGGATGCGCGGCTTTGGCAGGCTGGGGAGCGGGCCCAGGGCGACCGCGCGAAGTCCGGCCAGCTCCCGTCGGTTCGTGGAGCGGCCGAGAGCCAGCCGCGCGGCGGCCGCGCCCACCTCCTGGGAGATGGTGCGTCGCCGCCACGGATAGGCGATGGCGGTTCGCAGGCCGTCGACGGAATGGCGGATGACGATCCGCGGCTCCGGCAGCCCAAGGGCAACCTTCAGGCGACGGACGGCGAGTGCTGCGCTGGCGGCCACCTCGGCAGCGGTGCCCGGCTCCGTCCCGGCGAACTCCAGCTTCACGGCCGGGCGGGTGAAGAAGCGGTTCGGCCCGTCGAGCACGCGCAGCTCCAGCAGCTCAACCTTGGACATGGGCGTGAGTATATTGAACGCCATGCCCGATATGAACGCGCTGCATCGCACCGTCGACGCGCGCCGGCCGCGTTTCCTCGCCGAGCTCGAGACACTCGTCAACATTGATTGCGGCTCGTACACCCCCGCGGGAGTCAATCGAGTCGCCGACTTCGTGACCGTTGCGCTGCGCGAGCTGGGCGCTGAGGTCCAGCGCGTGCCGCACGTGCCCTCCGACGGAAGTCAGCTGGGCGACCTCGTCATTGGCCGGCTGGAGGGCGAGGGCCCGCGCGTGCTGCTCATCGGTCACATGGACACCGTCTTCGACCCGGGGACGGCCGCCGAGCGGCCGTATCGGTCCGTTGGCGAACGTGCCTTCGGTCCCGGCGTGACCGACATGAAGGCCGGGCTCCTGGCGGGCATCCACGCCATCGGCGCCCTGCACCAGGCCGGCATTCGACCCTCGATCACCTTCGTGGCCAATCCGGACGAGGAGATCGGCTCTCCGTTCAGCACCTCGTTCATCCGCGCGCTGGCTCCTGAGCACGATGTGACCCTGGTGCTGGAGTGCGCGCGGGCGAACGGCGACATCGTAAGCAGCCGCAAGGGCATCGCGGATTACCACCTCTCAATCGCCGGGCGAGCGGCGCACGCCGGCGTCGAGCCCGAGAAGGGGCGGTCCGCCATCCTCGAGGCGGCGCATCTCACGCTGGCGCTGCACGCGCTCAATGGCCGATGGCCAACCGTCACTGTCAACGCCGGCGTCATCCGCGGCGGAACCCGTCCGAACGTCGTCGCAGAGCGCTGCGATCTGGAGGTCGACCTGCGGGCCGCAGCGGCCGACGCCTTCAACGCCGCCGCCGCCGAGGTTGAGCGCCTGGCCGCCTCGCCCACCATCGATGGCGTGGGGGTGACGCTCCGACGCGGTGCGGGACATCCGCCCATGGAGAAGACCGATGCGTCAGCGCGGCTGGTCGGACTGGCCGTGTCGATTGCCGGCGAGCTGGGCTTCTCGCTCACCGACGCGGCCACCGGCGGCGCTTCGGACGCCAACACCTGCGCGGCACTGGGGGTACCCACGCTGGACGGGCTGGGGCCCATTGGCGGCGACGACCACTCGGTCGACGAGTGGCTGGACCTGGCGAGCGTGGTGCCGCGCACGACGTTGCTGGCGGGTCTCGTGGCGCGCATCGGCGAAGCGCTCTAGATCCTCGGGCGAGCGCATAGGCCCACGGCGCCAGGGCCAGCCAACCCGAGCCTCCGCTAGAATGACCGTCCCGTGACCGATGACTACCGCCACCGCACGTCGCTGGAGGTGCGCTTTCGTGACATCGATGCCTTCGGGCACGTGAACAACGCCGTGTTCTTCAGCTACGTGGAGCAGGCGCGCATCCGCTACCTGCTCGACGTGCTGCAACCCGACACCGGCTTCGATGGCATGCCGCTCATCCTGGCCCGCGTCGAGCTCGACTTCCGCTCGCCCATCGGGTTCGGCGAGGACGTGACGGTCGAGACGCGCGTGGACCGGGTCGGGCGCTCGAGCTTCGCGATGGGGCACCGCATGACCGCGGGGCCGGACGACCGCCTGGTCGGCGACGTGCAGACGGTCATCGTCACGTACGACTACGCGGCCGCGAGTTCGATGCCCGTGCCGGATGAGTGGCGCCGGAAGTTCGACGCGCACGAGGGACGAACATAGACACATGGCCGAACAGCAACGCTTCGACCTGCTCATCCTGGGCGGGGGCATGAGCTACGTGGGCGCCATCCGCGCCGCGCAGCTCGGCCTCTCGGTCGGGCTCGTCGAGCGCGACCGGCTGGGCGGGACGTGCCTGAACCGCGGCTGCATCCCGTCGAAGGCGCTCCTCGAGACTGCCGACCTGCTGCACCGGGTGACGGAGCAGGGCGCCGAGTTCGGCCTCGCTGGCCACGAAGGGATCAGCCTAGACTACGGAGCGCTCGCCAGGCGGCGCGACGCCGTCATTGACAAGCACGTGAGCGGCGTCGAGTTCCTCATGAAGAAGAACAAGGTGACCGTCCTGCACGGCAACGGTGTCCTCACCAGCCCCACCAGCGTCCGCGTCTCGGGGGGAGAGTCGGGCGACCTCGAGGCGAGCGCCGATCATCTCATCCTGGCCACGGGCAGCGCGCCGCGATCGCTCCCCGGCCTCGATCTGGACGGCCGTCTGATCATCACCTCGGACGAGGCGCTGACCCGCGGCGACGTGCCGGGGCGCGTCACGATCGTCGGCGCCGGCGCAATCGGAGTCGAGTGGGCCAGCATGTACCTCGACTTCGGCGCGGAGGTGACGCTGGTCGAGTTCGCCGACCGCATCGTGCCGCTCGAGGATGCGGAAATCAGCAAGGAGCTGACGCGCGTCTTCAAGAAGCGCGGGATGGCGATTCACACGGCCTCGACCATCGACCCCGAGACGATCACCAAGGGCGAGAACGAGGTCAGCTTCGCTGTCGCAACGAAGGACGGAGCCAGGCGCACGGACCTGACGGCCGACGTCATCCTCGTCGCGGTCGGTCGACGACCGCTCACCGAGAACATCGGCCTAGAGAACCTTGAAGGCGTCGTCCTCGATCGTGGATACGTAGTCGTCGACGAGTTCATGCGCACCGGCGCGACCGGCATGTACGCCATCGGTGACATCGTCCCCGGCTTCGCCCTCGCGCACGTCGCCAGCCACGAGGCGGTCGTCGCGGTCGAGCACCTGGCCGGCCACGATCCCGACCCGGTCAGGATGGACCTCATGCCGCGCGTCACGTTCTGCCGTCCGCAGATCGCCTCGGTGGGGCTGAGCGAGGAGGAGGCCAAGGCGGCCGGCCACGAGATCAAGATCGGCTCATTCCCCTTCCGCGCCCTGGGCAAGGCAACCATCGTGGGCGAGATCGACGGCTTCGCGAAATTCATCGCCGATGCGGAGAGCGGGATCCTGCTTGGCGCCCACATCATTGGCCCGCACGCCGGCGACCTCGTGGCCGAGCCGACGCTGGCCATGCTGGTCGAAGGCACCGTCGCCGAGATCGCGATGAGCGTGCACGCCCACCCCACCCTGACCGAGGTCCTCGCCGAGGCCGCCCTGGCGGTCGACGGCGCGGCCATCCACGTATAGAGGAGGGACGCTTTCAGATGGCCAGCACCGACACGCGGCCGCGCCATGCCGAGCTGGGCCTCAGCGACGCCGACGTGCTCGGCATGTATCGCGCCATGCTCCTCGCACGTGCCGTCGACGAGCGCATGTGGCTCATGCAGCGCGCCGGCAAGATCGCCTTCATCATCTCGGGGCAGGGCCACGAGGGCGCCCAGGTGGCAATGGCGTGGCCGATGCGCAAGGGGCATGACTGGATGGCGCCGTTCTATCGGTCCATTGCGAGCGCCATGACCTTCGGCATGAGCGCCGAGGACATCATCACCGCCCATTTGGCGAAGGGCGACGATGTGAGCTCCGGCGGGCGCCAGATGCCCGGCCATTACGGTGGGGCGCCCTACAACATCGTTTCGCTCAGCTCGCCGGTCGGGACGCAGGTCCTCCACGCGGTGGGCATCGCCATGGGCGCCTGGGTGCGCGGCGACGATGTAGTGGCCATGACGCAGTTTGGCGAGGGAACCGCGAACCAGGGCGAGATCCACGAGGCAATGAACTTCGCCGGCGTCCACAAGCTGCCTGTGATCTTCGTATGCGAGAACAACGGCTACGCCATCAGCGTGCCGCTCGAGCGGCAGGTGGCCGGCGGATCGGTTGCCGCGCGGGCGGCCGGCTACGGGATGCCGGGCGTGGAGGTCGACGGCGGCGACGTGCTCGCCTGCTATGCCGCCGCCAGCGAGGCGCATGAGCGCGCCCGCCGCGGAGAGGGTCCGACGTTGATTGAGGCCAGGGTCGTGCGTCTCACGTCGCACTCATCAGACGACGACCAGCGCCGCTATCGCGACCCGTCGGAGGTCGATGCGCTCAAGGAGCGCGATCCGATCCCGATGTTCGCCAACGAGCTTCGGGCGAACGGTATCCTGACCGATGAAGGGGAAGAAACCCTGCGGGCGGAGGTCAAGGCCGAGGTGAACGAGGCGTCGAAGCGCGCCGAGGCTCGCCCCGAGCCGACGCCGGACGACGCCCACGAGCGCGTCTACGCCGATCCGATCCCCGGCGGCGGCACGGCCGTTCCCCTCGCCCCGCTCGGCGGCGGAGGGCACTGACCGATGGCTGAACTCAACACGCTTGAAGCGATCCGCGCCGCCATGGACGAGGAGATGGAGCGCGACGAGCGCGTCATGATCCTGGGCGAGGACGTCGGCCGCAAGGGCGGAGTCTTCGGCGCAACGGAGGGCCTGTGGGCCAAGTACGGCGACAAGCGCGTGCTCGATACGCCGCTGACCGAGGGCATGATCGTCGGCGCCGCCATGGGCGCCGCGGTCTATGGACTGCGCCCCATCGCCGAGATCCAGTTCGCCGACTTCGTGTATCCCGGCTTCAACCAGATCGTGTCTGAGATCAGCAGGCTCCATTACCGATCAAATGGCACCTTCACCGCGCCCATGGTGATCCGCATGCCGTACGGCGGCGGCGTGCACGGCGCCCTCTACCACTCGCAGTCGAACGAGGCCTACTTCACGCACACGGTGGGCCTCAAGATCGTGGCGCCCGGCACGCCGGCCGACGCCAAGGGTCTGCTCAAGGCCTCCATCCGCGATCCCGATCCGGTGATGTTCTTCGAGCACAAGAAGACGTATCGGCTCTTCCGGGCCGAGGTGCCTGACGGCGACACGGTGGTGCCCATCGGAAAGGCATCCGTGGCGCGCGAGGGGAAGGATCTCTCGATCTTCTGCTACGGCTTCATGCGCACCTGCGCGCTGGAGGCGGCCGAGACGCTCGCCCGCGAGGACGGCGTGGAGGCCGAGGTGATCGACCTGCGTACGCTTCGGCCGCTCGACCTCGATACGATCCTTGCCTCGGTCGAGAAGACCGGCAAGGCTCTCGTGGTCCACGAGGCGAATCGCTTCGGCGGCTTTGGCGCCGAGATCGCGGCCGAGATCAGCGAGAAGTCCTTCGAGCACCTCGACGGACCGGTCACCCGCCTGGCCGGACCCGAGGTCCCGGGCGTGCCCTTCCACCATGCGCTTGAGGACTGGTTCATGATCGGTCCGCCGCGCATCGTGGACGCCGCTCGCAAGCTTGCCGCCTACTGACCGATGTTCTCCCGTGCTGCACCGATATATCGGCCAAACCTGACCCGACACTGCTCCCGGGCAGGGTTACGCCGATCTATCGGCTCGCCTTATGCTCGAACCGCGCCCGCAGGCACCGCTCCTGCGAGACTCCGACCGATACATCGGCGCATTCACGCCCGGGCATCGGTCCAGGACAATAGAAACCGATACATCGGCGCAGAAGCCGTCGAATCCATCACAATCTGACGAACCCGAAGCGACGCGACCAAGGAAGGCCACACACCCGATGGCAACCACGATCAAGATGCCCCAGTTGGGCGAATCGGTCACCGAAGGCACGATCGAGCGCTGGCTCGTGAAGGAAGGCGACACCGTCGAGCAGTACGACCCGCTCTTCGAGGTCGTTACCGACAAGGTGAATGCCGAGGTGCCCGCCGAGATCGCCGGCACGGTGACGAAGATCCTCGTGCCGGATGGCGAGACGGTCGCGGTCGGCACGCCGGTGGCCGAGATCGACGCAGATGACGCCGGCGCGGCGACGGATGCGCCTGCCGCCGAGGCCGATCAACCTGCCGCCGAGGCCGATGCGCCTGCCGCCGAGGCCGATCAACCTGCCGCCGAGGCCGATGCGCCTTCCGCCGAGGCCGATGCGCCTTCCGCCGAGGCCGATGCGCCTTCCGCCG
>JBDSGF010000022.1:0-28217 GCA_039919135.1 Candidatus Limnocylindria bacterium | reverse complement strand
CTCGCCCACGATCGCCGCGCGCGGCAGGACGGTGACGTCCGAGCGCTCGATGTGCGCGCGGCCGGGCTCGCCGGTGCCCATGTCCAGGCTCGGCAGTGGACTGCGCAGCATGGAGACCGGCTTCTGGGCGGCACGCACGATGATCGGCTCGCCGTTGCTGATCCCGCCCTCGATCCCGCCGGCACGGTTCGTCCGACGCTCCCAGCGTTCCGACTCCGCATTCACCACGTCGTGCACGGTACTCCCGCGGCGTTCCACTGTGCCGAAGCCCAGACCGATTTCGACGCCTTTGACTCCGGGAATCGCCATCGTCGCGCCGGCCAGCAGACCATCTAGCCGGGTGTCCCACTCGGACGACGAGCCCAGGCCGATCGGCGTGCCCTCGACCACGACCACGAACGAGCCACCGATCGAGTCACCGGCCTCCTTCGCGGCATCGACCTCGGCGAGCATGGCGCGCTCGGCTTCCGGATCCGGGCAGCGCAGCGGCGACGGCTCGGCCAAATCGCGCTCCAGCCAGCCGGCGGGGATGGCGGCCAGGATGTCATGGGCTCCTGGAAATGCGCGGATCGGCCCGAGCTGGTCGACGAAGCTCCAGATCCGCACGCCGCAGGTGGCCAGCAGCTGTCGGGCGAGCGCGCCCGCCACGACGCGCGGGGTGGTGGACCGCGCGGAGGCTCGCTCGAGGACGTTGCGGACATCATCGGTGTCGTACTTCAGGGCGCCGGCAAGATCGACGTGGCCCGGTCTGGCCCGTGTGATCGCCTTTGGGCGGCGGTCGTTCGGGATCGGCTCGATCGACATCCGCTCCGTCCAGTTCTCCCAGTCGCGGTTGTCGACCGCGAAACCGATGGGCGATCCCAACGTTCGGCCATAGCGGATACCCGCCGTCCAGCGCACGCGGTCGCGCTCGATCTGCATCCGCTTCCCGCTGCCGTAGCCGTGCTGGCGGCGCTTGAGGTCGCGGTCGACGTTGCGGGTGCCGACCCGCATGCCGGCCGGCAGCCCCTCGAGGATGCCCGACAGGCCTGGTCCGTGAGACTCGCCGGAGGTCAGCAGTCGCAGCCGCCTCATGCCATCACGCCCGTATGTCCGCCAGATCGGCCCAGAATCCGGGGTACGAGACGGCCACGCAGTCGGGATCGTCCAGTTCGACCGCTGATGCAACCCCGGTGACGCCGGCAATCGCGAAGGCAATCGCGATCCTATGATCCCCGTGCGTGGTGATCCGTGCGCTCCGCGCTTTGCCCCGCCGCACGCGCCAGCCGTCGGGCAGCTCCTCCACGTCCGCGCCGATGGCATCCAGCCCCGCGACCACGGCGGCGATCCGGTCCGTCTCCTTCACGCGCAGCTCGCCGGCATCGCGGACCTCTGACGGCTCCTCGACCGATGCCATGGCCACCGCGACGAGCGGCAGTTCGTCGATCAGCTCCGCCACCTCTCCACCGCCGATGTCGACGGCGCGCAGCGCATTTCCGCCGCGGACGACGATCTCGCCGACCGGCTCCGGCCCGCTGACGTCGCTCACGCGTGTCCCGATCTCGACACCCATCCGCTGGAGCAGCCCGACGAGCGCCAGCCGAGTCGGGTTCAGCCCGACATCCACCATCGTCAGCTCCGCGTCCGGATGGATGGCCGCCGCTACCAGCCACGCCGATGCGGCCGATGGATCGCCCGGCACCTCGATCTCGAAAGGCCGCGGCCGGGCCGGGCCGATCACGCTCGTCATGCGACCGTCGCGATGGATCTGCACACCGAGGTTGGCGAGCATTCGCTCCGTGTGGTCGCGCGTCGGCCCCGGCGTCTCGATGGTCGTCTCTCCCTTGGCGCTCATCCCGGCCAGGATGGCGGCGCCGAGGAGCTGGGCGCTGGCAACCGGCAGCCGATGGGCGGCCGGCCTCAGCGCAGCTCGACCGATGACCGTCATCGGCGCGTGGCCGTCGGTGGTGGTGAGCTCCGCGCCGGTTCCGCGCAACACGGTCGCCACGCGCTCCATCGGACGAGCGCGCAGCGACGCGTCACCGTCCAGCGTCACCGTCAGCGGCAGACCTGCGACGACACCGGCGAGCAGGCGCATCGTCGTTCCGGAGTTGCCGCAGTCGAGCACCGCGTCGCGTGAGGGTCGGCCGGAGATGAGATACCGATCGCCGGTCTGCTCGACCGACACGCCGAGCGCCTGCAGGCACTGGACGGTGCTGAGGACGTCGCGGCCGGGCGAGTGCATGGTGACGGTGGTCGGGCCACCGGAGAGGGCACCGAAGATGAGCGCCCGATGCGCGATCGACTTGTCGGCCGGCATGGTCAAGCGACCCCGGAGTCGAGCTGCAGGGACGATGCTCGAGGTGGTTGAGGCCGGGGTCACCTGCCGTGCCCGGCCGCGGCGGCCTCCGCCTCCGTCACCGACTGCGCGTGCCGTCGCTGCACCGAGCGCGAGGCGCGCAGCAGCGCATCGAACACCATCGTCAGCTCGACTGGCGTCATCGGTCCCGTCGTTCCGCTGGCCGCTCGCTCGAGCAGCTCGCGTTCGCGTCGCACGTCGTGGCCGTGGGCACCGGCATCGCGCCGACGCATGACCTCCAGCGCGAGCGAGGCTCGTTCCTGGACCATCTCGGCCAGCCGCGCGTCGAGGTCATCGATGCGGTCGCGCACGTCGCCGACCACCTCGGTGGTCGCCGGCGCCGGGGCAGGTGCCGCATCGGCCGAGCGGACGAACTGGAGGCGTCGCAGCTCGTCCATGAGCGCGCCGAACTCCTCGAAGCTGAGGCTCTGGTCGCCGTCGGATCGGGCGTTGGCCGGATCGGGATGAACCTCGATGATCAGGCCATCGGCGCCAACGGCGGCGCCCGCCAGGGCCATCGGCGCAACCAGCGCCCGGTGGCCGGTGCCGTGGCTGGGATCGACGATGATCGGGAGGTGCGTCCGCGAGCGGAGGACGGGCACGGCCGACAGGTCGAGCGTGTTGCGCGTCGCCGTCTCGAACGTGCGGATGCCGCGCTCGCACAGGATCACGTTCGGGTTGCCGGCCGACAGGATGTACTCGGCGGCGAGGAGCCACTCCTCGATCGTGGCGGACAGGCCGCGCTTGAGGAGGACCGGGCGGCGGCTCTGGCCGACCGCGCGAAGGAGCACGAAGTTGTGCATATTGCGTGCGCCGACCTGGAGGATGTCCACCAGCTCCTCGAAGGCCGGGACATCGGCCGGATCGACGACCTCGCTGATGACCGGCAGCCCGAACTCGCGGTGGGCTTCCGCCAGCAGCTCCAGTGCCGGCATGCCGAGCCCCTGGAACGAGTAGGGCGAGGTGCGCGGCTTGAAGGCGCCGCCGCGGAGCACGCGGGCGCCCTCGCGCTTGACGGTGCGGGCAGTGTCAAAGAGCTGCTCGCGCGACTCGACTGCACACGGACCGGCCATGACAACGAGCTCCTGGCCGAGACCCAGCTCCACGCCGTTCACGCGCACCCTGGTCGGCTCGACCTGGTGCTCGGAGCTGGCCAGCTTGTACGGCGAGCTGATCCGGATGACCTGCTCGACGCCCGGCAGCGTGCCGAGGTGCGCGACGCGGTCGATGTCCTTGCCAACGACACCGATCACGGTCCGTTCCTCGCCCACGCTGAGGAACGCTTCGAGCCCGTGCTCCTCGACGGTCCGCCTGACCCCGTCCACTTCTTCGCGCGTCGCTGTCGGACGCATCACCACGATCATCGGTCTCGCCTTTCCGCTCACCCCACCGCCGGGAAACAAAAAACGCAGGAGCTTTCGCTTCCTGCGTCTGCGGGCACGAGTGCCTGCGCCGGCGAGATCTACTCGCCTGCCTCGTACCCGCTAGCCGTAAAACCACATCTGGGACATCAGTGCGCCGGAGGGTAGCGGTCGGTGGTTGATCTTGTCAACGGTTGAGGCGGGATGCGTCGGCCGTCGAGAGCACCACGCGACCGCCGTCGGCGGTCCAGACGGCGCCGGTGACGTAGGAAGCCTCCGGGCCGATAAGGAAGCCGATGACCGCGGCGACCTCTTCTACAGTCCCCATCCGGCCCAGGGGCACGTCGGTTCGATGGTCGGCAGGAAGCAGGCGTTCGTCGAAGTCGGTGGCGATGGCGCCTGGTGCGACGACGTTGACCCGCACACCATCGGATGCGCCGATGACGGCCATCGAGCGAGCCAAGCCTTCGAGGCCCGCCTTCGCGGCGGCGTAGGCGGGGGAGCGTAGCGAGCCCTCAGCCGCGCCGACGATACTTCCCACCAGCACGGCTGACCCACCGGCCCGCACGAGCGCCGGCATGCAGACCCGGAGCGCCTCGTACGGCGCGGTCAGGTCGATGGCGATCACCTCGTCCCAGTGATCCCGGCTCTCCCACGGACCCGACGGCGGGATGCCGGCCGAGCAGACGAGCGCATCCAGCGCCTGGTCGCAGCGCTCCAGGGCTTGTCGCAGGACGGATGCATCCCCGGCATCGCCGACCAACAGCTCGACCCCATCGGAAGCGACGTCGGTCCGGTCGATCCCGACCACGCGCCAGCCGTCGGCGACGAGGCGCGCCGCGGTGGCGCGGCCGATCCCGGCGGCCGCCCCGGTGACGATGGCCGAGCGCTGCGCCACGTCTCAGCTCGACGCGGCGTCAGCGAGCGCGGCGCGCAGGCGAGCGACCGCGTCGTCCACCTCTTCAGGACTGATGATCAGCGGCGGCATGATGCGCAACGTGGTATCCCCGGTGGCGTTGACGAGCAGCCCATGCTCTTCGCGGGCGATGGCCATGGCACGCCTGGCGATCGGTTCGACGGTCTCGACGCCGATCATGAGGCCACGGCCGCGGACCTCGGCGACGTGATCGATGCCCTCGAGGCCGGACACGAACTGGGCGCCGCGTTCACGGGCACGCTCGAGCAGGCCGTCTGAGTCGATGACGCGCAGGGTGGCGATGGCGGCGGCGGCGGTCAGCGGGTTGCCGCCGAGGGTGGTGCCGTGGTCGCAGAGATGGAACGCAGAGGCCGACTCGCGAGCCAGCATGGCGCCGATTGGCACGCCGCCGCCGAGTCCCTTGGCCAGGGTCACCACGTCCGGCACCACCGGTGTGGCCTCGAAGGCGAAGAAGGTGCCCGTGCGGCCGATGCCGGTCTGGATCTCGTCGAGGATGAGCAGCGCGCCGACCCGGTCGGCCGCCTCGCGGGCGGCGACGAGGTACGCATCGGTCAGGGGGTGGATGCCGCTCTCGCCCTGGATCGGCTCGAGCAGGATGGCGGCGGTGCGGTCGCCGACGACAGCCTCGAGCGCATCGGTGTCGTTGATCGGGACGTGGATGAAGCCCTCGGGCAGGGGTGCG
The DNA here is from genome assembly GCA_039919135.1 of Candidatus Limnocylindria bacterium. Lineage (GTDB taxonomy): Bacteria > Chloroflexota > Limnocylindria > QHBO01 > QHBO01 > JACDBZ01. The sequence goes on along the minus strand of JBDSGF010000022.1, from coordinate 22,899 downwards.
AACGGCTCCGCGTACTTCGGCTGGCCGGTGGCGGCCAGCGAGCCGAGCGTGCGCCCGTGGAACGAGTCATCCAGTGAGACGATCTCGAACGCCCCGCGCTCACCACCGTGGCGTCGGGCGAGCTTGATGGCCGCCTCGTTCGCCTCGGTCCCGGAGTTGACGAAGAAGGCCCGATCGAAGGGCGAGCGAGCGAGGAGCATCTCCGCCAGCTCAAGCTGCGGAAGGGTGTAGTACAGATTGGACACGGTGAGCAGCGTGCGGGCCTGGGTCGCCAGCGCATCGGCCACGGCTGGGTGGCTATGGCCCAGCACGTTGACGGCAATACCGGCCACCAGGTCAAGGTAGCTGCGACCGGAGTCATCCCAGACCCGGCAGCCCTCGCCGCGCACGATGACCAGCGGCTGGCGGGCATAGACCGGCAGGTGGACGCGCGCCTCGCGCTCGATGTGGGTGCCGGAGGCGGTTGTGGCATCAGGCATTCGGGATCTCCTCTCCGGCGCGGAGCGCCTCGAACTGGGCGCGCAGCCTCCTCAGGGTCTCGCGGTCGCGACAGGCGATGAAGATGGTGTCGTCGCCGGCAAGCGTGCCCGCCACACCGTCGAGCGGCAGGAGGTCGACCGCGCGCGCGATCGCGTTCGCGGCGCCCGGCGAGGTTCTGAGGACGAGCAGCGGGGGAGCCTCATCGATGGTCAGCGGCAGGTCCAGGAGCAACCGTCGAAGTCGGTCTGCGGCACCAGGGTCGCGCGAACTCGGAAGGTCGTCACTGGCGAGGTAAACCGGCGATCCGGCACGGACGCCGCGCACCACCCCCAGCTCGGCGAAGTCGCGTGAGACCGTGGCCTGCGTGACCTTGACTCCGCGCCTCGTCAGCTCGGCCACGACCTGCTCCTGGGAGTGGATCTCGCCGGTGGCGATGAGGCGCCGGATGAGCTGGCGCCGCGCGAGCGGCTTGCGAAGGTCCTCCGTCATGCCGCCGTCACCATGGTCCCCGCGGCGTCCCCGCTCAGCGCCCGCTCGAGGTCCGCGCCCTCGCGTCCGTCGACGATGCGCACCTGGCAGCCGGCCCGAGCCGCCACGAGCGCCGCGCGGAGCTTCGGTCGCATCCCGGCGCTGGCCGATCCGTCCTCGAGCATCCGCTCAGCTTCACCTGCATCTAGGCGCTCGAGGACCAATCCGTCCCGTTGGACGCCCGCGACATCGGTGCACAGCAGCAGCAGGCCGCCACGTGCCGCGGCGATTGCCCCGGCCACCTCGTCCGCATTCACGTTGAGCAGCGATCCGGTGTCGTCGATGCCGATCGACGCCACCACCGGCAGCAGGCCAGCGCCGCTCAGCGTCTCCAGGAGCGCAGGATCGGCGGCGAGCACCTCGCCCACCTCACCGAGTGCATGGTCGCGGCGGCGGATGCTCAGCAGCCCGCCATCGGCGCCGGTCAGGCCCACCGCCGGCCGCCCCGCGGCGGACAGCGCCGCCACCAGCCAGGTGTTCACCAGCCCGCCGAGGACCGCCACCACCACCTCAAGCGTCTCGGGATCGGTCACGCGCAGCCCGTCGTGGCTCCGCGGCTCGAGGCCCAGACGCCTGCACCAGCGCTCGACCTCATTCCCGCCACCGTGCACGATCACGGCCTCGGGCGGCGCGGCGTGCGCCACCAGCTGCACGCTCGCGGCGTGCTGGCCGGCGACCCCACCCAGCTTGATCGTGATCGGTCCGGTGCTCACGTGCGGTACTCGCTGTTGATTGCCACGTACTCCGCCGACAGGTCGCAGCCCCAGGCCATGCCGGCTCCCGCACCGATGCGGAGATCGAGCCCGATCTCCACGACCTCGCCCCGCAGCGCCTGGCTGGCCGCGTCCTCGTCGAAGGCGATCGGAGCGCCATCGTAGACGGTGATCGGTCCGAGCCGGATCGTCAGACGGCCCGGATCCAGGCGCGCGCCGCTCCTGCCGGCCGCGGCCGCGATGCGCCCCCAGTTCGGGTCGGCGCCGTGCACCGCGGTCTTCACGAGGTTCGAGCCGGCCACCGTGCGCGCAACGCGCCTGGCATCCCGGTCGTCCCTGGCGCCCGCCACGGAGACGTCTATCCGGTGCTGCGCCCCTTCGCCGTCGGCCGCGATCTGTTCGGTGAGGGAGCGGCACACGGCCTCGAGTCCGGCACCGAACGCCGCCAGCGTCGCGCCCGACAGCGCGGCACCGTCCTCCGCGCCGCTCGCCAGGAGCACCACTATGTCGTTCGTCGACGGATCGCCGTCCACGGTCACCTGGTTGAAGGTCCGGTCCACCGTCTCGCGCAGGATGGAGCGTAGGACGGCCGGCTCGAGGGGTGCATCAGTCGTGAGGAAGGCCAGCATCGTGCCCATCTGGGGGTGAATCATCCCCGATCCCTTCGCCATGCCGCCGATGCGCGCCATCCGCCCTCGGCCGAGATCGGTCTCGACCGCCGCCTGCTTCGGGCGCGTGTCGGTGGTCATGATCGCGCGGGCGGCCTCCGTATCGGCCTTGCGTCCCGTCGCCGCTCGGAGCTCCGGCAGGACCGATGCGATCCGATCCACCTCCAGGCGCGAGCCGATGAGCCCGGTCGACGCGGTGAAGACAAAGCGCGCCGGGACCCCGAGGCGGTCTGCGACGAGCGCCTGCACCGCCCGCGCGTCCTCGATGCCCTGGGCTCCGGTGGCCGCGTTCGCGCAGCCGGCGTTGGCGATCACGCCCGCTGCGTGTCCGCGTGCCGCGCGGAGCGACCGCATGGCGACCTCGACCGGCGCCGCCCGTACCCGGTTCAGCGTGAAGGTGGCGGCCGCCGGGACCGGCCCGCGCTCGCTGACGATGAGCGCCACGTCCGGGCCAGGCCCGGACCGCAGGCCCGCGCGCGCCGCCGCGGCCCGGAACCCGTAGGGGGTCGTTACCCCGCCGGCGATGGGCCGAACGCTCACGGGTAGACGCCTACTGCTTCGAGGCCCATTGTCTCGGGCACGCCCAGCGCGGCGTTCATGTTCTGCACCGCCTGTCCGGCCGCGCCCTTGCCGAGGTTGTCGATGGCGGCGATGACGACGGCGCGCCGCTCCGCGGTCCGGCCCGCGAAGACGAAGGCGTGATTCGAGCCCGACGCGTGCTTCGATGAGGGTGGCTGCGCCACGGGGTGAACGAAGGGCTCGTCACCGTACGCATCGTCGAGGAGGCCGCGCAGTTCCGCGTCGTCGAGATCGCGGTCCAGGCTGAGGTAGCAGGTGGCGATGATGCCGCGCACCTGCGGGATGAGGTGAGGTACGAAGGTCAGTGCCACGTCCTTCGCCCCGGCATCGGCGAGCCCCTGCGCGATCTCGGGCTGGTGCCGATGGCCGCCGACCCCGTAGGCCTTCGTTCCGCCCTCGAGCTCGGTGTAAAGGAAGTCGGTGCCCGCGCCGCGACCGGCGCCGCTCACGCCGGACTTGGCGTCCACGATGACGTCGCCGCACAGAAGCCCGGCCCTCGCGAACGGCGCCAGCGCGAGGAGCGCGGCGGTCGGATAGCAGCCCGGGTTGGCGATGAGACGAGCGCCCGGCAGACGGTCGCGAGCCAGCTCGGTCAGGCCGTAGACCGCTTCGGCCAGGGCGGCAGGGGCAGGATGCTCGAGGTCGTACCAGATGGGATAGGCACTCGGGTCGCGCAGGCGCAGGTCGCTGCCGATGTCGATGACGGTGGTACCGCCGTCGGCCAGCCGAACCGCCAGTTCCGCCGATGCACCGGACGGCAGTGCGAGGAACGCGACGTCGATGCCCGGCTCCGGCTCGCCGTCGATGAGCCGGAGCCCGAGAGGAGCGAGGTGCGGGAACTCGTCCGCGAGCGGGTTTCCGTCGCGGCCGCGCGCGTAGAGAGCGTCAATCTCGACCTGCGGATGCCCTGCCAGCAGCCGGATCAGCTCTGCACCCGCGTAGCCGCCGGCGCCGACGATCACGACGTGGAGGGTCCGGGTCATCGGCCTAGCATGCATGACTCATGCATGATGATGCAATCAGCCTGGTGGTTAGACCTTGACGCCTGAACCCGCCGCGACCTAGCATGCGGCACCGCGGAAGAAGCCTCCGTCCCCGTCGGATGGAGGCTTTGTCGTATCCGCACGGAGCACCAATGACCGTCCCGATCACCCAGACGCCCGCCGGCGTGGTCAGCCTCGAGCTGGCGGCCGATGCGCTCACGCCGGTCGCGGCCGCGCTGCGCCTCGGGTCACGCTGCGCGTTCCTGCTCGAGAGCGTCGAGGGCGGAGCTCGATACGGTCGCTACTCGATCGCCGGCATGCACGGCCGCACGCTCGAGGTGCGCGGTCATCGGGCGACGCTCGTGGGCGCTGACACGGTCGAGGAGTTCAAGGCCGATGACCCGCTTGAAGCCCTTCGGTCGGTGTTGCCGGATGGCGCGCCGGCCGCCGGCGACCCGGCATTCCCATTGGCCTCAGGCGTCGGCTATCTCGCCTACGAGACCGTTGCGCGCTGGGAGCGCGTGCCGGTGCCAGACCTCGACCCGCTCGGGATGCCCGACGCCGTCTTCCACCTGCCGTCGGCGGTGATCGTCTTCGACCACCTTGCCCAGGTGGCCCGTCTAGCGACGCTCGACGGCCCGGGAGCGCAGGAGCGCCTGGAGGAGGTGGTCCGCGCGCTCGCCACCCCGGTGGCGGCCGAGATTCCGGCCCGATTTTCGGCAGGGAACGTGCCGGCCGAGGCGGACCCCGCGGCCAGGCGTCGGTACGAACAGAGCGTGGCGCGACTGGTCGAGGAGATCCACGCCGGCGAGATGCTTCAGGCGGTGATCGCCCGCCGCTTCAGCGTCCCGACCACACGCAGCGCGCTCGAGATCTATCGGTCCCTGCGTCGTATCAACCCATCGCCGTACCTGTACTACCTCGACCTGGCCAGCGTGGCGCCGGGTGCCGCGCTGGTGGGCGCGTCGCCCGAGCTGCTCGTCCGCGTGCGCGGCGCGCAGATCGTCACCCGCCCGATCGCCGGGACGCGGCCCCGCAATGAGGATTCCGAAAGAGATAAGGAGCTAGAAGCGGAGCTGCGGGCAGACCCGAAAGAGCTCGCCGAGCACGCCATGCTCGTCGACCTAGCGCGCAACGACGTCGGTCGTGTCGCGGCGCCGGCCAGCGTCGAGGTCACCAGCCTCCACGAGGTTGAGCGCTACACGCACGTGATGCATCTCGCCTCAGAGGTCCATGGCGTCCTGCGCGATGATCTGGACGCGTTCGACGCGGTGCGCGCCGTCTTTCCGGCCGGCACGCTGAGCGGCGCGCCGAAGGTGCGCGCCATGCAGGCCATCGCTGAGATCGAGGGTGAGCGTCGCGGACCGTACGGCGGAGCGGTCGGCTACTTCAGCCCGCACGACGTCGAGTGCGCCATCACCATCCGCAGCGCCGTGGTGCGCGACGGATTCGCCACGGTCCACGCGGGAGCCGGCATCGTGGCCGACTCGGTCCCGGAGCGCGAGGCGGCCGAGGTGACGGCCAAGGCGGCATCGATGCTGGCCGCCATCGGTCCGATGGAGGCGTCATGAACGTCTTCCTGCTCGACAACTACGACTCGTTCACCTTCAATCTCGTGCAGCTCCTGGGCCGCATCGGTGCCGATGTCACCGTCGCCCGCAACGACCGGGTCACCGTGGCCGAGGTCAGCGCGATGCAGCCCGACGCCATCGTCATCTCGCCCGGGCCGTCGCGTCCGGAGCGAGCCGGAATCAGCGTCGAACTCGTGCGGGAACTCGGTCCGTCAGTGCCAATCCTGGGAGTGTGCCTGGGCCACCAGGCGATCGGGGTCGCCTACGGCGCGACGGTCGTCCGCGTGCCGCCCGTACACGGCAAGGCCGCGCCGATCCACCACGCGCGGGGCGGCGCCTTCGCCGCCCTTCCGTCGCCGTTCAGCGCGGCGCGCTACCACTCGCTCGCGATCCAGCGCGACTCGCTGCCTCCGGAGCTGGAGGTCACCGCGTGGTCCGACGACGGGTTGGTGATGGGTGTTCGGCATCGGTCTCATCCGGTGGAGGGCTTCCAATTCCACCCGGAATCCATCCTGACCGATGATGGGGCCGCGCTTCTCAACGGGTTCCTGGCAGTCCTCAGTCGCTGAGCAGATCCACCAGCAGCGCCTGCTGCACGTAGAGGCGATTCTCGGCCTGGTCGAGCACGACCGAGGTCAGCCCGTCGAGCGCCTCGTCGCTGATCTCCTCGCCACGGTGCGCCGGGAGGCAGTGCATCACCAGCGCCTGCGGCGCAGCGGCCAGGAGGGTGGCGTCGACGCGGAAGCCGGCGAACCGGAGCCGCCGCAGATCCGCCTCCGCCTCGGCTCCCATGCTCGTCCAAGCGTCAGTGTAGACCGCGTCGGCGTCCCGTACGGCGGCGACCGGATCCGTCCCGAGCGCCACCGAGCCACCCGCCTCCCGCGCCAGGCCGATGGCCTGCGCCACGATGACTGGGTCGGGCTCGTAGCCCGCCGGCGTTGCGACGCGGAGCCGAAGCCCCGCGATCGCGCCCGTGAGCAGGAGCGAATGGCACACGTTGTTCCCGTCGCCGACGAAGGCAAGCGTCCGGCCGCGAAGCTCGCCGAGATGCTGGCGCAGGGTGAGGAGGTCCGCAAGTGCCTGGCAGGGATGCTCCTGGTCGGTGAGCGCGTTGACGACCGGGACCGTCGCCGCCTGCGCCAGCTCGGCGAGCGTGTGGTGTGCGAAGGTGCGCAGAACGATGGCATCGACCCAGCGGCTCAGGTTGCGACCGATGTCCGATGCCGTCTCGCGGCGGCCAATGCCGACCTCGTCGGGCCCGAGGTAAAGCGCCTGCCCGCCGAGCGCGGAGACGCCGACGTCGAACGTCACGCGCGTTCGGAGGCTGGGCTTCTCGAAGAGCAGCGCCACGTGGCGTCCGGCGAGCAGCTGCGGCAGCCGTCCCGCCTTCCGCTGCTCGCGCAGCGTCGCGGCCATGTCGAGGATCCGCCCGAGGGCGGCCGCGTCGAGGTCGGCCGAAGATAGGAGGTGACGCAGCGGTGGCGCCGTCGCGGCGACCTCCGCCCCCGCGATCATGGCTCGAGCAGCATGGCGGTGTTCCAGCGCCGACGCGCGACCCCCGAGCTGCGGTCCACGTCCAGGACGCTCGGGACGGCCACCCAGGCGACCTCCTCGAAGCCATGCAGCGCGAAGTATCCCGGGTTGGCCGTGAGGACGTAGAGGGCGCCGATGCGGGCATCACGCGCGTCGCGAACGATGGCTCGCACGAGCATGTCTCCGAAGCCCCGCCCCTGGGTCGCCTCGTCGACGGCGAGCGATCGCAGCTCGCCGAGGCCGTCGCCGTAGTTGCGCAGCGCGGCGATGCCGCACACCACGCCGTCCACCTCAGCCACGCGGAAGGAGCCGATCTGCTCGGCGATCTCATCGGGCGTTCGGGGCAGGAGAATCCCGCGCCTTGCATAGCGCTCGTTGATCAGGCCGATCGCCTGGACGTCGGCGAGACGAGCCCGGCGCTGGAACGATGCGCCGGCCGTGAGCGGCGAGACGACGTGCTGCGGCCCGCCGGCCGGTTTCGCCGGCGCCGGGGCGGGTCCGTCCGGCGCGCCGTCCGCCTCCCGGCGCACCGTGGGGAGCCGCGCGAGGAGCGGGGCCTCGTCGGGGTCCTCGAACGGGCCGCGCACCGCGGCCTGGGTGCGCACGGGCAGTCCCCAGATGGAGATGAACCCGACGGCGGCTTCGTGGTCGAACCGGTCGTCGCCGCCGTAGCTGGCGAGGCCGAGGTCGTAGAGGGAGTTCGGCGATCGGCGACCGACGACGCTCGCCGTCCCGGGGCCGAGGCGCAGCCGGACCTCGCCGGTGACGTGGCGCTGCGTCCAGGTCACGAATGCGCGGAGAGCGCGTGCCAACTCACTGAACCAGAGCCCGTCGTAGGCGAGCGTCGCGAGACGATCCGCCACCGGGCGCTTGAAAGCGAGCAGCTCGCGCGACAGGGTCAGCCCCTCGAGTGCGGCGTGGGCCTGGTGGAGCACGACCGCCGCCGGCGCCTCGTAGATTTCGCGGCTCTTGATGCCCACCAGCCGGTCCTCGACATGGTCGATGCGACCGATGCCGTAGGCGCCGGCGAGGGCATTGAGATGATCGATTAGCTCGACGCCGCCCATCCGTCTCCCGTCGACGCTGACCGGCACGCCGGCGGCAAAGCCGACGACGATCTCTGACGCCTCGCGCGGCGCATCGACCGGGTTCCGGGTCCAGGAGTAGGCATCCTCGGGTGGCGCCGTCCACGGGTCCTCGAGTATCCCGGCCTCGACCGATCGGCCCCACAGGTTGAGGTCGATGCTATATGGCGATTCCGGCCCGATCTCGATCTCGATGCCGTGCGCCCTGGCGTACGCAACCTCCTCGTCGCGGTTCATCCCCATGCCGACCCTCATCGGCGCGATGACGCTCAGGGAAGGGTCGAGCGCGGCGACGGCCACGTCGAAGCGGACCTGGTCGTTGCCCTTCCCGGTGCAGCCGTGCGCGACGGCGGTGGCGCCGACCTCGTGCGCCGTCTCGACCAGCAGCCGGGCGATGAGCGGCCGGGCGATGGCGGTCGCCAGGGGGTAAACGCCCTGGTAGAGCGCACCGGCCTGGAGCGCCGGCCACACGAAGTCCGTGACGAACGGGTCGCGCGCGTCGACGGCCAGCGCCCGGGTCGCGCCACCCGACAGGGCCCGCGCCAGGATGGCGTCTGGCTTCGCGCCGCCGCCGACGTCCACGGTGAGCGTCACGACCTCGCAGTTGCGGGTCTCGCGCAGCCAGGGGACCGCCACCGATGTGTCCAATCCCCCCGAGTAGGCAAGTACGACGGTCTCCGTCATCCGAGTCGCTCCTTCACGATGCGCAATGCTTCGCGGACGCGCGCCGGCGCGGTGCCACCCGGAATGTCCGCCGCCGCGAGGGCCTGGGCGAGGGTAGGCATGAGCGCGTCCTGGTCCCCGAGCTCGGGGAGGAGCGCGCGCAGCTTGTCGTCGGGGAGCTCCGCGATGTCGCAGCCGCGCTTCTCGGCCTCCCCGACGAGCTCACCGATTCGCCAGTGCGCGTCACGGAACGGGACGCCGGTCGCGGTGAGCCGCTCCGCCAGCGCGGTCGACAGGCCGTGGCCGGCGGTCGCCGCCGTGGCCATCGCCTCGCGATCGAACGCCACCTCGGCCAGCATCCCGTCCGCGGCGGCGAGGCTCAGCTCCAGCGAGGCGAGCGTCTCGAGCATCGGCGCACGCGTCTCCTGGAGATCGCGGTGGTAGCCGAGGGGCAGCCCGTGCAAGATCCCGAGCAGCGCTGCCACGTTCGCGTTCGCGCGCGCGGCACGACCGCGGATCAGCTCGGCGATGTCGGGGTTGCGCTTGTTCGGGAGCATCGAGCTGCCGGTCGCGTAGCCGTCCGAGATGCGCGCGAAGCCGAAGTACGGGGTCGACCACAGGACAAGGTCGGCGCCAAGCCGCGACAGGTGGCCGAGCGCCATCGCGGCGGCCGCCACGATCTCGACCACGTAGTCGCGATCAGCCACCGCATCGAGGCTGTTGGCGGTGATATCGCCGAAGCCCAATGCCCTCGCCACCCGAACCCGATCGATGGCGAGTCCGCTGCCGACCGCGGCGCCCGAACCGGCCGGGCATCGATCGGCGCGCCGCGCCGCGTCGGCCAGCCGTCCTCGGTCGCGCTCGAGCATCTCGACGTAGGCGAGCAGGTGGTGGGCGAGCAGGACCGGCTGCGCGGGTTGCGTATGCGTATGCGCCGGTAGGGCCGTCTCGATCTCCTCGTCGGCACGCCGAGCGAGGGTGCGCTCGAGGTCGAGCAGACGCGCGTCGAGCCGAGCCACCGTGGCGCGGAGCCAGAGGCGCTCGTCCGTGACCACTTCTTCGTTTCGGCTGCGCCCGACCTGGAGCTGTCCCGCCAGCTCCGGTCCGGCCGTATCCCGCACGCGGCTCTCGACGTTCATGTGCACGTCCTCGAGGTCGTCCGACCATGGGAAGGTGCCGGCCGCGATCTCCGCGGCGACATCGGCGAGGGCGGCGTCGAGCCGATCCTGTCCGTCCCGGGTCATCAACCCGAGGGCATGGAGCTCGCCGATGTGAGCGCGCGAGGCGGCGATGTCGTGCATGGCGAGGGGGAGGTCGACGTCGGTCGAGCTGGAGATCTCGACGGCGACGGCTGTCAATGGCGCGCGGACGCGGCTGCCCCACAGGGGACGTTCAAGAGCTGGCATGAGCGCATGAATATACTGGTTTCCCGCATATTCATGCAAGGACCGAGATTACGGCCGAATGGCTGGCCCCGGAAACAATCACGAGGCCCGCGGGGTGCGGGTTCCGTGATTGCTGTCGCAGTGGTGCCGGGTCAGGAGGAGTGGATGGACTCCAGGGCCATGGGAGGCATGCTGTCCGCCTCCGCGGTCGGTTCGATCTTTGTGGCGGGCGTCCCACTGGGCGCCACAACCCACGACGCGAGCAGGACGGCGAAGCTGGCGAGTGCGGCGATTTCCATCGGTCTATCTCCCGTGCGACATGAGGTTCAGGCCTGGTAGGCGACTTCGCCGTGCTGGGCGAGGTCGAGTCCCTGCTCCTCCTCGGGTCCGGGGACTCGGATCGGGACGAACAGGTTGATGAGGAAGAGGATTGCGGCGGTCGCGACCGCGGAGTACGCGGCAACCACGACGACCGCGAGCGCCTGGGTCGCCAGCAGGGAGGCGTTGCCGGCCAGGAGGCCGTCCACGCCTGCCGAGTTCACGGCCACGGTGGCGAAGACGCCGGTGGCGAGCGCCCCGAACGCCCCACCCACGCCGTGGACGCTGAAGACATCCAGTGCGTCGTCGACCTGAGCGCGCAGTCGGAGCTGCGCGGCGCCGTAGCAGACCACGCCGACGCCGAGCCCGATGAGGATCGCCGCGGCGGGGGTGACGAATCCGGCAGCCGGCGTGATCGCCACGAGCCCGGCGACCGCTCCGATGGCGGCGCCCAGCACCGACGGCGTGCCCTTGTGGAGCCAGCTGATGGTGACCCAGGTGATGGCGGCCATGGCAGCCGCGGTGTTGGTGGTGACGAAGGCCGTCGCTGCCAGGCCATTCGCCCCTAGCGCCGAGCCGGCGTTGAAGCCGAACCAGCCGAACCACAGCAGGCCTGCGCCGAGGACTGTCATCGGCACGTCATGCGGCTCGGTGGCTGCGCTGACCAGTCCGGTACGGCGCCCGATGAAGAGCGCCGCGACCAGCGCGGCGACACCGCTCGAGAGATGCACCACGGTGCCGCCGGCGAAGTCCAGCACGCCGAGCGCGAAGAGCCAGCCGTCCGGCGACCAGACCCAGTGCGCGATCGGCGCGTAGACGAAGGTTGACCAGGCAACTGCGAACAAGACGAAGGCCTTGAAGCGCTTGCGCTCGGCGAACGCGCCGGTGATGAGGGCAGGGGTGATGATGGCGAACATCATCTGGAACGCCATGAAGGCCAGGTGAGGGACGGTGGTCGCGTACACGGGCGACGGTTCGCCGGTGACGCCATTGAGCCCAATCCAGTCGAGTCCGCCGATGATCCCCAGTCCGGTATCGGGTCCGAAGGCGAGGGTGTAGCCCCACAGCACCCACGTCACGCTGACCAGGCCCAGGATGAAGAAGCTGTGCATGATCGTGGAGAGAACGTTCTTGCGCCGCACGAGTCCGCCGTAGAAGAGGGCGAGGCCCGGGGTCATGAGCATGACGAGGGCGGCGCTCATGAGGACCCAGGCGGTGTCTCCGGTGTTGATCTCCGGCATCGGCAGCTCCTAGTCAGAGTTCAAAGCGGTTGTGCACAGAGCCTAGGGTCGTCCTGCGGTGCCATCCAGTGCCCGAGCGGTTGCGTTTGCGTTGCGATGCTATGCACATTGCACAATACGACCCGTCATTTCGCATGGGCCGGCTCCAGGGGTGTAGACAGCAGCGCGTCAATGCTTTAGTGTGATGAAGCAATGACGCGTCATGACCCGACCATCCCGAACGCCGCGGACGGCAAACCCGAGGACCGGTGGCAGACCGACGAGATCACCGAGCTCGCCGGCGCGCTCATCACGCTTCGTACCGGCGACGAGGCGCTCCGATTCCTGCGCGACCTGTGCACCATCAACGAGCTGAAGGAGCTCGGCCAGCGCTGGCACGTCGCCCGCCTGCTTGACGCGGGGGTCAGCTATCACGACATCAGCACCCGAACGGGCGCGTCGAGCGCAACCATCAGCCGGGTGGCGCAGTGGCTCCGCTATGGCCGGGACGGGTACCGGCTCATCATCGACCGCACAGGACGCCGCCGCGGCGCGGGGCGAGGCGGCTCATGAGCGACCCGCGCTCCCTCCTGCGCCTGGCGCTGCCGAATAAGGGCCGCCTGGCCGAGCCCGCCGTCGCGCTTCTGCACGACGCGGGGATCGAGGTTGAGCTGAGCGAGCGCCGCCTCAGTGCAGTCGCCCGCAACGTCGAGATCGAGCTGCTCTTCGTGCGTACCGGCGACGTCGCCGAGTACGTTCGCGACGGCCTCGTCGATCTCGGGCTGACCGGCCAGGACCTGGTCGCGGAGCGCGGGGACGGCCTCGAGCCGATCCTCGACCTGGGGTTCGGCGCCTGCTCGCTGGTCCTGGCGGTGCCGACCAGTGGCGGGATCGAGACCGTCGGCGCGCTTGCGGGGTGCCGGATCGCGACCACCTTTCCCCGGCTTACCCGCGACTTCCTGCGCGACCGCGGCGTCGACGCGCAGGTGATCGAGGTCACCGGCGCGGTCGAGGTGACGCCGCAGCTGGGGGTGGCCGACGCGGTGGTCGACCTCGTCGCCAGCGGAAGCACGCTGCGCGCGAACGGGCTGCGCCCACTCGCAACCCTGCTCGAGTCGCAGGCGGTCCTCGTGGCGGGAAGCTCGACATCGCTGGAGGATCCGCGCGTCGCCGGACTGATCGCAATGCTGCGCAGCGTGGTCGAGGCGCGCGGCAAGGAGTACATGATGATGAATGCCCCGGCCGCCTCGATCGACCGCATCCGGGAGCTGATCCCTGGCCTCTCGGGCCCGACCGTCATGCCGCTGGCCGACCCGTCGATGATCGCGATCCACTCGGTCGTCGAGCGCGGTCAGCTGTGGCGCATCATCCCGGCCCTCAAAGAGGCGGGCGCGCGCGACATCCTCATCGTCCCGATCGAGAAGGTGATCAGATGACCTCGCGGGCGCCGACCGCAGCGCTCGCGCGACGGTTGGACTGGGCCGCAGCCGACGCGTCCGAACGCTCGCGGTGGATCGTGGAACTTCGAGCAAGCCGCGATGCGGTGGACGTGGCGCCGATCATCGACGAGGTACGTCAACGGGGCGACGCGGCGGTCCGCGAGCTCACTCTCCGCCTCGATGGCGCCGCCGTCGAAGGGCTGTGGGTCGACGAAGTTGAGATTGACGAGGCCGTCCGCGCCGTGGAGGACGGTCTGGCGATCGCCATCGACGCCTCGATCGCGGCGGTGCGGCGCTTCCACGCCGACCAGCGGAACGCGCTGCGCGATCGCCGGGTGGTCCAGACTCTGCCCGGCGTGACCGCGTGGCGCCGATGGACGCCGTTCGAGCGCGTCGGCGCGTACATCCCCGGCGGTCGCGCGCCGCTAGCGAGCTCGGTAATCATGTGCGGCGTCCCCGCGCGCCTGGCCGGCGTCGACGAGCTGATCGTGGCAACGCCGCCCGGCACCGACGGCCGGGTCGCCCCGGCGGTCCTCGTCGCGGCGCGACGGGTCGGCGTGGACCGGGTCCTGCGGGTCGGCGGTGCGCAGGCGATCGCGGCCATGGCGTACGGCACCGAGACGCTCCCGGCGGTGGATCGCATCGTCGGGGCCGGCAACGCCTGGGTGACGGCAGCCAAGCGCGCCGTGGCGGGAGACGTCGCCATCGACCTGCCGGCCGGCCCCAGCGAGTGCGTCGTCGTGGCTGATGCAGGAGCGGACGCCGAGCTGGTCGCGCTCGATCTGCTGGCGCAGGCCGAGCACGGGCCCGACTCCGTGGCCGTCCTCGTCACCGATGACGTGGGCCTCGTCGAGCAGGTGGAGGGTCGGCTTCCGGCGCTCGCCGCCACCCTGGCGACCGGCGACGTCGCACTCGAGACGCTGCGACACCACGGCGGCGCGATCCTGGTTCACGATCTGGCAGCTGCGGTGGCGGTCGCCGACGCCATCGCGCCCGAGCACCTTTCGCTGCAATGCACCGGCGCCGATGAGCTGGCAGGTCGGGTCCGCCACGTCGGCTCCGTCTTCATCGGTCCGTGGTCGGCCATTGCGGCCGGCGATTACGCGACCGGCACCAACCACGTGCTGCCGACGGGCGGCTCTGCACGGGTGTACGGCGGGCTCGGCGTCGAGGCCTTCGGCCGCTGGATCGAGGTGCAGCGCCTGACGGCGCGCGGCGTGCGATCGGTCGCCGATACGGTCGACCGCCTCGCCGGCTCCGAGGGACTGCCCGCGCACGCGCGCTCCGTCCGGGCGCGGGCCGATCGCGCGGAGCGCATTGCCGACCTGCCGGACCGCGACGAGGCGCTCGCGCTCCTGCGCCGCCCCGGACCCGTGGAGCCCTACCCGGCCGAGCCGTCCGACGAGGAGTTCGCGGACGAGGCGGGGGTGCCGGTCGATCGGATCGCGCGGATGGACATGAACACGGTGCCCGGCGGGGCGTTCGCCGAGTACGGAGACCTCGCCTACCGTCGCCTGCGAGAGGCATTGGCGGTGGCGTCGGGAGCTCGCGCGGAACGCATCATCCCCGGAGCCGGCGCTGACGAACTCATCCGGCTCGTCACGACCCAGGCCGTCGGCCCGGGCGACACGGTCGTGGTGCCCGTCCCGACCTTTGCCATGTTCGCGGTCGAGGCCCGGCTGGCGGGCGCCCGCGTGGTGGCCGTCCCGCGCGACGCTCTCAAGCATCGGCAGCCGGCAGACCGGCTGCGAGCCGCCGTCGAGGAGAGCGCCGCCAGGCTGGTGTGGATCTGCACGCCGAACAACCCCACCGGTGACGCGTACGGCCTCGACGAGGTGCGGAGGCTGGCCGAGGGGCTGTCCGCGCTCGTGGTGGTCGACGAGGTGTATCTCGAGTTCGCCGAAGAGACGCTCGGCGCGGCGCCGAACAGCCTCTCGTCGCACGTGCTCCAGGCGGAGATGTCCAACGTGCTCGTCCTGCGCTCGCTGTCGAAGGCATACGGCATGGCCGGCGCGCGGGTCGGTTACCTCGTCGTCCCGGAGCCGCTGGTCGAGCGATTCAACGCCGTTCGCCTGCCGCTCTCCGTCGCCGCTCCGAGTGAGATCCTGGCGATTGCCGCCATCGCCGACGGGGAGTCCGCCCGAAAGCGACGCGCGACGGTGATTGCCCAACGCGATCGGCTGGCGGCCACGCTCGTCGCTTCTGGGTGCGAGGTGCTCCCATCGGTGACGAACTTCGTTGCCTTCCGGCCGCCTGACGCGCCCGCGCTGGCCGACGATCTCCAGCGCCGCGGGCTCATCGTGCGGCGCTACGACACCGGGCCGATGGTCGGCTGGCTGCGCGTGACAGCGCGCCCCGCTGCCGAGAACGACCGACTGCTGGAAGCACTCGAGGAGCTGCTGCAATGAGCCGAGAGGCACGCGTGGAACGGGCGACCGCCGAGACAACCATCCGAGTCACGCTGACGCTCGACGGAACAGGAACCGGTCGCATCGCGACCGGCATCGGCTTCTTCGATCACCTCCTTGAGCAACTGGCGCGGCATTCGCTCATTGACCTCGAGGTCGACGCGAGCGGGGACACCGTCGTCGACGCCCATCACACGGTCGAGGACTGCGGGATCGTGCTGGGCCGGGCGCTCAACGAGGCGCTCGGCGACCGGCGCGGCATCCGCCGCTACGGCGACGCGCGGATCCCAATGGACGAGACACTCGCCACCTGCGCGCTCGATCTCGGGGGCCGTGCCTGGTCGTCGATCACGCCGAGACCCGATCCCTTCGCCGGGGTTGACCCGTGGCTCGAGCTCCTGCCGCATTTCCTCGAGTCGCTCGCGCGCGAGGCGCGCATGACGCTCCACCTCGACGTCACAGGGGCCGCCAGCGTCCACCATCACGCCGAGGCGGCCATGAAGGCGTTCGCGCGCGCCCTGCGCGCGGGCCTCGAGTTCGACCCGCGCCTCGCGGCGCTCGACGTCCCGAGCACGAAGGGGACGCTGACGTGATCGGCGTCGTCGATTTCGGGTCGGGAAACACGCGATCGGTCCTCCGGGCGCTCACCGCGGTCGGAGCGCCGGCGATACTCATGACCAGGCCGGGGCAGCTGCGCGTCGCGGACCGGCTCGTGCTGCCTGGCGTGGGCGCCGCGGGCTCGGCGGTGCGCGCGCTCAAGGCGGCGGGGCTGTGGGACGAGGTCGCAAGGGTCGCCTCGGACGGTACGCCGCTGCTGGGCATCTGCCTCGGCGCGCAGCTCATGCTGGAGGGCAGCGAGGAGGACGACGCCCCCGGCCTCGGGCTGCTGGCAGGCCGCTGTCGCGCCTTTCCGGCCGAGGCCGACGGAGGCCCGCACATCGTGCCGCACGTCGGCTGGAACGCGGTCGACCTGGCGCAGGGACAGCGCGCGGACGCGTACTTCGTGCACGGCTATTGGCTCGACGCGGTGGACGCGGAGGTCGTTGTCGGCACCACCGAGGTAGACGGCTTCCGCTTCCCGAGCCTGCTCCGCAGTGGTCACCTGACGGCGACGCAGTTCCATCCCGAGAAGAGCGGCGGGTTCGGGCGCGCGCTGCTGGCCGCCTTTGCGGTGGGGCTTCTCGACCGATCGCGCAGCCGGGTGTCGTCATGGACCTGATCCCGGCCGTCGACCTCCTCGACGGGATCGCCGTGCGGCTCGTCCAGGGTGACTACGCGAGGAAGGCCGCGGCCGTCGACGATCCGGCGCCCATCGTCGACGAATGGATGCGCGCCGGCGTGCGCTGGCTTCACCTCGTCGATCTGGGTGGCGCGCGCGCCGGACACCCGATGCATCTCGAGCTTGCGGCGCGGCTGGCCGCGGTCGCCCGGGCTGCCGCCCCCGGGGCACGCGTCGAGCTCGGCGGCGGACTGCGGCGCCTCGAGGACATCGAGGCCGCCCTCGACGCCGGCATCGACATCGCCGTGCTCGGCACCGCAGTTATCGAGAATCGCGAGCTCGTGACCGCGGCCATCGTCCGCTGGCCGAATCGGGTCGCCGTGTCGGTCGACGTGCGAGGTGAACGCGTGGCCACCGACGGCTGGATGCGCAGCTCCGCGGCGGACCCCACGGCGCTCGCCGTCGAGCTTGCCGGCTCTGGCGTGGCGCACCTCGTGATCACCGACGTCGAGCGCGACGGGACGCGCAGCGGGCCGAATCGCGAGCTGCTGGCTCGCATGCGCGAATCGGTGCCGTCGACGCGGCTGGTCGCGGCGGGCGGCATCGGCAGCGCCGAGGACCTCCGGCAGCTTGCGACGCTGGGCCTCGACGGCGCGGTCGTCGGGCTGGCCCTGGTCGATGGATCGCTCGCCATCGGTGACGCGCTCAGCGCCGCCGGCCAACCGGCAGCCGGGGTCGCCTGATGGCGCTCTCGGCACGGCTGCTGGCCTGCCTCGACGTCGCCGATGGCCGGGTCGTGAAGGGCACGCGCTTCGTGGATCTCGTGGACGCGGGAGATCCGGTCGAGCTCGCCGCGCGCTACGCGGCGGACGGCGCCGACGAGGTTGTGATCCTCGACATCACCGCCACGCGCGACCGGCGTCCCGCCATGTTCGATGTCATCGAGCGTGCTGCGGAGGCACTCGATGTGCCGTTGACGGTCGGCGGGGGCGTCACGAGCTACGACGACGCGGCCGCGCTCCTCGCTGCCGGCGCGGACAAGGTCAGCCTCAACAGCGCGCCGCTGCGCGATCCTGCCCTCATCGGCCGCATCGCCGAGCGCCTCGGCTCGCAGTCCGTCGTTGTCGCCATCGACGCCGCTCGCGCCGGCGCGGGCTGGCAGATCCACGGCGTGTCCGGCACACAGGCGACGGGACGCGACGCCCGTGAATGGGCCCGCGAGGCGGTGGAGCGCGGGGCCGGCGAGCTGTTGCTGACCAGCATCGATCGCGACGGGACCCGCAGCGGCTACGACCTTGAACTGACCCGCATGGTCGCCGACGCGGTGCGCGTTCCGGTCATCGCCTCCGGGGGCGCAGGCAGCAGTGACGACCTCGTGCGCGTCCTCACCGAAGGCCGCGCCCAGGCCGCGCTGCTCGCGTCGCTGCTGCACCTGGGCATCACGACCATCCCCGCGCTCAAGGCGGACCTCGCCGCCCGCGGAGTTGCCGTGCGACCGGCGACCATGGCCCCCACCGCTGCGGAGGTCGCCGCGTGGCTTGGATGACCGCCCGACGGCCCCAGATGTCCGAGCGGCTGCTGCCGGTGATCGTGCAGCATGCCGACGACGGCACGGTCCTCATGCTGGCTTGGGCGAACGAGGAGGCGCTGGCCGCCACCGAGCGCACCGGGGAGGCTCATTTCTGGTCCCGCAGCCGCGAGCAGCTGTGGCGCAAGGGTGAGACGAGCGGCAACGTGATGCGGATGGTCGACCTCGCCACCGACTGCGATCGCGACGCGATCCTCTATCGCGTCCGTCCCGCCGGGCCGGTCTGCCACGAGGGCACGCGCACCTGCTTCGGCGAGATCGATGCGCCCGGCGTCCTGTCAGAGCTGGCAACCCTGATCGACCGCCGTCGGGGCGCCGGCGCGGAGAGCTCGTACACGGCCCATCTGCTCGCAGGCGGACCCCGCCGCCCGGCCGAGAAGGTGGTCGAGGAGGCCGGCGAGACGGCCGGCGCTGCGCTGGCCGGCACGGACGACGAGCTCGCAGCCGAGACGGCCGACCTGCTCTACCACCTCCTCGTCCTGCTCGCGTCGCGCGAGGTCCCACTCGAACGAGCGCTCGCCGTGCTCCGGACGCGCCGCGCCGATGCAGGCGACCCGGCATGAGCGGCGGCCGCGAGCGTCACTCCCGCGAGCTGGCCGAGTTCGCGCATGCCCTGCTGGACGAGACCGATGTTCTGGCCCTCCGCCATTTCGAGGCCGGCGTGACCGTCACCCGCAAGGCCGATCGGACCCTCGTCACGGCGGCCGACATCGAGGTCGAGCGCACTATCCGCGAACGTATCACCGACCGGTACCCCGAGCATGGGCTGATAGGCGAGGAGTACGGCAGCGAGGCCGCCGACGCCGCCACGGGCTGGATCATCGACCCGATCGATGCGACCCACAACTTCGTGCGCGGCATTGGTGTCTTCGCCACGCTGCTGGCCTGCCGCGTCGACGGCGACCTGGTCTTGGGCCTCGTGTCGGCGCCGGCCATGGGAGAGCGCTGGTGGGCGACCGTCGACGGGGGGGCCTGGCGCCGGCGCGCGAGCGGCGAGCGTCGCATCGGTGTGTCGTCGGTCCCGACGCTGGCCGCGGGCCAGCTGCTCTACGGCCGCGCGCTCGGCCTGGAGGGGCGCGTCGCGCGGGCAACGAGTGGCGCGTGGCGTGACCGCGGCTTTGGCGACTTCTGGGGTCACATGCTCGTGGCCGGCGGCTCGGCCGAGGCGATGATCGAGGACGGCGTTGCCCCATGGGACATGGCCGCGCCCCATGTCGTGATCACCGCCGCCGGTGGCCGCATGACGGACCTTGAGGGACGTCCGAGCTGGACCGATCCACGGGTCGTGACGAGCAACGGGCTCGTGCACGACGAGCTGCTGCGCCTGCTCGAGCAGACGCCCAGGGAGGACCCATGACCGCCATCTCTCGCAAGGCCGCCTCGTTCACTGAGTCCGTCATCCGCGAGATGACCCGTCTGGCCATGGCGCACAACGCGGTGAACCTGGCCCAGGGATTCCCCGACTTCGCCTGCCCGCCGGAGCTCAAGCAGGCGGCGTGCGCCGCCATCGAAGCCGATGTCAACCAGTACGCCATCACCTGGGGTGCCCGCGACTTCCGCGAGGCGATCGCTGCCAAGACGACGCGCCACCATCCAGACTGGCCGGTCGACCCGGAAGCCGATGTCACGGTCACCTGTGGCGCGACCGAGGGCATGATCGCGGCCATGCTGGCCGTGCTCGACCCGGGCGACGAGATCGTCGTCTTCGAGCCCTTCTACGAGAACTACGGTCCCGATGCCATTCTCTCCGGCGCCGTGCCGCGCTATGTGACGCTGCACGAGCCGGATTGGTCGATCGACGAGTCCGAGCTGCGGGCGGCGTTCGGTCCGCGCACGCGGGGCATGGTGCTGAACAGCCCGCACAACCCGACCGGCAAGGTCTTCCGTCGCGACGAGCTGGAGCTCATCGCCGACCTCTGCCGTGAGCACGACGTCGTGGCCTTCACCGATGACATCTACGAGCACATCGTCTACGCCGGCGAGCACATTCCGCTCGCCACCCTGCCCGGCATGGCAGAGCGCACGGTTGGCGTCAACTCGCTGTCGAAGACGTATTCGGTCACCGGATGGCGCGTGGGCTGGGTGATCGCGCCGCCGCACCTGACGGCCGCCATCCGCAAGGTGCACGACTTCCTGACCGTCGGCGCCGCCGCTCCGCTCCAGGCCGCCGGGGCCGTTGCCCTCGGCCTGCCGGACGCCTACTACGACCAGTTGGCAGCTGGCTACCGCGAGCGCCGCGACCTGCTCCTGGCGGCTCTCGAGTCGACGGGCCTGCGCGCCTTCGAGCCCGACGGCGCCTATTACGTCATGACCGACATCAGCTCCCTGACCGATGAGGACGACGTCACCTTCGCCCGCCGTCTCACCGCGGATCCCGGCGTGGCGACCGTTCCGGGCTCGTCCTTCTACTCACGCCCGGAGCTGGGCCGAACCAAGATCCGCTTCGCCTTTCCGAAGCGGCACGAGACACTCGCCGAAGCGGCCTCCAGGCTCTCGCGGATCGGAGGTCGCCTGCCGGCGTAGCGCCCCTCGGCCGTCACCCGGCCAGTCGCGCGATGACTCGCCCGTCGGCGGCGACCGTGACGGCGGTTGGCACGATGGCGATGCCGTACTTCCGAGCCAGCTCCGGGCGTTCCCGCACGTCCACCATCACGAACCGGCGCCCGCTGGCCTCCAGTTCACGGGCGAGGTCGCGGCACGCCGTGCACAGCGAGTGGCTGAAGGCGACCACCAGGTCGCCCGGACCCGGCTTGACCGGACCCACCTCCGACAGTTCGATCCGATTGAAGCCACGCGCCCGGACGCCACGCAGGCGAGCGCCAAGCCGATACAACCGGCAGCCCGCGCAGAAGCCGGTCACCGTCGCCAGCAGCGCAAGGCCGGCCACCAGCAGCCCAAGCGCTGAACCGAGCGTCGTCAGGCCGGCGACGTGGGCCACCGTGGCGGCCGAGAGCACGATCAGGCCGACCTTGTTGGCGAATCGCGGCGGGCGAGCATCCTCGATCGGCCCTTCACCGACACGTGGCTGAACGAACTCGAAGTAGGCGAGGCAGGCGAGGCACCAGCGTCGCCCGAAGCGTAGGCCGAGCGCGAGCTGAAGAGCGAGGAGGCCGATGATCGGCCACCAGCCGGTCAGGATAGCGGTCAGTGAGAGGCCGCCGACGACGGCCTGGTTGAAGCGCGGCGCGCGCGCGTCGATGACGTCTAGGTCGCGGTACGGGTGAGCAGTGCGGGCGGGATGTGCGGACATGAGCATGATCCTGTGGGGGCGACGCGCACGAGAGGCCTGGCGGCAGTCGGACACGCCTGGGGTTGAGTCCGGCGTGAGGGCGGAAGGAGGACCGAACGGCACGTGCCGAGCACGGCGACCATGCGGAGAAGCGGACTCCTTCCGCCTAGGGACAGATGCAGCGGGGGCTTGTTGCGTGCGGGTGGATCATGTCTCGTTGCCAAGACTAGTCACTCGTGCCGGGCGCCACAACCCCCGCCGCCAGTTGCCCCCGCACTTGGCGCTGGATGCGTCCGAGAAGGGCCGCAGCGCCACGCAGGCGCAACGGGCTCACGACGTCGTTGAGCGAGAGGCGCGCGGTGATGTCGCCAGGCACGGCGAGCACGTCGGCCGCCGGCAGCCCGTTGAGGCCGGCGTGGAAGATCGAGGCAAAGCCGCGGGTGGTGGGCGCCTCCGGCGGCGCGTCCACCGCGATCTCGACGCGGCCATCGGCACCGACCTCGGCCGCCACGAAGAGCGGCGACTGGCATTCGGGAACCGGCTCCAGCCGCTCAGGATGCTCGGCGAAGCGGGCGGGCAGCGTCGGCATCATCTGCGAGTACTCGAGCAGCAGCTCCAGGCGATCCCTGGGCGGCAACGTGGCGAAGCCGTCGACGATCTCGGCTAAAGAGGGCGGCAGGACGTCGGTGGTCACGCGGTGACCTCGACCTCGCGCTCGATTGGCATGCGCACGGCATTGCCCCACTCCGTCCATGAGCCGTCGTAGTTGCGGACCCTCTCGAAGCCGAGCAGGTGGGTCAGCGCGAACCAGGTATGGCTGGATCGCTCACCGATGCGGCAGTAGACGACCACGTCGTCCGCCGTCGCGAGGCCGATCTCGCCTGAGTAGAGGGCCTCCAGCTCGGCGCGTGACTTGAAGGTGCCGTCCTCGTTGGCAGCCCGCGCCCACGGCACGCTCTTCGCGCCCGGGATGTGGCCGCCGCGCAGCGCGCCCTCCTGCGGGTAGTTGGCCATGTGCAGCAGCTTGCCAGTGAACTCGTCGGGCGATCGGACGTCGACCAGCGGCTTGCCCAGGTGCTCCAGCACGTCCTCGCGGAAGGCACGGATGCGGGCGTCGTCGCGCTCGACCACCGGGTAGTCGGTTGGCTGGCGGGTGGGCGCAGCGGTCGTCATCGGTCTACCTTCGGCCTCCCACTTGGCACGACCACCGTCCAGGAGTCGCACGTCGGAGTGGCCGAAGAGGCTGAAGACCCAGAGGGCGTAGGCCGCCCACCAGTTGCTCTTGTCGCC
>JBDSGF010000021.1:0-25479 GCA_039919135.1 Candidatus Limnocylindria bacterium | reverse complement strand
GAACTCAGGGCCGCAGCGCAGGGCGTCATAGGGGCAGGCATCTGCGCAGATGCCGCAGAAGATGCAGCGGCTGATGTCGAGCTGGTAGGTCTCGAGGATGCGCGGTCGCGGCATGAGCGCGCCGACCGGGCAGGTCTCCGCGCATCGGCCACACGAGACACATGGGGTCTCATTCAGGGATACGAAATCGGCGGTGGTGACCAGCGAGTCGAAGCCCTTGCCGATGAAGTCATAGCACCCGGCGCCGACGATCTCCTTGCAGACCTGGGCGCATCGGCCGCAGTCAATGCAGCGGGAGTAGTCGCGCAGGATGAAGGAGTGCGTCTCGTCGCGGCCGTAGCCGTGGTTGACGCCGACGTACGGGTTGTCCTGGATGCTGCGCTCGTCGATCGCCATGTTGAGCGTCGTCTCGTACTCGATGGCTGCCTCGCGCAGGTCGCAATGACCGATCGCTTCGCAGGTGCACTGGAGGCAGCGACCGGCCTCGGCCATGGCCTGGTCGCCGGTGAAGCCGAACTCGTACTCGTTGAAGTTCGTTCGACGCTCGTCCGCCTCCTGCTTGCCCATGATGGCGCGCGGTTCCTTCACGTCATCGGTGAAGGGCACGATGGTCAGGAAGTTCGGCTGCGGCTCGGTGACGATGCGGCGCACCTGCGGGTCGTCGAGGTCGTGGCCGCGCAGCCAGTAGTCCATGGCGTACGAGGCTCGCCGGGCCTCGCCGATGGCCTCCACCACGGTGGCGGCGCCGGTCCGCACGTCGCCGGAGGCAAAGATCTTGGGGACATTGGTGCGGAAGATGTGCTCCTCCGCGACCAGGTTGCCACGGCGGTCGACCTCCAGCCCGTTGCGGATCTCGTCGGGCTCTGAATCGATCCAAGAAAGCTCCGGTCCCTGGCCGATGGCGCCCAGCACGGTGTCGCACTCGACGACGAATTCGGTGCCCGGCATCGGCTCGGGGCGGCGGCGGCCCTGCTCGTCGGGCTCGCCGAGCTTCATGCGCTGGAACTCGACGCCTGTGACCTTCTCGTCGTCTCCGGTCACGATGCGAGTCGGCGCGGCCTGGAAGATGACGCGCGCACCCTCCTCGATGGCCTCGTGCACCTCGTCAGCGGCCGGCATGTCCTTGAGGTCGCGGCGATAGACGAGGGTGACCTCTGCGGCGTCCTGGCGGATGGAGGTGCGGGTGCAGTCGATCGCGGTGAACCCGCCACCGATGATGACGACGCGAGCACCCTTTAGCCGTGGGACCGGGATGCCGCGCGTCGAGTTGTAGAGGTTCTCGAGTGCGTTGACCGTGCCGTCCGCGAACTCGTTGGGGATACCGAGCTCGTTCGACTTGTAGCAGCCGATGCCGACGTAGATGGCGTCGTACTCGTCGATGATGTCGCCCAGGTGAAAGTCGCGCCCGAGGCGCATGTTCGGCTTGAAGGTGGCGCCCAGCTCCCAGACGTGGTTGAGCTCGCGATCCATCCAGCCCTTCGGCAGGCGGTACCCGGGGATGCCGTAGCGCAGCATGCCGCCCTGCTCCGGATCCGCCTCGAAGACGTCGCATTGGTGACCACGCAATTGGAGGTAGTAGGCGGCGGTCATGCCGGCCGGCCCGGCACCGATGACGGCCACGCGACGACCGGTGGCCTGCTCCTTCGGCCACGGGATGGGAGCGGGCGCGTCCACCTCCAGCACGCGGTCGGCGCAGTAACGATGCGAGTCGCGGATCGCGATGGCGGTGTCCACCTCCTCCCGGCGACAGTGCGTCTCGCACGGGGCCGGGCACACGCGACCGAGGATGGCCGGGAAGGGGAGCGAACGCTTGAGGATGCGCGTCGCCTCTTCCCAGTTGCCCAGCGTGTTCTGCTTCAGGTAGCCGGGGATGTCGACCCGCGTCGGGCACTTGAACTGGCACGGCGGCAGGCAGTAGGCGTCGTGGTCGCTGAAGATGAGCTCAAGGACCATGCGCCGGTTCTCGATGACCCGCTCGGAGTGGGTGGTGATGACCATCCCCTCTTCGATCTGCGTCCCGCAGCTGATCGGGGTGTCGTCGCTTCCGGAGACCTCGACCACGCAGATGCGGCAGGCGCCGTACGGGGCGAGCTTCGGCTCGTAGCAAAGGGTCGGGACGTCGATCCCCAGGACGCGGCAGGCCTGGAGGATGGTCTGGCCCTCCTCGACCGGGAGCTGCCGGCCGTTGATGGTGACGCCGATCTCGCGCGTGCCGGGCACCATCGGCCAGATCGGGGTGTAGTCGACCTCGACCTTCCCCGCGCCCGTTCCGTTGCCGTTGCCGGCCGCGTGGCCGTTCGTGGTTCCGAAGCCCATCGGTTCTTACTCTAGCGGCGCAGCCGGCTCGACGCCGGGCAGCGGTCCGATGAGGGGTGGCAGCTCGGTCGTGCGACACGCGCCGGCCAGGCAGACGCCTCGCTCCGCGTGCGCCCGGTACTCATCACCGAAGCGATCCAGCGTCGTCAGGATGGGCGCGGGCGCCAGGCGTTCCAGCTTGCAGAGCGCGGTGTCGCTCATCTTGCGCGACAGCTCGCGCAGGAGCGTGAAGTCATCCGGGCGCGGCGTGGCGGCCAGGATACGGTCGAGCGTCTCCACCAGCCGTTTCGTGCCGATCCGGCAGGGAATCGCCTTGCCGCACGCCTCGCGGGCGCTGAAGTCGACGAAGAAGCGAGCACTATCGACCATGCAGGTCGCGGCGTCGGCGACGAGGACCGATCCGGAGCCGATGATGGCCCCGGCCTCCTCGAGCGCCTCGTAGTCGTAGGGCATCGTGAGCGCGCCGGCCTCGATGGCCCCCCCGCCGGGCCCGCCTACGAAGATGGCCTTGGTGTTTCCGGTGCCGCCACCGGCCATGCCCAGCAGATCGAGCAGAGGCGTGCCCAGCGGCACCTCGAGCAGGCCGGGCTCCGCCACGCGTCCCATGACGGTGACGAGCTTCGTGCCGCGCGACGATTCGCTGCCGACCGACCTGAAGGCCTCGGCCGAGTGCAACAGGATCCACGCCACGTGGGCCAACGTCTCCGCGTTCTGAACGACCGTCGGTACGCCCCACAGGCCGACGCTGGCGGGGAAGGGCGGGCGAATGGCGGGCATGCCGCGGTCGCCGGCGAGGGCGTTGAGCAGTGCCGTCTCCTCTCCCGCGACGTAGGCGCCGGAGCCCTCCCACACGCTGAGCCCGATGCTGGTGTCGGTGCCGAGGACGAGGTAGCCGGCCAGGTGCGACTCGGTCGCCTCGCGGGCAGCGTTGCGCAGGCGCTCGATCGCATCGGTCCAATCACGACGGACGGCGATGATCGCCTCGCCCGCACCAGAGGCGTAGGCGGCGATGAGCAGGCCTTCGACCACGAGGTGCGGGTTGCCCTCGGCCAGGGCACGGTCACCCAGCGCGCTCGGATCGGCCCCCATCAGGTTGGCGACCACGATCTTGCGTTCCGCCGGGGTGTCGCGCGCCAGGCGCCACTTGGCGGCGGTGAGGAAGCCGGAGCCCCCGCGTCCGCGCAGGCCGGCTGCCTCGACCTCACCGATCACCGCTTCTGGCGCCAGCTTCGTGATCGCGCGCTCCAGGCCGTCGTAGCCGCCGCGCTCGCGGTAGCTGGCCAGTGTGCGTGGATCGACGCGCCCGATATCGGTCAGGAGGCGATGCTCGCCGCCGGGCAGGATCCTGATCTGCGGGGAGATGGTGCTGGCCATCAGGAGGTCGCGCCCGCAGAGGCCTGCTCGGCCGCGCGTCGTCGTTCGTGGACGACGTGACGCGCCTTGTCGGCGTCCAACGGCCCGTAGACGAGGGTGTCGATCCGGATGGCCGGGCTGATGCTCCCGGCGCCGACATCGGTGCCGATCTCCAGGCTGAAGGCGCCATCGGCGGTCTCCTCGCCGGCGAGAATGCCGAGCTCGTCCTCCAGCGCTGCGAGCAGTGCCGGGCCGCCGGCGAAGCGACATGACGCGCAGTCGCAGACAGTGACGACGTGGCCTCCCGCCGGCAGGAGCCGGAAGCCGCCCAGGCCGGCGGCGCCGAAGACCTGCGCCCAGTGGATGGTCGTGCGGTCGCTGATGCGGCGCAGGGCTAGCTCGGGAAGGTAGCCATACCGATCCTGCACGGCGCCGAAGATGGCGACCAGCGCCTCAGGGCGTCCGCCATACCCATCGACCGTCGCATCCACCCACGGCGTGTCGACCGCCTCGTCCCAGCGCGCGGGATTGCGCATGGGCTGCGCTTCAAGACCGGCGCGACGGTAGGCGTTGGCGTCCCTGCGCTCGTCGTAGATCTCCTGCATCCCGTAGCGGATGCGGTTGCCCTCCGAGTCGAAGCCGCTAATGTCGATGGCCTCGACCGGACAGACCTGCGCGCACTGGAAGCAGACCTCGCACTTGTGCTCGCCGAACGGGTCGTAGATGAGGTCCAGGCGGCCGCGCCATCGATCGGGAATCTCGGGGCGCTGCTCGGGATACTGGCGCGTGACCTTCGGCGCGAAGAAGTTGCGGAAGGTGGTGGCCATGCCCTTGGCGATGCCGATTCCGGGGAATGCCAAGGTCAATCCCTCCCGTGCTCTGCCATCAGCGCCGATAGATCGGCGGTTCGTGACGTCGACCGCGTGTCGCGCGCCATTTCGCCGATGGATCGGCGCGCTCGAAGTCGATGCATCACAGGTCGAAGACGACCACGGCGATGGCCGTGATGAACAGGTTGACGAGGGCCAGTGGCAGGAGAACCTTCCAGGCCATGCCCATGAGCTGGTCGACGCGCACGCGGGGCAGGGTGGCTCGCAGCCAGACCGCGATGAAGACGAAGACGTACGTCTTCAGGAAGAACCAGAAGATGCCATACAGAGTTCCCGCGAAGCCGCCCAACTGCGCCGGGAACGGCCACGGCGCCAGCCAGCCGCCGAAGAAGAGGCTGGCCAGGATGCTGCTCATGATGAAGAGCGCCACGTACTCTGCGAAGAAAAAGAAGCCGAAGCGCATGCCGGAGTACTCGGTGAAGGGGCCGGCCACGAGCTCCGAATCGGCCTCGACCATGTCGAACGGGGTGCGGTTCACCTCCGCCAGCGAGCTGACGTAGAAGATACCGAGACCGACCGGCTGCCACAGCAGCAGCCAGCCGTGGTCGAGCTGCCACGCGATCAGCTCGCTGAAGCTGAGCGTGCCGGCCAGCACCACGGCGCCGACGATCGAAAGGGTGAGCGGGATCTCGTAGCTGACCATCTGGGCCGCGCTGCGCAGGCCGCCCAGCAGCGAATACTTGTTGTAGCTGGCCCAGCCGGCCACCAGCAGGCCTACAACCGAGAGACCCAGCACGGCGAAGAAGTAGACGATGCCGATGTTGAGGTCGGCCGCGATGGCGCCCGGCGCGAACGGGATGACGAGCATGCTCATGGCCGCCGCCATATAGACCATCCAGGGGGCCAGGGTGAAGGTCGATCTGTCCGCCTGGTCAGGAACGGTGTCCTCCTTGGCCAGCACCTTGAAGCCGTGAATGGTGCTCTGGAACATGCCTCTGGGACCGACCCGGTTCGGCCCGAGCCGCAGGTTCATGCTCGCGATGACCTTGAGCTCGATCTGGATGACGACGAACGCGGTCGGCACGGTCAGCAGCAGGAGGAGCGTCGTGGCAAGCAGGAAGCGCCCGATGCCGAGGAGCAGCTCGAAGTCCATCGGCTACTTGTCCACGCCGCCCATGACCGGATCTAGGCTTGCCATGATGGCCATGGTATCGGCCACCAGCCGGCCGGGCATGAGCTTGGGCATGGCCTGGAGGCTGATGAAGCTGGGATCGCGCATCCGGAACCGATACGGGTTCGGGCCGCCGTCGCTGATGGAGTAGACGCTGTACAGGCCGCGCGGCGACTCGATGGCCGCGTACGCGCGTCCCGGCTTGGGCCGGATGATGCCCGGCACCTGGGCCTGGACCGGGCCGTGCGGCATCTTGTCCATGATCTGGTCAATGAGGTGGATGCTCTGCTTGATCTCCGCGATGCGCTGGAGATAGCGAGCGTACGAGTCGCCCGACTCATGGGTGATCACGTCGAACTCGAGTTCGTTATAGATCGAGTACGGGTGCGCCTTGCGGATGTCAAACGGCACGCCCGAGGCGCGCAGGTTCGGCCCGGTGACGCCGAGGCTGATCGCGTCGCGGCCGCTCAGCGTTCCCATGTTGATGGTTCGGGCGCGGAAGATCTCGTTCTCGGTGATCATCCGCTCGTTCATCTCGATGTTCTTCAGCACGTGGCCGCGCCAGGTCCCCAGGCGGCTGAGGAACTCGTCGTTGGTGTCGAAGTTCACGCCGCCGACGCGGAAGAAGTTGAAGAGCATGCGCTGGCCGCTGATGGCGCTCAGCATGTCCACGATCTCGTCACGGTTGATGAATGCGTACAGGATGGGCGTGATGCCGCCCATGTCGAGCGCCAGGAATCCCATCATCAGGCCGTGGCTGAAGATGCGGTTCAGCTCCACCACCAACGCCCGGATGTATTCGGCGCGCTTCGGCGGCCGGATGCCGTACAGCTTCTCGAAGGCGATCGCCGGGGCATGCTCGTTGTGCATCGTCGCGATGTAGTCCATCGGGTCGACGTAGGTGAGCACGGTGGTGTAGGTCGCGTTCTCACATAGCTTCTCGATTCCGCGGTGCAGGTAGCCGAGCACCGGGTCGATGTCGACCACGATCTCGCCGCGCACCTTGACCACCAGCCGCATGACGCCGTGCGTCGACGGGTGCTGCGGCCCCATGTTCAGCAGCATCTCGCCCTCTTCGAGGGAGTACACCTCGCGCTCGCGATCCGTCTGTGGGGGCCGATCCGGGATCCCGACCTGGTCGAATCCGGCGTATTCCGGAGCGGTGCTGCGGATCGGGGCCAGGCCTGCCGCTGCGCGCAGACGCGCCTCCTCGATGGCATCGAGTTCGATCGGATCGGGGATGCGCGTCTCCGGATCGATCTTCGTCATCGCGGTCCGTCCCGCAAGCGTGACAGGTCCCATGTCTCCGGGCGCTCGAGCGGATTCACACCGGCGGCGGGCGAGTCGGCCGCGTCATCGGGCAGCACGAAATCCCTGCGCTGCGGGAAGGAGCGGTAGTCGGGCGACATGTAGATGCGACGCAGGTCGCGGTTGCCAGTGAATACGATGCCCATCATGTCGTACATCTCGCGCTCGTGGAACGTGGCGCCCTCCCATAGGTGGGTGATGGTCGGGATGCGCGGATCGGCACGGTCGACGCGGGCACGGACGCGGAGCCAGGCGGGGTGCTTCCAACTGAAGAGGTGGTACACGACCTCGAAATGGGCGTCTACGCCGTAGTCCACGGCCGCCTCATCGGCCAGCATGAAGAAATCGAGCTCGGGGTCGTCGCGCAGGGCGGTCAGGACCTCGACATTGCGCGCGCCGTCGATCGAGAACTCGACGGTGTCCTCATCGGTCCAGAGGTTGCGCAGGTCGGATCCGAAGCGCTCGGTCACCCGTCGGACGAGCGATCCGGCCAGGGCGGGCGTGCTCAGCGCACGTCTCCTTCCCACCGCGTGCGCTGGGGCCCGCGATCGACGTAGGTGCGCCATTCACCGCGCCGCTGCTTGACGAGTTCGTGGAGCTTCATCATGCCGTAGATGAGGCCCTCGGGCCGCGGCGGGCAGCCGGGGACATAGACGTCGACCGGCATGCCGCGATCTACGCCCTGGACCACGCTGTAACTGCGCTTGAATCGGCCGCCCGAGGTGGTGCAGGTGCCCATGGCAACGCACCATTTCGGCTCCGGCATCTGCTCCCACAGGCGCACCAGCGGCCCGGCCATCTTCGTGGTCAGCGTGCCGGCCACGATGAGCACGTCCGCCTGTCGCGGGCTGGCGCGGAACGGGAACATGCCGAAGCGGTCGATGTCATTCACGCTCGTTGCGGTGCTCATCATCTCGATGGCGCAGCAGCTCAGGCCGGAGAGGAGCGGCCACAGCGAGTTCGCGCGGATCAGGTCCAGGATGTAGTCCGCCTTGGTCGGGATCACCTCGAGCAGGCCGTGGAAGCCACCCTGCGGGTGCTCCTCCATGCCGAACGGGCTCAGCAGCTCGTCGGAGCGCGCCTGGTCCGGGATGACGATCGGGGCCTCGCTGGTCGGTCTCTCTACTGCCATCGGAGATCACCCTTCTTCCACGCGTAGAACTCGCCGAACATCAGGATCGTCAGGAAGATGCCGATCACGATGATTCCCTGGAACTCGAGGGCTCGGACGGTGATGGCCCACAGGTAGACGAAGATGATCTCCACGTCGAACGCCACGAAGAGCAGCGCGTAGAGGTAAAAGGCCAGGCCGAAGCGGCTCCATGTGTCACCGATGGTGTCGACGCCCGACTCGTACGGCAACCCCTTCTGCGGGCGCCGTCGCCGATGCGTGATGAGCCAGCTGAACCCGATCGTGCCGAAGACGAAGATCGTCGCGGCAAATCCGAATCCGATGACGTAGAGCAGGCCGGTGTGATCCATCTCCACTCCGGGTTGCACGCGCGGTGGTTGCTGATCGGGCCTCGATTAGCCCGACGATTTGTTCGTGATTTTCGTGCGACGCCCGCCCTTGCGCGCGCCTCGATCACAGTCTAGCAGGGGCATTCGGGAGCGTGGCTCTGGTCAGCCGGCGCTCCCGGCGCTCCCGCTGCCGATATATCGGCGCAGCACCTGCTCAGCGCCCCTGCCAGGCGGCCGCCACGATGAGGCGCAGCCCGTCGCTGATCAAAGCGTGACCGCCGAACAGGAACGGGACCGATGCGTTCGCGGCGGCCTCGGTCAGCTCCCGCAGCCACGGCGTGGCCACCCGACCGAAGTCGCCGAAGTCCGATGCGAAGCGCTCCTCCTCCGGCGGCCAGGCCGACGCGTCGGCGGAGCCTGCCACCGCCGCCATGAGCACCCGCGTGTCGAGCACGACTGCGTTACCCAGCCGCGCCAGCTCCGCAACCAGCTCCGCCGGCGATGAGCGCGTCATGAGCGCTGCCAGGATGGAGCGCGGAGCCTGGCCGGTGTCACGGGCGGACCGCATGCCCCGCTCCTCCACGAGGCCGCGCACCCGACATGCGGCCTCCGTCTCGAGTTCTTGCCAGGTTCCGCCCGGTACCCGTCCAGCGACGACCAGCTCGGCATCGCGGTCGCGGATGACCTCGCCCAGCCGCTCGAGATGCGGCACCTCCAGCGCGCAGTCGCCCGGCAGCCGCGCCATCTCGAGAAAGGCGCGCACGGACGGGTCCAGGGGCCGTGTGCCGGACAGGCGCATGGCGAGCCGCAGGAGGGCGAGGTCGAGCGTGGTATCGACGTCGAACCGCGCCCAGGGAGTCGTGCCCAGGTCGCGCCAGGCGAAGCCGGCATCGTTCAGCCGTCGCGGAGCGGCGTTATCGGTCTCGCATTGCTCCAGCGTGGCCTGGGCTCGACCGAGGTCGCCGGCGACCACGAACGCATCGGCGCTGAAGCGATTGTTGGCGACCACCTCGCCCGGGATCGGGGACAGGAGCGCTCCAAGTCCGTCGTCCGAGACGAGCGCCATGGCCCCGGCGCCGGCATAGCCGATGGCGTCCACTGGCCCCGTCGCCGCGTCGAGCGCAGCACGCGCCTCGGCGGTGAACCACCGGCCCCAGTGGAAGGCATCGTCGGTTGGTGGGACGGATGCAAGGGGCGTGACCGCCGCACCCAGCCTGCCCAGCCGATGCGAGAGATCGGTGGCCAGCAGTCGCTGTCCGTCCGCGGAGATGGCCGCGTGGCTCCCGAATGGCTGACCGATGGCGGGCGTGGTGACGAGGACGAGCGGCGCCGGACGCTCAGGCATCGAGGGTCGCATCGGTCTCGATCAGGCGGTGGAGCTGCTCGAGGTGCGTACAGTCATGGAGGCCGAGGAAGAGGAGCCACTCGCCGCAGCGCAGGCGGCCTACCAGCGGATGCTTCATGCCGCACCGCTGGAGCTCGTGCCCGTGGATGCGCTCGGCAGCCTCGCGGATCGCGGACCGCGACTTGTCGAGGAAGCTCAGCAGTTGCTCGCGGCTGGCGTCCGGCGGCCCGGGAACGGACGGGGTGACCACCGGCGCGTGCTGCTCCGGCGACTCACCGCCGGCGTCGAGCGCGGCCCACGTTCCCAGGAAGCGGCGCGCCGCGGTGGTGTGCGCGAAGGCCTGTGCGACGTTCCAGTCCTCCTCGCCGCCGGGCGCGCGAAGCAACCGTTCGGGCATCCGGTGCAGCACGGCCTCGAGGGCGTCGCCCACCGCTTCCTGCTGAGCGAGGATGCGGGACGCGTCCCCCTCACGGACTCGTGCGCGCAGCTCGCGACGCAACAACTTCAGGCCGGGAAGGCTCCAATCGAAGGCTCGCCAGCAGGCGACGACGTCCGGGGCATCGGTCCCCAGCGCGACGGCCCACGGGGGCACGGCGGCGCTCATGGGCGGCTGGTTGATGGTTGTCCGCCAGCGGAACTAGCGGCCAACTTCGTCGCCTTCAGCGCGCCAACGTGGCCGGGAAATGCCCCTGGGCGCAGCACGACGCCAGGTTGACGCGCAACCGA
This sequence comes from Candidatus Limnocylindria bacterium, assembly GCA_039919135.1. GTDB lineage: Bacteria > Chloroflexota > Limnocylindria > QHBO01 > QHBO01 > JACDBZ01. Next base: position 14,969 of record JBDSGF010000021.1, on the reverse strand, counting down.
AGCCCTGCCTGGCCGTTAGTTCCGCTCCGGGGCAACTTCGGGCGACGGGCAAGGGCCGAATCGGCCTAGAGGCGCTCGAAGCGCTCAACGGGCATCACGAAGACGGTGGCGCCGCCCACCTCCACCTCGACCGGATAGGGCATGTAGAACTCGCCCGGTTCCATGATCGGCGGCATGGGGTTCACGAACTGCTTGCGAGAATGGCAGTTGGCGCTGACGATCTCGAGGACCGCATCGACCTGGTCGTCCTCCACGCCCACGAGGATCGTGGCGTTTCCCTGTTTGAGGAACCCGCCCGATGAGTTGAACCGCGTGGCGCGGTACTCCTTCTCGAGCAGCGCGTCGACCAGCGTCGCGGCATCCTCGTTGTGCACGATGGCGGTAACGAGCTTCATCGGTGGGACGGCTCCTGCATTTGGGTCTCCGATTATGGGCCACGGTGTCGAGCGCGTTCGGCCAAGCGAAGGCCGATGTCCGGCCGTCACGCCCCTTGGCGTCCTTCTTGGCGGGCGTGTGCCGCCACGGCACACCACGGCCAACGAGAAGCATCAGGTCGGCCTTCGAGCGCCCGGTTGTGCGTGGTGGCACGCATCCGCCAAGATCAGGGTCGGATCCTGCCGGCGAGGCTCGGTGGATGGCTGCCCTGTGCCTGGCTAGCACGGAAGTGCCACGCAGACCTCCCATTCGGCACCGATGGATACTCAGCCTGGCCGATGCGTGCCGGGACGGCACATCCCACAAACCGTCGCGTGGACTATCGCTGTCGAGATCGCGATCCTGCCCGTAACGGAGAGCGATCCCTCGTTGCTCCAGGCGCTCGAGGTCAGCAGCCCCGGAAGCGGCGGACTGGTGTTCGACCGATGTGGCTGCGCTGGATCCGTCTCCGAGCGGCAGACTGACGCTCACCGGAGGAGCGGCTCGACGATGATGCGGATGGCAACATCGGCGTCGGTGACCGAGCCGGAGCCGTCCAGGATCTTGATGCGATCCGGCTCCTCATTGGCCAGGCGGAGGTAGGCGGCGCGCACCTGCTCGAAGAACGCGACCGCTTCCGTGTCTTCGAACCGGTTCCATTCGGCTCGCCCACGGGTCCGCTCCAGGCCTACTTCGACCGGCACGTCGAGCAGGAGCGTCAGGTCCGGGCGCACACCGAACGTCGCGAACTCCTGGAGACGGCGCAGCTCGGCCAGGTCGTTGCCGTATCCCGCGCCCTGGTATGCCAGCGACGAGTCCGCGTAGCGGGCGCAGACCACCCATTGGCCGCGCGCCAGGGCGGGGAGAATGACGCGCGCCACGTGCTGGGCGCGGCCTGCGGCGTACAACAATGCGTCGGCGCGGGGATCGAGGTCGTCGCTCATGCCTTGCATGTGGAGCACGATGCGCCTGATCTCCTCGCCCAGCGGCGTGCCGCCCGGTTCGTGGGTCAGGACGACGGGCTCGCCGCGCCCGCGAAGCCACTCGGCCAAGTGGCGCGCCGCCGTGGTCTTGCCGCTGCCCTCGGGCCCCTCCAGCGTGATGAAGCGGCCGTGCGACGGCGACGTATCGGTCACGCGGGCGGCAGGACGCTCGTCGCCACGAGCGCCAGCATCACCAGGCCCAGGATCACCACCAGCACGATCCGTCCGGTGCGACCGCTCATCGCCAAGGCCGCCCGTCTTCAGGGATCAGCTCCACCCGCCGATTCGGCTCCGAGCCGCGCGAGCGCGACATCAACGCGTTGCGTTCCGCCAACTGGTGCTGGAGCCGCCGCACGTAGGCGTTCTGCGGCGCCAGCTCAACCGGGTGCCCGGAAGCCTGCACCAGGCCGATCGCTTCGGCCGTCTCACGCAGCGCCGCTTCTTGCGGATTGGCCTCGAGGTCGAACAGCGACGCCAGCATGTTCTCCATCTGGAGCGTCGTATTCGTCTTCAGCACGTAGATCGGCACGCCGTTCGACTCGGCATCGCGCAGGGCGGCCGGCTTGCGCTTGTAGTAGTTGCGCAGCGTGACCACCGCATCGGCTTCGTCCAGGTCGCGCGCCACGTTGACCGGAACCCCCAGCTCGCGCACGGCCTGCTCCAGGCGCTTCCGGCTGACGCCGAACGCGAAGACGCTCATGGGCCGATGCGCCTTGATGCGCTCGTCCGGCTGGCGCTGGGCGCCGATGGGTCGGTCAACCTTCCGCTGGTCATCCATCTCCGCCAGGGCCTGCTCCAGCTCGCGCCGGGCATCTCGCTCCTGGACCGGCGGCGACGGTGGCGGCGTACCGCCCGACGGGCGCTCGCCCGAAAGACGCTCGCCCGGCATGGAGCGCGGACCGCGTGTTTCGCCGGCGCCGCCGGGCAAGGGTCGCAGGCCGCGCTCGTATCGGGCACCGCCTCCGCCACCCGCTCCGCGGCCTCCGCGGCCGAAGGAGCCGAAGGAGCCGAACCCGCCGGTCGGTTCGAGCGGGGCGAAGGCGGGGTTGCCGGACGGCGTCTCGCTGATGCGGTAGTCGTACTTCGTCAACGCCTTGAGCTCGCCGCCGGTGTCGCGGTAGCGTGACTCGGGCGGGACCATGTGGCCGCGCAGGATGGCGTCGACCGTCTCGGCCACGTTGCGGTGCACGATGACGTTGTCGCGCTCGACGATCTCCACCAGCACGTCGAAGGTGGGCGGCGCCTTGCGCTCAAGGACCGTCTTCTGCGTCCCGCGCCGGCGAGCCTCCTCGTCGCCAAGGGTGACCGGCGCGATCCCGCCGACGAGATCCGAGAGGGTGGGGTTGAGCATGAGGTTGTCGAGGGTGTTCCCGTGTGCCGTGCCGACCAGCTGCACGCCGCGCTCGGCGATGGTGCGGGCGGCCATCGCCTCCAGCTCCGTTCCGATCTCGTCGATCACGATCACCTCGGGCATGTGGTTCTCGACGCCCTCGATCATCACGGAGTGCTGCTCGGTCGGGGTGCGGACCTGCATGCGCCGCGCGTCGCCAATGCCGGGATGCGGGATGTCGCCGTCGCCCGCGATCTCGTTCGACGTATCGACCACGATCACGCGTTTGCCGAGGTCGTCGGCGAGGACACGCGCCACCTCGCGCAGCATGGTCGTCTTGCCGACGCCGGGCCGTCCGAGGATGAGGAGCGACTGCCCGGCCTCCACGATATCGCGGATGATGTCGATGGTCCCGAACACGGCGCGGCCGATGCGGCAGGTGAGGCCGACCACCTTGCCGGATCGGTTTCGGATTGCGCTGATGCGATGCAGGGTGCGCTCGATCCCGGCTCGGTTGTCGTCGCCGAAGACGCCGATGTGGTCGATGACGTGCGCGATATCGGCCTCGGTGATCTCGCGGTCGAGCAGCTCCTCCTCGCCGTGGGTGAAGCGCGCCTCCGGGCGCCGCCCGAGGTCCATCACCACCTCCAGCAGATCCTGCCGGTTGGCGAACGAGCGCAGGCGTTCCACGATCTCCGGCGGCAGCGCCGCCATGAGGGCATCGAGATCGTCCGTCGTCTCGCGGCGCTTCACGTCTGTTCTGACCTCCCCTGCGTTCCTCACCGGACGGCCGGGACCATCGCCGGCTGGCGGACCTGGGCGCGCACCTCGCGCACGAGCAAGGTGACCCGGCCGATGGGCTCGAATCCGGACGCTTCTGCAGCGCGCATGCCCGCCGACTCATATGTTCGCACCGGGGACAGGATGCCTGCACCGATCGCATCGCCGCCGATGCGTGCCAGCGCCGCGTTCAGCATGCGAGCGCCGTCCACGCCCTCGCGCACGAGGAAGCGCAGGTAGTGAGGGCCGCCGCGGCAGGCGCCGTGCTGCACGAAGCCGCCGGCACGCTGCTCGGTCGGCATGAACCAGGCGTCGACCCCGCTGAAATGCAGGACGGGGTTCAGCGCCGAGCGCGGCACGATCGCCTCATGCCCGACCCCCTCCCAGTCGGCGGCGCTGTAGCCCTCGATGCGGGCGATCGCCGGCGGCGTGGCGTGCGACCACAGGTCGAACAGGTGCCAGGCATCGGGCGCGCCGGCCGCCTGGAGTTCCGGGCCGTCGTCTGCCGCCCCGCTCCCCTTCGGTTCGCGCGAGACAACGGAGCGCAGCCAGGAGCGCGGACCGTGCAACTGCTCGGGCGCGCGCCACCAGATCTCCTCCTGGGCATAGGCCATGAAGCCGGATTGCCCGAAGAGCTCCAGGTTCTCGCGGACGTCGGCGCAGGCGGCGTGGAATCGGCCGACCTCGTGCCGCTCGCCCTCCTCGACGATTGCGCCGAGCAGGTCGAACCGAACCTCGGCCGCCAGCGGCCCGTCGGCGGCGTCGAGCTCGGTGATGACCCAGTCGTCACGATGCGGCTCCTCGATGGCGCGGCAACTGCCCACCAGCTCTCCGTCGACCTCGGCCACGAGATGGACCGATGGCGCGCGCAGCGGCAGCCACGACGGGATGAGCGTCGACAGGCTGATGCGGGGCGACTCGGTGGTCGGCGCCGGAACGCCCAGGCTGCGCCGGTGGGCGTCGAATGACGCGTGAACGTTGCGTGACAGGTCGGCCAGCGCCTGGCGATCGGTCAGGCGAGCGGTGCGGATCGTCCGTTCAGCGTCGATCACGCCGGGCGCCTCGCCTCCTCCCCGACCAGCTCGACCAGCAGACGATGCAGCCTCCGGTCGTCGGTCAGCTCGGGATGGAAGGCGGTTGCCAGGACCCGCCCGGAGCGCACGGCGACCGGATGGCCGTCGGGGTCGCGCGCGAGGACTTCGGCGCGTGGTCCCACGTCGGTGACCATGGGCGCACGGATGAAGACACCGTGGAGGGGTTCGTCCCCGAGAGCGGGGACGGATAGATCGGCCTCGAACGAGTCGAGCTGGCGGCCGTAGCCGTTGCGCCGCACCTCGATGTCCAGGATTCCGAAGACCGGCTCTTCACCGTCGGCGTGGCGCTCGGCCATCAGGATCATGCCGGCGCAGGTGCCGAGCATCGGCGTACCGGCGCGCGCCATGGCCGCGATCGGCTCGCGAAGGTTGTAGGCATCCATCAGGCGGCGCATGGTGGTCGACTCGCCGCCGGGCAGGATGAGCGCATCGAGGTCCACGAGGTCGCGCGGCAGGCGCACCTCGACCGGATCGGCGCCGACCTCCCGGATGGCGTCGACGTGCTGGCGTACCGCCCCCTGGAGGGCGAGCACCCCGATCCGCGGTTTCCGCTCGGCGCTCATCGGTCCATGCCGGCTACCAGCCGCGGACGGCGAGCCGTTCTTCCGGCGGAATCTCGCCCAGGGCGGTGCCGCGCATCGGCTCACCGAGGCCGGTGCTGACCTCGACCAGGATGTCGGGATTGTCGTAGTGCGTAGTGGCCTTGACGATCGCCTTCGCGTAGCGCTCCGGGCTCTCGCTCTTGAAGATGCCGCTGCCAACGAAGACGGCCTCCGCGCCCAGCTGGCGCATGAGGCTGGCATCCGCGGGCGTCGCCACGCCGCCGGCGCTGAAGTTCGGAACCGGCAGGGCACCCAGCTCGGCGACCTGCTTGACGACCTCGTACGGCGCCCGCAGCTCCTTGGCGGCGGCGAACAGCTCGTCGGAACGCATGTTCTGGAGCTGGCGGATGCCCTTCTGGACAGCGCGCATGTGCCGCACGGCTTCCACGATGTCGCCGGTCCCGGCCTCGCCCTTGGTGCGGATCATGGCCGCCCCTTCGCCGATGCGTCGCAGGGCCTCGCCCAGGTCGCGGCAGCCGCACACGAACGGCACCCGGAAGGCGTGCTTGTCGATGTGGTGCTCCTGGTCGGCCGGCGTGAGGACTTCCGACTCGTCGATGTAGTCGACCTCGAGGCTCTCCAGGATCTGCGCCTCCGCGAAGTGACCAATGCGGCACTTGGCCATGACTGGGATGCTCACCGCGGCCTTGATCTCCTCGATGAGCTTCGGGTCGCTCATACGCGCCACGCCGCCGAACTTGCGAATGTCGGACGGCACGCGCTCCAGCGCCATGACGGCGACGGCGCCAGCCTCCTCGGCAATCCTTGCGTGGTCAGCAGTCACGACGTCCATGATCACGCCGCCCGCGAGCATGCGGGCCAGCCCGACCTTGGTGGCCCAGGTTGATCGTTCAATCGTGGTCATTCGTGTTCCTGTGCTCGGACCGATGGCGGCGCCTCGCGCCGCTCGAATTCAGCCTCGCATTCTACTCCGGGCACGATCGAACGCCCATCGCGACGAATTGCCGGCTCCTCGACGGGGGCGCTGCCTCAGGGGTGTCGGCCTCATCGGTCTCAAGGCCAACGGGGTTGGCCAATCGATGCGGCACAGGGGTACGGTCACGAGCACCGGGCGCGTTGGTTGGTATGATCGCGCGCACGAAGGCGCTCGAATGATGATCAATGCACCAGTACTGGTCCTGAACCAGAATTACGAACCACTCAACGTCTGTGACATCAGGCGCGCCTTTCGGCTGCTCGGCAACGCCAAGGCTGAACTCCTCGCGCGGAATCACCAGATGATCCACACGCCGACCATCGAGATTCCGGCCCCGTCGGTCATTCGCCTCCAGCACCACGTGCGGCGGCCGCAGCCGCGGGTCAAGCTGAGCCGCCGCGAGGTATTCCTGCGAGATCGGCACACCTGCCAGTACTGCGGCAAGGTGAGCCGCGACCTCACCATCGACCACGTCGCGCCGAAGCACCGCGGCGGACGCCACGAGTGGGAGAACCTGGTCGCTGCCTGCCGGCCGTGCAACCACCGCAAGGGCGGCAACACGGTGAGCGAGGCGCGCATGCAGCTCATGCGCGAGCCGCGCGCCCCGCGCGCCGACCTGCGCTACCTGTTCGGGACCTACCTGTCCGACGAGCGCAACGACGCCTGGCGGACCTTCCTCTTCCTGGGGCCGAACACGCCCGTCCACACGGTCGGCTGAGGGTGGCCGGCGTGCCACCCGATCGCGAGCTCACCTTCGAGGCTCTCCCGGAACCGGTCGTCCGCGTGCTCTCCACCATCGCCGATGCCGGCCACGAGGTGGCCCTGGTCGGTGGCTGCGTGCGCGATCGGCTGCTCGGTATCCCGGTGGTCGACTGGGATGCAGCAACCTCGGCCCGGCCGGAGGAGGTCGCCGCCCTCTTCGAGGACGCGACCTGGGAGAACCGGTTCGGAACGGTCACCATCGGCCGCTCACCCGTCGTGGAGGTCACTTCATACCGGGCGGAGGCCGGATATCGCGACCAACGACGACCGGACGACGTGCGCTTCGGCGTCTCTTTGACCGATGACCTGGCCCGGCGCGACTTCACCGTCAACGCCATGGCCTGGCTGCCTACCGACCTGGCGGCCGGAAAGGGCCTGATGCTCGATCCGGTTGGCGGGGCGGCTGACCTGTCCGATCGGCTCCTGAAGACGGTCGGCGATCCCCGCCAGCGCTTCGGCGAGGACGCGCTGCGCCTGATGCGCGCGGCGCGTTTCGCGGGCCGCTTCGAGATGACGATCGACGCGAAGACGGAGGCCGCCATCGTCGAGCTCGCCCCGACCGTGGCGACGGTCTCGTCCGAGCGCGTCCGCGACGAGCTCCTGCGCATCCTCCGACTCGACCCTCGCCCATCGCGGGCGCTCGTGGCGCTCGAGCGGCTGGGGCTGCTGAAGGTGATCCTTCCCGAGCTGGCGGCACTGCGCGGAATCCCGCAGGCAAAGGCCGTCCCCGGCGACGCCCTCGACCACACGCTGCGGGCGGTCGACGCCGCCGGGGTCGAGGCGCGTCTGGCGGCACTGCTGCACGACCTCGGCAAGGCGACGACGCTCGCGGACGGCCATTTCATCGGCCATGACAAGGTTGGCGCCGACGTTGCCGCGACCGTTCTCGCACGGCTGCGCGTGCCGAGCTCGCTGGCGGCGCGCACCGTTGGCGCTGTGCGTGAGCACATGTATGCCTACGACGACGCATGGACCGATGCGGCCGTGCGGCGCTTCATCCGGCGCACCGCCTACGTGGATCGCGCGCTGCTCTTTGCACTGCGGCGGGCGGACAACGCGGCCTCCGGCGTCGGATCAAACGGCGAGGAGAACCAGGCGCAGCTGGAGGCGAGGGTCGCGCGCGAGCTCGAGCGGCATCCAGAGCTGCTGCTGTATCGGCGATTGGCAATCGACGGTTACGACCTCCAGCGCGAGCTGGGCCTGGAGCCGGGTCCCGAGATCGGCGCCGTCCTGGATCGGCTCATCGAAGCCGTCCTCGATGACCCGGGGCTGAACGAGGTGTCGACGCTGCTGGAGCTGGCTCGACAGCGGTGACTCGGCGCACCGCTGCGGCCCGCCGACGGGCCCCACGTGGCTGACTTTCGAGGGCACGCTGCTACAATCGGACGCCATTACCCATCGCCACCACCGGAGGGATCGCAGTCCGATGACCGCCAGCGTGCGTCGGGCCGCCCGGCTCGAGCACCGGCTCACCCAGCCCAACGCATCGCTCGCCGACCTTGAGGCCGCGGTGGCCCTTGCCACCGAGCATGAGCTGGCCGCGCTGACCGTCACCCCGTGGCTCGTGAAGGCCGCGAAACGCAGTCTCGGGCGGGCGCGAGTGACGCTCGGAACCGTGATCGGCTTCCCGCACGGCGGTCAGCTCCTCAGCGTCAAGGCCTTCGAGGCGTCGAAGGCGCTCGAACAGGGGGCCACGCAGATCGATTTCGTGCTCAACGGCGGGGCACTCGCCTCGGGCGACGACGAGACGGTCTTCAACGACATGCTGGCCGTGGTCGACATGGCCCATTCGGCGCTCGCGGCCGTCGGCGTGATCGTCGGGGCCCATCCCCTTTCCGAGGAGCTCGTCCGAAAGGCCTGCCACCTTGCTGAGCGCGCCGGTGCCGATTACGTCGTGACCAGCGCCGGCGCCGCAACCGCTCGCTCAACCATCGCCCGGGCGGGGATCCTGCGCGACAGCGTGGGGCCGCGAATCGGGGTGAAGGCGTCCGGCCGCTTCCGGAATGTCGAGCAGCTTGGCGAGGCGGCGGCCGCCGGCGCGACCCGGGTCTCCACCTTCCTCACGCCCGCTCTGGCGCGGTCGGCCGCCGAATCGGTGCCGCTCGCCGCCGCGGCCCGTTAGGCAGTCTGTGAGGAACGTGGATTGAAGATTCTCGTCGTGGGTGGCGCGGGATACGTGGGCTCCACGAGCGTCGAGCGCTTCGTCGACACGGGCCACGACGTGGTGGTTTACGACAACCTGTCGAGCGGCCACGCCGCTGCGGTCCGGGAGGGCGCGGGGCTGGTGGTGGGCGATATCGCCGATACCGACCGGCTGGGCGAGGTGCTGTCCGAGGGCGTGGACGCTGTCCTCCACTGCGCCGCCCGATCGCTGGTCAGCGAGTCCATGACCGATCCGGGCCTCTACTACCGCACCAATGTCGCGGGTGGCGTGGCGCTGCTGGAGGCGATGCGCGAAGCCGGCGTCACGCGGCTTGTGTACAGCTCCACCGCTGCGGTCTATGGCGAGCCTCGCCGCGTGCCGATCGCCGAGGCCGACCGCACCGAGCCGATCAACCCGTACGGAGCGACGAAGCTTGCCTTCGAGGGGGCCATGCGCTGGTTCTGCGCGGCGCACGACTTCCGCGCCATCAGCCTGCGCTACTTCAACGTGGCCGGCGCTACCGAGCGCAACGGCGAGGACCACGACCCCGAGACGCACCTCCTCCCGCTTGTCCTGCGCGTGGCCGCCGGTGAGGCGACCCACGTCCAGATCTACGGCCAGGACTACCCGACACCGGACGGAACATGCATCCGCGACTTCATCCACGTCCGTGACCTGGCCAACGGCCATCTGCTGGCGCTCGAGGCGACCGGCGAGGGCGATGCGTCGCTCGAGATCTACAACCTCGGTTCGGCGGCAGGCTTCAGCGTGCGGGAGGTGGTCGAGGCTGCTCGCCGCGTCACCGGGCGTGCCATCCCGGCTCGCCCGGTCAAGCGACGCGTAGGCGACCCGCCGGTGCTGGTTGCGTCATCCCGCAGGGCGCGCCGCGAGCTGGGCTGGCAACCCAGCCACTCCACGCTGGAGCACATGCTGGCCGACGCCTGGGCCTGGCGAGAGGCGCATCCCGCCGGTTACGCAGATGCGTCGTCGAACGGCGCAGGCCGGTTGAGCGCGGAGGCGGCGGTCGCGGCCTCGGCCTCCTGATCAGCCGGCGTCCTCGGCAGCGCACCGCGCGCACAGGCCGTAGAAGTCCAGCCGCGCGTCATCGATCCGGAATCCGGTGTCCGCGGTCACGCGCTCCGCGATGGGGGTGACGTAGCCTTCGTCGATCTCGGTGACGCGGCCGCATCGGTCACAGGCGAGGTGGTGATGGTGCTCCGGGCGGCAGGCGACATAGCCGTAGACATGCCCGTCCTGCTCCAGTCGTCGAGCCACGCCGGACGCCACCAGCGCCTCGAGCGTACGGAATACGGTGGCGCGCCCGATCCGTGGCTGACGAAGTCGAAGGTGGTCGTACAGGTCACCGGCGGTCACCTGCCGACCGATGGTGCTGAGGGCATCGGCCACCACGAGTCGCTGGTGGGTGACGCGCTCGCCGGCGTCACGCAGGCGATCCGCCGTCGGGCTTGCCGTCAATGTCCGCCCACCGCGCCGACGAAGGCCGAGAAGGCGTAGATAGCTGCCACGCCGGCAAGGGTGGCGGCCACGACCCAGCGGGATCGGTCGTTGCGGTGCGCCTCCGGCAGGAGTTCGGCGGCACCGATGTAGAGGAAGAACCCGGCGAAGACCGCAAGCATCCCGCCGAGGACCATGCCGGGCAGCGGCAGCAGGAGACCCACGATGACGCCGATGACCGGCGCGATGGCCACGAGCGCGACCCAGCGGTAGATCTCGTTGCGGGGCGTGCGGCTGGCGAGCTGCAGGCTGACGATGCCGATCCCATCGCTGAATCGGTGCATCACCACCACCACCGCGATCACCAGGCCCAGGCCGCCGCCGATGGCCAGGCCGGCCGCCAGCGCGACGCCGTCGAGGAAGCTGTGCAGGCTCATGCCCAGGCTGCCGATGAAGCCGACATGACGATGCGCCGCATCCCCGTGATCGAGCTCGGCCGCCGTCTCGTGCCCGACATGCAGCGCGGTCAGCTTCTCCACCGCGTAGAACGCCAGGAACCCGACCGCGGTGAAGATCATGGCCAGGTCGAGCGAACCGCCGAGATGCTCGACGCTCTCGGGGATGAGGTCGAAGTAGGCGGCGCCGATCCTGATCCCGGCCCCTACGGCGATGATCAGGCCCACGTGACCGATGGCGCGCAGCGCCAAGAAGCCGCCAAAGGCTGCCGAGGCGAAGGCGCATGCCGAGACCAGAAGGACCGTTAGGGGCATTGATCGGATCCGGAGCTCAATGGAAAGAACGATACTCAGTATCATGTAGAGCGGGGCGCCTCGTCAATTGTGTCAGCGTCCCGTGGTAGCATCGACAGAGCGGAGTGCCCCGGGCATTAAGGGCGCGCCGCTTTCAATGCGCCCACTGGTCGCCGGTGCGGGGCCCCGCTCTCCGGGACCTCGCCACCGAACATCTCTCCCGGAGTTTCCGCTTGCCCGATACCCAGACCCCTCGCGGTGGCCCTCGTCGCCGACGCACCGCAGCCCCTACCGATCCGGTCGCCATCGGGGTGGCGACCGACGACGACGCTCCGTCCGAGCTGGAGGCAGCGGTCCTCGCCGCCGCCAGCGGCTACCGATTCGGCGAGATCGAGGTTCCCGCCACCATCGCCCGTGCCCTCGAGATGATGAGCTTTACCATTCCGACCGAGGTGCAGGCGCGCGCCATTCCGCCGCTACGTCGCGGCGAGGACCTCATCGGCCAGGCGCAGACGGGGACGGGCAAGACCGCCGCCTTCGGCATCCCCATCGTCGAGAAGATCGAGCCGTCGAGTGCTCACGTCCAGGCACTGGTTCTCACGCCGACCCGTGAGCTGTGCGTCCAGGTGACGGAGGAGATCGCCCGCATCGGCCAGTTCCGTGGCATCCGCACAGTGGCCATCTACGGTGGCTCGTCCATGGACAAGCAGGTCGAGGGGCTCAAGCGCGGGGCGCAGGTCGTGATCGGCACACCGGGGCGCGTGCTCGACCTCATCCGGCGCGGGGAGCTGCGGCTGGACCGGGTGAACACGGTGATCCTGGACGAGGCGGATCGGATGCTCGACATGGGCTTCATCGTCGATGTCGAGACGATCCTCTCCCGTTGTCCTCGCCAGCGGCAGACGGCGCTCTTCAGCGCCACCATGCCGTACGCCATCCTTCGCATCTGCGACCGTTTCATGAAGCGCGATCCTGCCCATGTCACCGTCCGTCCAGACCTCAGAACGGTCGAGACGGTGCGCCAGCTCGTCTACTTCGTCGCCGAGCAGGACAAGGTCAAGGCGCTCATCGAGATCACCGATCAGCTCGGTTTCGACCGCCTGCTCGTCTTCCGTCACACCCAGATCGGGGTCGACCGGCTGGCCGTTACGCTCGCACGGCGCGGCAAGAACGTCGCCGGCCTGCACGGCGGACTCTCGCAGCGCGAGCGTGACCGCACGTTGGCCGCGTTCAGGGCCGGCAAGATCCAGTTCTTGATCGCCACCAACGTCGCCAGCCGCGGCCTCGACATCACCGACCTGCCGTACGTGGTCTCGTACGACATCCCGGAGGATGCCGACACCTACGTCCATCGCATCGGCCGGACCGCGCGCGCGGGCAAGGAGGGCACGGCCATCACGTTCGTCGGCGAGTGGGACCTCGACGCCTGGGAGTCGATCCGGGCGGAGGTCGGCGCCACGGTCGAGGAGGGCGAGCTCGACCTCTATTCGGCCGGCGGCGGCTGACCTCCGCATGCCGGAGCCCGTCGTCCCGCAGCGCGCCACCGCCGCGAATGCCGAGGTCCTGAGCGTCGACTGGCTGTTCGAGCCCCTCTGGCCGGGCGACCGCATCATGGCACGCGTCGAGCGCCGACAGGTCACCCTCACCGACGACCTTGGACAGCCCTGCCCTCCCGCGCTTGACGAGGCCGCCGCAGTCCTGGGAACGTCGGTGCGAGCCGGACAGACGGTCGTCGACGGCGTCTGGACGGCTCAGCCCTTCGTAGGCGACGGCAGCCTGGCCCGAACTTGGGCCGAGACGATCGCCCAGGAGGGCCTCAGCCAGGAGCTGCCGGACCCGCTGGAGGCTGAACGACGGCGCGCCTTCGTGGCGGTGGACCTCGTGGAGCTGGAAGGCGAGCCACTTCACGACGTGCCTTTCCAGGAGCGGCGCCGACTGCTCGAGTCGGTCATCGACGAAGGCGTCCAGGTCCGCCTCAGCCCGGTGGTGAAGCATCCGCTCGGCGGATGGTTGATCGGCTGGCGCACGAACGGCTTCACCCACTATTTGGCCAAGCACATGAATTCGCGATACGTTCCCGGCGAGCGCAACGAAGACTGGCTGAAGCTCTCGATCCGGACCGATACGTCGCGCGGGTTCATGAGCCGCCTGGTCGGCACCCGGGATCGCATCCGGCGCATCCGCGACTAGCGGCCGGCCTTCGCGGATCTTTCGCGACGGCACGCGATGGCCACCGGGTAAGTAGCCGCCGTCGAGCGAGATGTGCCGCCGGGGCACTCAACGGCCAACGGGGAGACGGAATCGGGCCTTCAGTGCGCTTCCGTTGGCCGAGACGTGCCACCGACGCATGCCGCGGCCAACCAAACGGCCGGAGGCCGGCTTCCGTGGCCGATGCGTGCCACCGGCGCACACGCAGGGCCATTCGCGGAGGCCCGCCGGCAGCTTCCCGGCCGATCCGTGTCTCTGTGGTACACCGGCACCGCTCGCATCTGGCGGGGGTGTCGCGGGACGCACGAGGCACGCGTGCTACCATCAAGGCACCCGAGCTCCCACTCGCCGATGCATGCCCGAGGAGGCTCGTCCTGACGTCGAAACCAGCCGCTGCCATGACGTCGGCGCTCGACGCCGATGGACTGGCCGAGGTCAGGCGCGTTGGCAACGCCGACCTGATGGTGGGGATTCCCTCGTTCGGCAATGCGCAGACCATCGGCTATGTCGTGCGCGCTGCGACGGCCGGCATGGTCCAATACTTTCCCGACCTCAAGCCGATCTTGGTGAACTCCGACGGCGGCTCGCCCGACGACACGCCTCACGTGGCCGTCAGCACCGAGAGCCCGGACTATCTCGAGAAGGTCATCCTGATCAGTCCGAAGCACAAGCTCCAGCGCATCAGCTTCACGTACCAGGGAACGAGCGGAAAGGGCACCGCGGTGCGCGCGCTGTTCGAGGTGGCGCGTGAGCTCAAGGTCAGGGCCATGGTCATGGTCGACTCCGACCTGCGCAGCATCGTGCCTGAATGGGTGGAGCTGCTGGCCGGACCGATCCTGAAGGGCGGCTACGACTACGTGACGCCCCTCTACGCGAGATACAAGTACGACGGCACCATCACCAACAACATCAGCTACCCGCTCACGAGGGCGCTGTACGGCGCTCGCATCCGCCAGCCCATCGGCGGCGACTTCGGTGTCTCCGGAGACCTCGTGGCCCGCTACCTGGAGCTCGACACGTTCGACGAGCTGACCGCGCGCTTCGGGATCGATATCTGGATGACGCACTCGGCCATCAACGAGGGCTTCGCCGTGTGCCAGGCGCGCCTGGGCGCGAAGATCCACGACGCCAAGGACCCCGCGTCCGACCTGGGGCCGATGTTCCGCCAGGTGGTCGGGACGCTCTTCAAGCTGGCCGGCCACTACAAGGACCGCTGGCTGCGCGTCCGCAGCTCGCACCCGATCCCCGAGTATGGCTTCGAGCGGGTGGTGGCACCCGAGGAGATCAGGGTCAACCACGCCAAGCTCATCGACAACCTGGAGCAGGGCCGGATTGCGCAGCGGGACGCCTGGGCCGAGATGCTCAGTCCCGAGCAACTGGAGCGCGTCATGTCGCTCGAGCTGGAGGGCGATCCGGCGAATTTCCACTTCAGCGCGGAGCTCTGGATTCGGTGCCTGTACGACGCGCTCGTCGCCTTCAACCGCCCCGGCGCGGACCGCGAGCGGCTGCTGG
>JBDSGF010000020.1:0-28585 GCA_039919135.1 Candidatus Limnocylindria bacterium | reverse complement strand
ACCTCGGTGCTGCCCTGCTCACGCCTGGGCTGATCGACAGCCACACCCACCCCGTCTTCGCCGGTGACCGATCCGACGAGGCCGCCGACCGGCTGGAGGGCGCGGCGTACACCGACGAAGGCATCCTGCGCACGGTGCGCGCCACCCGCGCGGCCGATGACGCCACCCTGGATGCCCTGGTGGAGGCCCGCCTGCGTGCTGCTCTGGCGGCCGGCACCACCACGGTCGAGTGCAAGTCCGGGTACGGCCTGTCGCTGGCCGAGGAGTTGCGCCACCTGCGCATCATTCGCCGCGTCGCGGAGCGGGTGCCGGTGCGAGTGGTGACGACCTTCCTGGGCGCTCATGCCGTGCCGCCCGAGGCTTCCTCGCTGGAGGATTACGCGGCGCACGTCGCCGACGAGATGATCCCGGCGGTCGCGGACACCGGCCTGGCCGAGTTCGTGGACGTCTTTGCCGATGCCGGCTTCTTCGACCTCGGGTCTACCGAGCGTATTGCACGCGCCGCCCTGGCCGCCGGATTGGGCGTGCGCCTGCACGCGGAGCAACTGGCGCGAACGGGGGCGGCGGAGCTCGGTGTCCGGCTGGGGGCCGCATCGGTCGACCACCTGGAACAGCTGGACGCAGCCGGGGTGACGGCGCTGGCTGGGTCGACCACCGTCGCCACGCTGCTGCCGGCACCGGCCGTCGTGCTGCGCGACCGGCTGCCCCCCGCGCGCGCACTGCTGGATGCGGGCGCCAGCGTCGCGCTGGCAAGCGACGCGAACGCCGGCACCTATGGCGGCTTCGGGACCATGCCGCTGGTCATCGGCCTGGGCGCCACGCTCCTGGGCATGAGCGTCACCGAGGCCCTGAAGGCGGCGACCGCCGGTGGCGCCACGGCGCTGCGCCGACCCGACCTGGGCGGGCTGGGCGTCGGCATGGCCGCCGATCTCGTCGCCTGGGACGCCGATCACGAGGGCGCCTTCGCCCTTCGTCTCGGCGCGGTCCGGCCGTTGCGAATCTGGATCGGCGGCGAGGAGATCGACCTCCGCGAATGAGCCCCTATCATGCGCCCATGGACCGATTCGACCTCGTCATCATCGGCGCCGGCACGGCCGGAGAGGCCGCAGCGCACTACGCGCGCTCGCGTGACGCATCGGTGGCGATCATCGATCGCGCTCTCTTTGGCGGCTCGTGCCCGTTCTGGGCGTGCATGCCCTCGAAGGCGTTGCTGCATGCCGCATCGGTCCATCACGGTGGTGGTGACTACCCGTGGAGCAAGGCGTCGGACTTCCGCGACTACATGATCAACCGCCATGGCGAGGGGCCGCCGGACGACTCCGGCCACGTGAAGTCGCTGGAGGAAGCCGGGGCGACGGTGATCCGCGGTTCGGCCACACTTGTGGGTCCAGGTCGCGTGCGCGTCGCCGAACGTGAGCTGGAGGCGGGTTCCATCATCGTGGCCGTCGGCTCGGTCAGCCGCGTGCCCGACCTCCCCGGCCTGGCCGAGGCGCATCCGTGGACGAACGTGGAGGGGACCTCGACGCGAGAGCTGCCACGGTCACTGGCGATCCTGGGCGGCGGCCCGACGGGGGTCGAGCTGGCGCAGGTGTACGCCCGCTACGGCGTACCGGTCACGCTCGTCCACCCGCGCGACCGCGTGCACGACAAGGAGCACCGACGTTCGTCCGACCTTCTGGGCAAAGCGCTCGACCGCGACGGCGTGACGCTGCGGCTCAATGCCCGGGCTTCGCGGGTACGCGCGGGCGAGGGCGCCGAGGGCGCGCATGTCGTCGAGCTGGGCGACGCCGATCCGATCGAGGGGCACGAGATCCTGCTGGCCATCGGCCGCGACATCCCGTTGGACGGCCTGGGGCTGGAGAGCGTTGGGGTTGTGCCGAAGGACGGCCGGGTCGTACCGGACGACGGGTTGCAAATCGCTGAGAACGTCTACGTCGCGGGCGATATCGCCGGGCCGGAGCTGCACACGCATCTGGGTCATTACACCGGCGAGGCGGCCGCCCGCATCGCCCTCGGCGATGACTATCGGCCCGTCTTCGACGCCATCCCGCGCGCCATCTACACCGATCCGGAGACGGCATCGGTCGGCCTGCTGCTCGAGCAGGCCAAGGAGCGCGGGATCGACGCCGCCGAGTTCACCGTCGACATCGGCACCTCCGCCAAGGGCTACACCGCCGAGGTGCAGGGCCATTGCACCATCGTGGTCGACCGCTCGTCGCGGGTGCTGGTCGGGGCTTTTTTGGCCGGGCCGGCGGTGTCGGAGGCCATCCACGAGTGCGTGCTCGCCATTCGGTCGCGCATTCCGCTCGCCACCCTGGCCGATACGATCCACGCCTTCCCCACGGTCGCCCGCGTCCTCGGCACAGCTTTCATCAACGCTTCGCGCGACCTCGGAACCTAGGTCCGTGCTGCTGCCATCTGTGACTCCCGTGTCACGCTAGGCGGAGCGGCTACCGACGCCTTTGCCACTTGTGATGCCCGTGTCACGTTAGGCGCGGCCTGGGACACGGGCTCCGCCGGAAGCCTCCGTCCCCACGCTCGATCCAGCGCCGGCATGTCTCACTCGCTGGCGTCCGGCTCGCCTACCGTGCGTCCCACGCAAATCTGACAACGGCAGAAACACGAGTAGGCCGCCAACGGGCGCAGCCGGATCGCCGAGCCATGCGAATGCTGCCCTGCCCCGGCAGTCGAAGCGCTGGAACATGGCAGCGTGCTGCTGGACGCGACGCCGGTTCGTCCGGGTGTCGGCAATCACGAGGCAACTCACGACCCGACGGACCTTCCAGCCAAGCCTCCGCACGATCGTGGGCGCCAGGCGCTCCTTCTCGTCCATCTTGGCGAGCGTGCGCTGCGCATCGTAGATCCCGGTCTTCAGCTCGGACACGAGGAGCGTTCCCGTCGTCGGATCGAAGGCCACGTCGTCGATGCTCCCGCGCTCACCGAAGTGGCTGTACGTCGCCTCCTGCCGTGAGGTCCAACGAGTCGATCGCGCCTTGCGGACCGCCCAGCGCTCCTGGAGCGCCGCGTGATCCGCATCGAGAAGCCGGTCAAGCTCGCCGCCGCGCCAATCGACGAACAACACCAGGCGGCCTCCGAGCGCCTCGACCATCCGTTCCAGCGTGCGTATCGAGCAGGCGTGCAGGTTGCCACGCTCCACCCTGGATATGACGGATCCGCTGCAGCCGACCCGTCGCCCGAGCTCAGCCTGCGTCCAATTCTGACGATGCCTCAGCGCGGATGGATCGGCCAATGCGATCACCTCTCACCGGGCGAGTCTGCGGGATGAGTGATTACCACCTGCTTATCGACCCATCGGCTGGCGCGGTGGGCGTACGATCGTCGGCGTGAGCAACTTCATCGGTGAGACGACGAACGTCCTGCGGCGAACTCCGGAGCTGCTGCGCGCGCTGCTCATCGGTCTGCCTGACTCCTGGACCGATACGACCGATGTGCCGACCGACGGTTGGCGGCCGCATTACGTGGTCGGACACCTGATCACCGGCGAGCTGACCGACTGGATCGAGCGCACCCAGCGCATCCTGGAGCGTGGCACCACCGTGCCATTCGACAAGTTCGACCGTTTCGCCCACGCCGCACGCGACACCGATGCCACCCTCGACGAGCTGGTCAACCACTTCGCCCGCCTGCGCTCCGAGAACCTGGCACGCCTGGCCGAGCTGGCGAGCGAGGATGACCTCGATCGGCGCGGCATGCATCCCACCCTCGGCGAGGTGACGTTGCGCGAGCTGCTGGCCACCTGGGCGGTCCACGACCTCGATCACGTGTCGCAGATCTTCGCCGGCATGGCCGGCTCGCATGATGCCGAGGTCGGCCCGTGGAAGGCATACCTTGGCATCCTCCTTCGTCGCGAGGATCCGTCCGCCGTCGCCGGCTGAGGGGAGGCGAGCGACGCCCGCCACGCCGGGTGACAGGACGCCGGGGCCGTAGGATGCGCCGATGACGCCCGAAAGCCTCGTCCTAACGGCGCTCTTCTTCGCCGCCGCCATCCTCTATGCCAGCGTGGGACACGCGGGCGCATCGGCCTACCTGGCGGCCATGGCGCTGGTGGGCGTGGCGCCGGAGACGATGCGCCCGACCGCGCTGGTGCTCAACCTGTTCGTGGCGAGCATCGTGATCGTCAGGTTCAGCCGTGCGGGGCACCTGCCATGGCGCAGCCTGGTCCCGCTGGCGATCGGCTCCATCCCCATGGCCTTCCTGGGCGGCAGCATCGAGCTGCCGGGCGAGGTCTATCGGCCGCTGGTGGCGATCGTGCTCGTGGCGGGCGCCTGGCGCCTGGCGACCGCGGCCGCACCGACCGATGACGAAGAAAAGACCGGCGTCCCGCCGATGCCCGGCGTCGCGGCCGGCGCCGGCATCGGTCTGTTGGCGGGTCTGACGGGCACTGGCGGCGGCATCTTCCTGACGCCGTTGCTGGTCATTGCCGCCTGGACCGGCACGCGGGATGCGGCCGGCCTGTCGGGCGCATTCATCCTGGTCAACTCCCTGGCCGGGTTGGCGGGACTCCTCACCGGCGGCTTCAGCCTTCCGCCCGCCATCCCGATCTGGGTCGTGGCGGTCGCCGCCGGCGGACTCATCGGCTCCTGGCTGGGCGCCGCCCGGTTCAGCATTGTCAATCTGCGTCGGGTGCTTGCATTTGTGCTCGTCCTTGCCGCCGCAAAGCTCGCCTTCCTGCCGTGACAGCGGGGGTAGGATGAGCCGATGACGGCCACCCACCAGGCTCCTTTGCACGGCAGCGATCTCCTGCGCCTGGTGGGCGCCGATATCGAGGTGCCGCTCGTCACAGGCGGGACGCGCCGCTACGTGAACCTCGACTACGCCGCATCGGCGCCTGCGCTCCAGGCCGTCCACGATGCCGTCGAGGAGCTGCTCGGCTGGTACTCGAGCGTGCACCGCGGCGCGGGCTTCAAGTCACGCGCCTCGACGGCCGCGTACGAGGGTGCGCGCGAGTCCATTCGCCGCTTCGTCAACGGGCGCGATGACGACGCGGTGATCATCACCCGCAACACCACCGACTCCATCAACCTGCTGGCCGGCACCCTGCCGGCGGGCACCCACGTGATCGCCTTCGCCGGCGAGCACCACGCCAATCTCCTGCCCTGGAAGCGCATCGGGGTCCGCTACCTGCCGGTGCCGGAGACGCCCGCGGAGATGCTCGAGCAGATCGAGGCCACGCTCCGCGACCTGCCGCAGTGCGAGGACCCGCATCTCGTCGCCGCAACCGGTGCCAGCAACGTGACGGGCGAGATCTGGCCGGTCGCCGAGATCGCCAGAGTGGCGCATGAGAACGCCGCGCGGCTGCTCATCGACGCCGCGCAACTGGCCCCGCATGCGCCCATCGACATGGAGCGCGACGGGATCGATTACCTGGCCCTGTCCGGCCACAAGCTGTACGCCCCGTATGTCGCCGGCGCGCTCATCGGCCAACGCGATTGGCTGATTGCCGGCGACCCCTTCCTGCGCGGCGGCGGAGCCGTGAGGCTCGTCACGGTCGATGAAACATTGTGGGCCGATCTTCCCGATCGCCAGGAGGCCGGCTCGCCCAACGTGATCGGCGCGGTGGCGCTGGGGGTCGCGTGCGACACGCTCAGCTCCGTCGGAATGGACCGCATCGCCGCCGAGGAGACCGACCTGCTGGCCCACGCCCGCGACCAACTGGCCGCCATCGACGGCTTCGAGCACTACCGCGTGTGGCCCGCCGACCACCCGCGCGTCGGCCTGCTCACCTTCAACCTGGGGGACATGCCGTACGACCTGCTCGCCGCGGTCCTGTCGGCCGAGCACGGCATTGGCATTCGCCATGGCTGCTTCTGCGCCCACCCGCTGATGATGCGCCTCCTCCGCGTGGACGACGCCGAGGCACGCAGGCTCGTCGACGAGACGCGCGCCGGCCATCACCAGCGCCTGCCGGGCGCCGCGCGCATGAGCCTCGGTCTGGGCTCCACCCGGGCAGACGTCGACGTATTCGCCGATGCGCTGCGCGCGATCGCGGCCAACGGGCCGCGCTGGACCTACGCCGTCAACGGTGCCACCGACGAGTACGAGCCGGATCCCGATCCGCGGCAGTTGCCCTCGCTGCCGATGCGCATGGTGGAGCATCCCCACGGCCACGGAGAGTCGGCCTGACGGAACAGCGGCGCGCGCATCCGGCCGTCATGGGTGCGAAGCCTCTTCCAGGCGCCGCCGGTCGGTCGTTTCGAGCTGGATGGTCGAGTGCTCCATGTCGAAGTCATCGGACAGACCGACCGCCGCCAGGTTCTCCAGCCGGTAGTAGCCATACGACTTCGCGGCCGTGGCGGGTCTGGCGGCGAAGTGAATGGCCAGCAGCGCCAGTCCCACGCCGACCGCATCGGTCAGCATGTGGCCGGCGTCGGCCAGCAGCGCAAGGCTGTTGGTCAGCAGGCTGCCTACGACCTCGACCAGCAGATAGCCGACAACGAGTGCCAAAACGATGAACAGCCGGCCACGGCTCGCTCCTGCCGCGGAGTGGTGCTGCGCGCCGTGCGCGCTCGGCACCCGTAGTACTCATACGCGCTGGGTGACGCTTCCAAGCGATGCGCGAGCATGCGCGGCGTGTCGAGTACCGTATGTAGGGACATGAGGATCGGAGCGACGCTTGCGCGTATCCCGCCAGGGCTCGCCTTCTGGGCGCTGGCCGGCGTTGCGCTCTTCCTCAGCCACGACGCGATCATCCTCATTCAGATGGGCCCCGGCGAGTCGCTCTCCCGCGCGCTGCGTGAGGCCGGCCACGGATACTGGGGCTTCGCCAGCCTGGCGCTGGGCGTCATCGGTCTGGCGGTCGCCGCCGGAGCATGGATCCGCCTGCGTCGACTGCGGCAGCGAGCCTTCTTGTTGGGCGCTGCACCCGCCAGGGCTGGGCAGAGCCGCCTCCTGCGGACCTGGGTGCGGCTCTTTGCCCTCGTCGCCATCGGCTTCCTGATCCAGGAGAACGTCGAGCACCACCTCACCCACATGCATGCCACGGGCCTCGGCGTGCTGCTCGGCCCGGAGTATCCGCTGGCCCTCCCGGTCATCGCATTTATCAGCGGGATGGCCGCACTCCTGGCGACAGCCGCTCTTGGCGTCGAGCGTGAGCTACTCGCGGTCATCGCAGCGACGCTGAGGCAAGCATTCGGCCGCGCGCCGCGGTCCGTCCTGCGGCCCCCGCTGCGGCTCTTCGTCGCTCGCACGTCGCCGCTGGCGTGGGCCATTGCCGGCCGCGGGCCGCCTCAAGCGCTCGTTCAGCACAGCTGACACCGAACGCATCGGGCCGCGCCAGCGCGCCCGTCACGAGGAGAATCAGAGATGTTCAACCGACTTGGACGGGCTGCCGTCCTGGGTGCCGTACTGACCATGGTCGTCAGCATCGGCAACACCCTAGCCCACGAGGACCGCGAGATCGACGACATCACGATGGCCGTCGGCTTTCTCGACGAGCCAGTCTATAGCGGCCAGAAGAGTGGCCTCGATCTTCGGGTGACGCATCATGAGGAGCCAGTCGAGGGCCTCGAGGAGACGCTCGAGGCCGAGGTCACGTTTGAGGGCCAGACCCGCGATCTGGAGATCTCGCCGGTCTTCGGTCAGGCTGGCGCGTATCGCTCCGTCTTCTTCCCGACGGCGGCGGGCCCTTACACCTTCCACATATTCGGCGAGATTGACGGTGAGGCGATCGACGAGACATTCACCTCGGGCCCCGACACGTTCAGCGAGGTGGCCGACGTGGCCGGCGGCCAGTTCCCGGTGCAGTACCCGTCGACCGGCGACGTGGTGCGTGACGCGGAGGCAGGCGCCAATGCGGCCACCACCGCGACGATCGCCCTCGTTATCGGCGGCGCGGGCCTGCTTGCCGCGCTTGTCGCGCTGGGACTGACGTTGGCTCGACGCCGAGCGTGATACACCCACCCCGGTGGTGGCTCCTCTCCGGAGCCATCGCCCTCATCGCGGTGTTCGTGGCCCCGGCGCTCCCGGGCGCTGCGGGCAGCCGCGTGCTGGCGCATGCGCAACTGGTTGCCAGCTCCCCCGGCGCGGGAGCCACCGTTGCGGAATCACCAGTTGAGCTGCGCCTGGTCTTCAGCGAGGCGCTCGAGGCACAGGTGACGTCGCTCGACGTGGTTACCTCCGACGGGACCTCCATCCTGAGCCGTGCCGGCGAGATCGACCCGGATGATCCGTACGCGCTGGTGGTCGCGGATCCGGGGCTCGCCGACGGGATCTACTCGATCACCTGGCGCAGCCTCTCCGCCGTGGATGGCCACACCGCCGAGGGCTTCTTCACCTTCGCGGTCGGCGAGGGTCAGGCGGCCCCCCCACAGGCGACCGGCGGCGGCATGACCCATACGGAGACCGATGCGATCGGGGTCATCGGTCGCTGGCTCACCTACCTCGGGCTGCTCCTGGCGCTGGGCGTCGCCGTCTTCCACCGCGTCGTGATCCGCGACGGCCTCATGCCGATGCGCCTGGTCCGCCTGCTTGCCGCGGGCCTGGCGCTCTCGGCCGCGGCAACTCTGGCGGTGGCGGTCGCCTCCGGCCTCGAGGCGGGATCCGTGCGCGATCACCTGCTCGGCACCCGCAACGGCGGGCTCCAACTGGCGCGCGCGACCGTCGCGGCGGCCGGTGCGGCCGTCCTGCTTTTCGCTCCGGCCCGGCTGTCCGGGCTGGTGGCATCGGGAGCGGGCCTGGTGGGGATCGTCCTGCTTATCGTCTCCGGGCATGCGGCGGCGCTGCCCGGACCGGGCCCCGTCATCGGCGGGGTGGTCCACGTCGCCGGAGCGGCCGTCTGGATCGGGGGCATCGCCGGCCTCATGGCGCTCATCCTCCGGCCGACTCTGCTGACGTCCCAGGAGCGACCGGCGCTGCGAACGTACGTCCCGCGCTTCTCGGCGCTGGCCCTGGTCTCCATCGGCCTGGTGGGGCTCACCGGCGTCTATTCCGCCTGGCTCCAGACCGGAACGCTCATCACCCTCGAGACGGAGTACGGACGCACCCTGCTCATGAAGTCGGCGCTGGCCATATGTGCGCTCGCCATGGGCGGGCTGAACTACCTGGACGGCGGGCGCATGCGCGCCTGGCTCGGCGGACTTCGCACGCGCCTGACGGTGGAAGTGATGGCCGCGATTGCCGTCCTGGTCATGACCGCCGCGCTGGCCACGACCCCGCCGGTCGAAGAGGTCAGCGGCGTGGCGATCCAGCCCATCCCCGATGCCTTCGGCGAGGTGACTCCAGGGATGAGCATGGAGGTCGTCCCCGGCCGGCCGGGCGTGAACCGCATCATCGTGACCACCACCGATGCGATGGCGGCGGCCCCATCCTTCGAGCTGTCGCTCGACCGCCTGGATGCCGGCTCGACCACGCGGGTGCCGCTGACCCACCCCGGGATGGAGGGCATGGATCACAGCGGCATGTCGATGGAATCGGACGACGGATTCATCGATTGGTACGCCGATGCGGTCGTGCTGCCCGCGGGCAGCCAATGGGACACCAGCGTCCGCATCCTGGGGTCGGACGACGCCGAGCTTGCGCGCCAGCGCTTCGCGTTCACGCTCGCGGACGATGGCATCGCCGATGGCCGGATGACGACGTTTCTCAACCCCGCGGTCGCCATCGCCGTCCTGCTGGTGCTTGGCGGGGCACTCGGATTGGGTCTCGGCCTGGGTGGCATGGCGCTCCCCCGTTGTGAGGCGTGGGCCTCTCGCCTGGCCCTGGTGGGCGGCGGTGTCACCGCGCTTGTCCTGGGACTTCTCATCGGCGTCGGCCGGCTGACCGCATGAGCGGGCACCCGTCGTTGCGCGTTCGACGAACGAGTGCGACCATCACCAGCCCATGACCTCCCCGCTCACAGTCCTCGACACGCTCGGCAGACCAATGCGCGACCTGCGCATCAGCGTCACCGATCGGTGCAACTTCCGTTGCGGGTACTGCATGCCCAAGGAGGTGTTCGGCCCGGATCACGCATTCCTGCCGCGCACGGAGATCCTCTCTTTCGAGGAGATCGAGCGCGTGGTGCGCGCGTCGGTCGCGCTGGGCGTGCGGAAGGTCCGCCTCACCGGCGGCGAGCCGCTCGTTCGCCGCAACCTGGAGATCCTCGTGCGGATGCTCGCCGGGATCGAGGGCATCGAGGACCTGACCCTGACCACCAACGCCTCGTTGCTGGCGACCAAGGCGCGCGCGCTGGCCGATGCGAGCCTGCATCGGGTGACAGTGAGTCTCGACGCGCTGGACGATGAGACCTTCATGCGTATGAACGACGTCGGATTCCCTGTTTCACGCGTTCTGGACGGCATCGCGGCCGCGGAAGAAGCCGGGCTGGGACCGATCAAGCTCAACGCCGTCATCCGGCGCGGGCTCAATGAGCACGCCATGCTCGACCTGGCGGAGCGCTTCCGCGGGACCGATACGACCGTGCGCTTCATCGAGTACATGGACGTCGGCCATTCCAATGGCTGGCGGCTTGATGATGTCGTGCCGGCCGCCGAGGTCGTCGCGGCTATCGACGCGCGCTGGCCGCTCGAGCCGGTCGATCCCGACTACCGCGGCGAGGTCGCGCAGCGCTATCGGTACCGCGACGGGGCCGGCGAGATCGGTGTCATCAGCAGCGTGACGCAGCCGTTCTGCGGAGACTGCACCCGTGCCCGCCTCAGCGCCGACGGGCGCCTCTTCACGTGCCTCTTCGCGACGGCCGGACACGATCTGCGCGGCCTGCTTCGCTCCGGCGTTGACGACACCTCCCTGGCCGATGCGCTGCGCGCCATCTGGACCGGCCGCTCGGATCGCTATTCGGAGCTGCGCACCCTGGAAACCGTGGACCTGCCGAAGGTGGAGATGAGCTTCATCGGGGGGTAGATCTTCAGTCGCTGGCGTGGATGGGGGCGCGCCGGTCGCGCAGGAAGCCGGCTGACCTTCCGCGGCGAACGGCGAGCATCTCGGCCACGATCGCCCAGGCGACCTCCTCAGGACCCTCCCCGCCGATGTCGAGGCCGGCCGGTGCGTGGATCTGATCGATGGCTTCGACCCGGTCGAGGTCACGCAGGAGCTGGAGCGTCCGCTTCCGTGGGCCGAGGGCACCGAGATACGCGAGTTCCACGCCGAGGAGGGAGCGGAGGTACTCGACGTCGCGCAGGTAATTGTGGCTCATCAGGACCGCTGACGCCCGGCGGTCCGGCGCGAACGCCTCGCCGACGCGATCCGGGTCGACGTCGAGGAACGCCGTCGCCTGCGGAAAGCGCTCGTGGGTGAGGAAGGGCCGCCGCACGTCGGCGACCGTCACTCGCCAGCCGAGCTCCGAGGCGTATCGCACGAGGGGTACGGCGTCGTGGCCCGCACCGCAGATGAGGAGGCGCGGCGGTGGCTCGAGCACCTCGACAAAGAGCCGGAGGCCATCAACCTCCTCGACCGAGCTCGCCTCGGCAGCGAGAGCGCGCTCGGCGAGGGCAGTCGCGGTCGCATCGGTCCTGGCCTCACCAAGCCCGCCCTCAGTGCTGCCGTCGGCATTGCGAAGGAGCCGAGCGCCAGGCGAAACGGCGTCCACGGTCGAGGCGAGCACGGTGACGAGGCAGCACGCCCGCTCGTCTTCGATGGCGCTCTGGAGCGCCGCGGCCGTGGCGATGGCATGCTCGGCCGGTTCGATGAAGAGCTCCATGGCGCCGTTGCAGCCGAGGCCGAAGCCCCACACTTCGTCACCATCGGCGGTGAGATCGAAGATCTCGAGCCGGGGCTGATCGGAGATCATCACCTCGTGGCCGATGCGCTCCACGTCCCCCTCCAGGCATCCGCCCGAGACGTTGCCGATGGAGGCACCCTGTTCGGGCACGAGCAGCCGAGCGCCGGGACGGCGGTACGTCGAGCCGCTCACCTTGACGATCGTAGCCAGCGCCATGCGCTCGCCGCGCGCGTGGAGGGTGGTGATGGCAGCCAGGACGTCGGTGAGCTCGCTCATGGTTCCGGCGCCGACTCTAGCGCATCACCGTGCGTATTGACCGATGCCCAGCCGCGATCCATCATTGCCGCTCCAGCTGACCGTGCTTCCGCGCCACGGACAGACGACGTTCTGCTCTGACGGCGCCATCCGCTCTGCCGAGGAGGCTGCCGGTGACCCAGCGTCTTGCGATCAACGTGAACGGCGTCGCACACAGCATGGAGGTGGAGCCCCGCAGGCTGCTCGTCCAACTCCTGCGCGAGGACCTCTCGTTGACGGGCACCCACGTCGGCTGTGACACGAGCCAGTGTGGCGCCTGCACCGTGCTCGTCGACGGCGATGCCGTAAAGTCCTGCACCATGCTCGCCCTCCAGGCCGATGGGGCGGCGGTCACCACGATCGAGGGGATGGCCATCGACGGCGAGCTCCATCCCCTCCAGACCGGCTTCTGGGAGAAGCATGGGCTCCAGTGCGGCTTCTGCACGCCCGGCATGATCATGACGGCGGCCGACCTGCTCAGTCGAAATCCCGATCCAACCGATGACGAGATCCGCCACGCCATCGAGGGCAACTTCTGCCGATGCACCGGCTACCAGAACATCGTCGCGGCCATTCGCGAAGCGGCCCGCATCACCGCCAGCGGCAGGACGACCGCGTTGCCGGTCGGAGGGGACGCCTCCGACGCTCTGCCGCCGGTGACCCGGGATGAGCAGGCCGCACCTGCCGGACCCGTCGCCGAAGAGCTCGACGCCGACCTGACCGACGCCCCCCGCTGAGCGCAAGAGGAGACACCGCCGCCATGGCCGTTGCAAACCCCCACGGCGCTGCGCTGAAGCGCAAGGAAGACCCGCGCTTCATCACCGGCGCCGGCAATTACCTCGACGACATCAAGCTGCCCGGCATGACCCATGCCGCAATCCTGCGCTCGCCGTATGCGCACGCGAAGATCATCTCGATCGACACCTCTGCCGCGGCCGCAATGCCCGGCGTGGTCGCCGTGTTCACGGGCAAGGACATGGAGACCGAGCTCAACCCGCTGCCATGCGCCTGGGCCGCCGGCGGCGCGTCGGGCGGCGAGGTCGGCGGCGTGACGAATAACCTCAACACGCCCCGCGTCCTCGCCGTCGATGAGGTGAAATGGACGGGCGAGGGCGTCGCGGTCGTCATTGCCGAGACGCCCGAGCAGGCGGTCGACGCGCGCGAGGCGATCGACGTCGACTGGGAGCCGCTGCCGACCGTGGTCGACGCCGAGAAGGCGACCGAAGACGGGGCGCCGCAGCTGCACGAGAACGCGCCGAACAACGTGGCCGTCACCTGGTCGGTCGGCGACCCCGACGGAACCGCCGCGGCCATCGACGGGGCCGAGGTCGTCATCCGCCAGCGACTCGTCAATCAGCGCCTCATCCCGAACCCGATCGACATGCGCGGCGCCATCGGCCGCTGGGACGCCGGCGGCGACGAGTACACCATCTGGATGACGAGCCAGACGCCACACATCATGCGGCTGCTGATTACTGCGTTCGTGATGGGAATCCCGGAGCACAAGCTCCGCTGCATTGCGCCCGACGTCGGCGGTGCGTTCGGCACCAAGATCTTCTGCTACCCCGAATGGGCGCTGGTGGCGTGGGCCTCGAAGAAGCTCGGCGGCCGTCCGGTGAAGTGGTACGAGACGCGCTCGGAGAATTACCAGGCCACGACCCACGGCCGCGACCACATCACCTACATCGAGGTCGGTGCGACCAAGGCCGGCGAGGTCACCGGGCTTCGCGTCAAGACCTACGCCAACCTGGGCGGGCGGCTGTCGACCATTGGTCCCGGCATCCCGACAACCCTGTATGGCCGGCTCCTGTCCGGACCGTACAAGATTCCGAACGTGTTCTGCGAGGTCATCGGCACCTACACCAACACCGTCTTCGTGGATGCCTACCGCGGGGCGGGGCGGCCCGAAGCGACCTACGTGCTCGAGCGCGCCATGGACCTCGTGGCCGATGAGACCGGCGTCGACCCAGTCGACGTCCGGCGGCGCAACTTCCTCCCGAACGATTCCTTCCCGCACAAGAATGCGTCCGGCCTGTATCGCAGCTGGAACGGCGTAGAGCTGGCGATCGACTCCGGCAACTACGAGCCGGCGCTGGACCGGGCGCTCGAGATGATCGGCTACGCGGATCTCGACACTCGGCGCAAGGATGCGGCCGATCGCGGGCGCTACCTGGGCATCGGCCTGTCGACCTACATCGAGATGTGCGGCGTCGCACCCTCGAAGTGGATCGGCGTCGTCGGCGAGGGCTGGGGGGCAGCCATGTGGGAGTCGGCCAATATCCGCATTCACCTGACCGGCAAGGTCGTGCTCACGATCGGCACCCAGTCGCACGGCCAGGGGCACGAGACGACCATGGCCCAGATCGTGGCCACCGGGCTCGGCGTCCCGGTCGAGGACGTGCTGGTCGAGCAGGGCGACACCTCCGGAACCCCGTTCGGCTACGGGTCGTACGGAAGCCGATCGGCTGCGGTGGGCGGCATGGCGGCTTACACCGCTGTGCAGAAGATCAAGGAGAAGGCAAAGCGGCTCGCCGCGCACATGCTCGAGGCGAGCCCGGATGACATGGAGTACGTCGACGGTGGCGCCCGCGTGAAGGGCTCGCCGGACAAGGTCAAGACGATCGCAGAGGTGGCGCTGGCCGCGCACGTCGGCTACGACCTGCCTGAGGGCATGGAGCCGTATCTCGACGAGACCGCCTATTACGACGCGCCCGACTGCACCTGGCCGTTCGGTACCCATATCGCGATGGTCGAGGTCGACAAGGAGACCGGCAAGGTCGACCTGGTGCGCTACGTCGCCGTCGACGACGTGGGCAAGAAGATCAACCCGCTCATCGTGGACGGCCAGATCCATGGTGGAATCGCGCAGGGCGTGGGCCAGGCCCTGTGGGAGGGCGCCGTGTACGACGACGACGGCCAGCTCATCAGCGGCTCGATGATGGACTATGCGCTGCCGCGCGCCTCGTGGTTCCCTGAGCTGGAGCTCGACGAGACGGTGACACCCTCGCCCATCAACGCGCTCGGGGTCAAGGGCGTGGGCGAGGCCGGCACCATCGCCAGCACGCCGGCGGTCGTGAACGCGGTTGTCGACGCGCTCAGTCCACTGGGCATCCGTCATCTGGATATGCCGCTCACCCCGCAGCGCGTATGGCGCGCCATGCGTGACGCGCGGGCCAACGGCGACTCGACCAACCCGGAGGTGCGTTCGTGATCCCGGCCGCGTTCGACTACGTCCGCGCGTCGTCGCTGGACGAGGCGCTGACCCTGCTCTCCGAGTCCACCGACTCGAAGGTTCTGGCTGGCGGCCAGAGCCTCATCCCGCTGATCAGGTTCCGCCTGGCGCAGCCTGGGCGCCTCGTCGACATCGGCGGGCTGCGTGAGCTGGCCGGCATCAGCCGCGACGGCGACGGCTGGCGCATCGGCGCGCTGACCACCTACCGCGACCTGCTCGACCATGACGAGCTGTGCGCAGCCTTTCCGCTCCTGGTCGACGCCATCAACGACATCGGCGACACCCAGATCCGAAACCGTGGCACGGTGGGCGGGGCGATCGCGCATGCCGATCCCGCCCTCGACTTTCCGGCCGTCGCCCTGGCCCTCGACGCCGAGGTGCTGATCAGCGGGGTCGACGGCGAGCGCAGCACGCCGCTCGATGGCTTCTTCGACGGCGCCTTCACCACCGGCCTGGCCGATGGCGAGCTGATCACCGCGCTTCGGCTGCCTGATCTGCCGAAGGGAGTCACCACCGCGTGGTCGTCGCTCTCGCAGGCGGCCAGCGGCTATTCGCTGGCCGCCGTGGCTGCGGTGGTGGGAGATGGCCACGCCCGAGTTGCCATCGCCGGGGTGGGCGAGATGCCATATCGCGCGACGGCGGTGGAGGAGGCGCTGGCCGGCGGCGCCGATCCGGCCACGGCTGCCGCGCATGCCACCGACGGCCAGACGGTGGCGACGGACATCCACGCGGACGCGGAGTATCGGTCCAGCCTGGCCGCGATCCAGGTACGGAGGGCAGTCCAGGCCGCGCTCGACGCGGCGAGCTGACCCGTCCGTCATGAGCGAAATTCGCGAGATCACCGATGTCGCGCCGGCTCTCGCGGCCCAGGGCTACGTCTGCGATCGGGCCCTGGCAACGGCGACCTTTCTGGCGCTCAAGCTGGAGCGTCCTCTGCTGCTCGAGGGTGAGGCCGGGGTTGGCAAGACCGAGCTGGCGCGCTCGCTGGCCGATGCGCTGGGGTCACCGTTGATCCGCCTTCAGTGCTACGAGGGACTCGATGTCTCGACCGCCGTCTACGAGTGGAACTACCCGCGCCAGATGCTCGAGATTCGGCTGCTCGAGGCAGGCGGCGCGGGCCATGCGCCGACTCCGCAGGACATCTTCAGCCGCGAGTTCCTGATCCGGCGTCCATTGCTTGCCGCGCTTGAGGCGACGGCCGACGGCGAGCCGCCGCTGCTGCTCATTGACGAGATCGACCGCGCCGATGCGGAGTTCGAGGCCTACCTGCTCGAGCTGCTCAGCGACTTCGCCATCACCATCCCCGAGCTGGGTACCATCCGGGCCGAGCGGCCGCCGCGGGTGATCCTCACCAGCAACCGGACGCGGGAAGTGCACGACGCGCTCAAGCGGCGCTGCCTTTACCACTGGATCGACTATCCCGATGCGGCGCGTGAGCTGGCAATCATCACAGCGCGGCTGCCGGACGTCCCCGAACAACTGGCGCGGCAGGTGGTCGGCTTCATCGGCCGCCTGCGCGCCGCGGACCTCGCCAAGCTGCCCGGGGTGGCGGAGACGCTCGATTGGGCGGCCGCGCTCATGGCGCTCGGCGCCACCGACCTGGACGGACAGATCATCGACGACACGCTCGGCGTCGTGCTGAAGGTCGAGGAGGACGTGCGCTCGGTGCGTGGGGCAACGGCGCGCGCTTATCTCGACGAGGTCGTCGCGCATGGCTGAGATCAGCGGCACGGCGCTGCTGCGCTCTGCCGTCGGATTCGGTCGGGAGCTGTGGGCGGCCGGCCTTTCCGGCGATCTGACATCGGCCATGGACTTCGCGCGGTCGCTGACGCTGGTCGAGATCGGCGATCGCGGGCAGGTGCGCGCCGCCGGCGCCGCCTGTTTCGTGCGCCGCCGCGACGAGCTTCCGGCCTATCACGAGGTCTTCACCCGCTGGTGGCGCGCGCGCGCCAATCCCGGGCTCGTCGAGGCGGGTACGCCGCGCGGGGCGAGCCCCCCAATAGCTGGCGAGCAGGCAAGTGCGGATGCAGACGAGGGCGTCGAGGAGGGCGACCTGATCCGGCGCGTGGGCTGGTCTCCGGCCGACGTGACGCGTCATCGGTCCTTCGCCGAGATGACCTCCGATGAGCTGCGGGACGCTGAACGGATGATCGGCGCGCTGGTACCGCGCCTCGCCATGCGACGCACGCGCAGGCATGAGCCGCACGCGCACGGTCGGCGCCTCGACCCGCGGATCATGTTGCGCCGGAACCTGGCGACCGGTGGCGAGCCACTTGCGTGGGCCTGGCAGCGCCCGATGCACCGTCCGCGACCGATCGTCGCGCTCATCGACATCTCCGGGTCCATGGAGCGCTATGCCCGGCTCCTCCTACGCTTCGTCCACGCCATTGCCCGAACACCGACACGAACCGAGGCCTTCGTCTTCGGGACCCAGCTCACCCGGGTGACCCTCATGCTTCGCGATCGCGACGCGGATCGTGCGCTGCAGCGCATCGGTTCCGAGGCTGCCTTCGGTGCCGGCGGCACGCACATCGGGCGGGCCTTCGGCACCTTCAACCGACGCTGGGCGCGCCGTGTCCTGCCCGGAAGCGGCGTGGTGGTGGTGCTGTCGGACGGCTGGGACCACGGCAAGGCTGAGCTGATCGCGGTCGAGACCGCGCGGCTGGCGCGGCGCTGCCACGAGCTGGTCTGGCTCAACCCGCTCGCCGGCGCCGCGGACTATGAGCCGCTGGCCGGTGGAATGGCGGCGGCATTGCCGCACGTGGATCGCTTTCTCCCCGCTTCAAGGCTGGCCGACCTGGAGGCGCTCGGCGCGCTGCTGAGTGCCCCTGCGCCGGCGCGTGTGGCGTGAGCCTCCGCGAGCTCCTTCCCACCCTCCGCGCCTGGCAGGCCGATGGCGTCGGGATCGGCCGCGCCACGCTCATCCGCGCCTTCCATTCCTCTCCTCGCGCGCCCGGCGCCGTCCTGCTCGCCACCGACGACGGCCGGCTTGACGGCTCGGTGAGCGGCGGGTGCGTCGAGGGCGCTGCCGCCGACGAGGTGCGCCGGGCCCGGCGTGACGGACGCGTCCGCGTCATCCGCTACGGGATCAGCGACGAGCTGGCGTGGGACGTGGGCCTCGCGTGCGGCGGGATCATCGACGTTCTCGTCGAGCCCGAGGTGCGGCCGGAGGCGGTCGCCGCGGCCGAGGCGGATGGCGCCGCGCTCCTCACCTCCCTGCCGGCGGATACCCCCGACGACGAGCTGGTGCCCGTCACCACCGGGCCCGGCGAACCACCCGGCGCAGCGCTCCTCGTCCGTGATACGGCCGGCGCACCGCAGGCGTTACGAGACGCCGTCACCGCCGCCCTGGACGATGGGACCTCGTCGGTTGTCCGCGACGCGACCGACCGCCAGTGGTTCGTCGAGGCCTTTCCGGCGCCGCCGCGCCTGGTGGTGGTGGGCGCGGTCCACGCCGCGTTGCCGCTCCTGCGCTTCGCCCGCGAGCTCGGCTTCCGCTCCGTTCTCGTCGACCGCCGTGCCACGTTCGCCTCGAAGGAACGTACCGATGACGCCGACGAGGTACACGTGGCCTGGCCGGAGGACGCGTTTGCGACGATCGGCCTCCATCCGCATGACAGCGTGGCCATCCTCAGCCATGACTCCAAGCTCGACGAGCCAGCGATCGTCGCCGCCCTGCATGCCGGCTGCCGGTACGTCGGCGCGATCGGCTCGCGCAAGACGCAGGCCGACCGGCGCAGGCGCCTACTTGCCGCCGGCCTGACCGATGCTGAACTGATCCGCCTGCGTGGGCCGATCGGCCTGGACCTGGGTGGGCGCGCGCCGGCCGAGATCGCCCTGGCGGTCATGGCCGAGATCATCGCCGACCGAAATGGCGCGACCGGCGGACCGATGCCGGGGCGCACCCACTCACTGAAGGAGGTTCAAAAAACCGATGCAGTTCTCAGGCAGCGTTGAGATCGCCGCGCCGCGCGATCAGGTCTGGGAGTTCGTCAGCGATCCGCAGAAGATGGGCGCTTGCGGACCGGGCGTCGAGTCCGTCGACGAGATCGACGAGAACAAGTTCGCGGCAAAGGCGAAGGTCGGCGTCGGGCCGATCAACGCGAAGTTCACGATCAACGCCGAGTTCGTCGAGCGCGTCGCGCCGGAACGGGCGAAGGTGCGCGGGCGCGGGAAGGCTCCCGGCACCGCGGTCGACGGCTCCGCCGAGATGACGCTGCGCGACGGCGACGCGGAGGGGACAACGATCATGGATTGGACCGCGGATGTGCGGTTCAGCGGCATGATGGCGTCGCTCGGAGCGCGACTGATCGAGGGAACGGCGAGAAAGCTCATCGGCCAGACCTTCACCTGTGTGAAGTCGAAGCTCGAGGGCTGACGACCCCGCCGTCACCAGCGGCGACCGCCAAGCCCGAGGCAGCTTCAGTCAACGACCGTATCGGTGGTGGTGTCTCGTCGAAGGGTGAGCCAGCGGCGACAGCCGGCACGGTGAAACCAGCGCTCGGTCGTAACACCGGCGACGTTGTCGTACATCCAGGCGTAGTCGACGTCTCGCTCGTCCGGATCGGTGATCCGGTCAGGGACGCTGCGGGGCTCGCCCCCGAAGCTGAACTCCTCGACCGGGCGGCGGCCGCACCCGGGGCAGCTGATCCAGAGCATCAGTGCGTCCCCGTCGAGCCCTGGTCCGCCATGGCGTGATCCGCTGCGAACCGATCGAGGCGAAACGGTTCGAGGAGCGCGGGGATACGCCCGGTCGCGATGAGCTCCGCCATCTGCTCACCCCCAGCGGGGATCGCCTTGAAGCCCCAGGTACCCCAGCCCGTCGTCACGAGGAAGCCATCAACCCCCGTCCCACCCATGATCGGCGAGAAGTCGGCGGAGATGTCGCAGATCCCGGCCCACTGGCGGAGGATCCGCAGGTCGCGCATGAAGGGAAGCAGGGCCGTTACCTTCGCCGCGCAGCTCTGGAGGAAGTTGAACGAGGACCTCAGGGAATAGCTCGGTTGCGGGTCGAACTCCGCCCCGATGACCATCTCGCCGCGCGCGCTCTGCGACACGTAGCAGAGCAGCTCGGTGTCGCCGACGATCGGGGCGAAGCTCTGTGCGTAGGTGTTCGTGACGAAGGCTTGGAGGGGATGGGTCCGGATCGGCAACCGGACGTCGGCGTATGCCGCCATGGTCGACACGTTGCTGCCGACCGCGCTCAGCACGACTCCGGCTGAGATGGGGCCCGCCGATGTCTCGACGCCGGTAACGCGCGCGCCATCGCGAATCAGGCCGGTGACCTTCCTGTTCTGCACCACGTCAACGCCGTGCCGCATCGCCCCCTGCGCGTAGGCCCACACGACCCGGTCATGGCGAGCCGTGGCCGCGCCCGGATGGTAGGAGGCACCAAGCACCGGGTACCGGCCGCCACCCGAAAGGTCGAGCTGTGGACAGAGCTCCTTGGCCTGCTGCGGCGTGATCATGATCGTCTCCGCGCCGCAGGCGACGTTCAGCAGGCAACGGGCCCGCTCTGCCCGCATCTGTGTTTCGGTGTGCGCCATCCAGATCAGGCCCTTGGTGCTGAACATCATCCAGCAGCTCAGCTCATCCTCGAGGGTCCGGTACAGGTCCAGGCTGTGCTGGTAGAAGCGGATCGCCTCCGGGATGCCGTAGTTGGCGCGGATGATGGTGGTGTTGCGACCGGAGTTGCCCGAGCCGATGTAGCCGGCTTCCACGACGGCCACGTTCGTGATGCCGTGGCGGGCCGCCAGGTAGTAGGCGGTCGCCAGGCCGTGGCCACCTCCCCCCACGATCACCACGTCGTACGAGCGCTTCGGCTCGCGCCATTCGAGCGCGATCTGCCTCTCGACGAACTCGTTCATCGCAGCCGCTCAGTGAGTTCGTGTGCGTAGGCGCCGGCGCACAGCAGCAGCGCGCGGTCTTCGGCGAGCCAGAGCTTGGCGGGGACGCCCGCGATCAGGCCCTGGGCCAGCGCCGGCCGTGCGACGGGCAGCGGCCACTCGATGTGGGGGACGACTCGCTCGATCAGCTCATCGGTGGTCAGCCACACTCCCACGAATCCGGCCTCCTGGGCGACGATCGCATGGTCGTCGGTGACATCGATGTCCATGACGCTGATGGCGAACGCGTCATCTGGCGCAAACCTGAGCACGACAGCTTCGCTTGCCCAGGGAGCGGCATCGAGCGCCTCCGGCGAAGCCATGACCCGCAGGCCCAAGATGGCCTCAAGCGCGAGCACGGATGCCCTCCGGGTCGTAGAACGGAGGTGGGACGACGGAGGCGGTTCGCCCGTCCACCTCGACCTGCTCGGGGAACGGCGCGCGCTTCAACCAACCCAGCATCACGACGTGGCCAAGGATCGGCGAGGTGAAGCTCGATGCGACATGGCCGACAACGTCCCCGTCGGACCAGATTGGGCTGCCTTCTGTCGGCGCGATGCCCGGCATCGTCAGCCCCACAAGCTGGCGGTCATCGGCGAGCTGAGCCGTGCGGGCCAAGGCGCTGCGACCGACAAAGTCGGCCTTCTCCATCTTCACCGCCCAGTCCATCCCGAGCCGCCGAGGCGTCGAGTCGAGCTCGGTGTCCATCCCCACGATCACGTTGCCCTTCTCGAGGCGCAGTCCCTGAAGTGCCTGGAGGCCGTGAGGCGCGATGCCGAGATCTCGGCCGTGCGCCATCAGCGCCCTCCACAGCTCGACCGAGCGGTCGACCGGGTGGTGCAGCTCGAAGGACATCTCTCCGGTGAAGCTCAGCCGCATCACGTGGCACGGTATGCCGGCCACCTGCGCGTGGGCGTGCTCCAGGAACCGCGGCTGCGCGGAAAGCCCCACACGTTCGAGCAGTTGACCCGCGAGCGGACCGGTGACGTTGATGGCCGCCAGCGACATCGTGCGGTCCAGCACATGGACCCTGAGGCCCCATGTCTCGACCCAGTCACGAACCCACATTTCCGCATGCCCAGCCCCCGCCGAGGTGAAGGTGAGGACAAAGCGTGATTCCGCTTCCCGGCAGACCATGCCGTCATCCATGACATGCCCGCGCTCGTTGAGCAAGAGGGCGTAGCGGGATCGGCCGATCCGGATGTCGGCGACGCGCATAGGATAGAGCCGCTCGAGGGCCTCGACCGCATCGGGCCCCGAGACCACGAGCTTTCCGAGCGTGCTCACGTCACCCAGCGATACCGCCTCACGCACGGACCAGTACTCGGCGACATGATCGCCGTAGTGCCACGGGCGCCACCATCCCCCGAAGCGATCCATGCGTGCGCCCAGAGCTGTGTGCTCGTCATGCAGCGGCGTGCGCCGGAACGCGTCGACATGCGCACCGGCGGCGGCTTCGGAAAGCGTGATCTGACGCGCTGCCGGGCGCGCGGTGAACGGCTCGGGGATTTCGCCCGTTCGCTCGGCGATGAAGGCCCGCAGATACGGCAGGCAGACGCTTCCCTGACAGGTCCCGGTCCCGACGAGGCTGGCGCGCTTGACCAGCTCCAATTCCCGGAACCCGCGGTCCCACACGCTGTCGAGATCGTCGACGTTCACGAGCGAGCACGGACAGACCGTGCCCGCGGTCGGGCCGGCGGGGAGCGGGAACGCCTCGGCGGCCGGTCCGACGACCGTGACCGCGAGGTTCCCGGCCATCCGCGTGAGCCCGTCGCGCGCGGCGTGGCCAATGCCGAAAATGACCGTGTCGCACGCGGTGCTCCGCTCATGGCCACTCCCGTCGTCGTCAACCGTGACGACCGCCGACACCGTTCCCTCGCCCTCGATGCGGAGCAGCCTGCCCGGCACGGCCGTGCACGGCACCCCGCTCGGTGCCGCGCCGATGGCGACGGCCATGCCCAGGTCCACACCGCCCGCGTGCAGCTGCTGGGCGGCGCGCGCGGTGACCAGGCCGGCCAGCGTGTTTCCCGGGCAGACCGGGTGCAGCTCGGCCGCCCCGGTCGCAACGATCACGTCATGGGCACCGATGTGGAGCATGCCGTCGGGGGTGCGGACGATGACGGTCGGCCCGGCATAGATGCCGACGACTTCCATCCCGTCATTCGCGTCGAGCACGGTGACGCTTCGTCCCCGGCGGCGAGCGTCCGCGGCGGCCGAGGTCCCACTGTCGCCGGCGCCAACGACGACGACATCGGCCTCCGCGCGCTCAACTCGGATGCGGGGGGCGGGCGGAGGATCGGTGAGGTCAACCCGCGACGCGGTCGGCATTGGGGGGGCTTCGGCCGCGGGATGACGCTGGACCACGAGCTCCGGGCGGGCGCGAATCTGACAACTGCGGACGTACGCGACGCCGTCGACCTCGACGACGCAGTTCCCGCAGTCGCCGGCCAGGCACAGGGTGCCTCCGTGATTGGGATGGAGGCCGGCACGCATCATCGCCACGGCGACCGAATCGTCGGCCCCGAATGGGATCGGACGACCATCGATGATGATGCGGCCGGGCCCGGTCACTGGCGCATCCGCTGCCCCTCGGTCGAAGCTAGAAGAGGCCAACGATGTTGCCTTCGGCGTCGATATCGATGTTCGCCCCGCCCGGCCTCGACGGCAATCCCGGCATCGTCCGGATGTCGCCGACCGACGGGATGACGTAGCCAGCACCCGCGGACAACGCCACGTCCCTGATTGGCACCCGGAAGCCCGTCGGGCGGCCCCGGAGTGCGGGATCGTGGCTCAGCGAGGCCTGCGTCTTGGCCATGCAGACCGGGAGATGCCCAAAGCCGAGCTCTTCATAGCGCCGCAGCGCCCTCGCCGCGGCGGGCGCCAGATCCACGCCGTCCGCCCCGTACATGGACCGGGCGATGGTCTCGATCTTTTCGATGAACGGCGCGTCGTCCGGGTAGAGGAATGTGAAGTCAGGGGCGCCGACCTGCGCGGCCTCCCATACTGCCTCGGCGAGCGCCACGGCTCCGGCGCCGCCATCGGTGAAGTGGGTCGCGATCACCGCGTCACGGGCGCCGGCGGCGAGTGCGACGTCGCGGACTGCCGCGATCTCCGCGGGCGTGTCCGTCGGAAAGACGTTGATGGCGACGACCGCGGGGACGTTGAAGGCCAGGACGTTCTCGACCTGCTTGACGAGGTTGGCCGCTCCGGCCCGGACGGCCACGACATCCTCCGTGGCGAACGCTGGATCCAGCGCCACTCCGCCGACGATCTTGCCGACGCCGCCATGCATCTTGAGGGCGCGGATGGTGGCCACCACGACGGCCGCATCGGGTCGCAGCCCCGACGCTCGACACTTGATGTCGAAGAACTTCTCGGCGCCCATGTCCGCACCGAAGCCGGCCTCCGTGCACACGATCTCATTGGTGGCCAGCGCAATCCGGTCCGCAAGTACCGAGTTGTTGCCATGGGCGATGTTGCCGAACGGGCCGCAGTGGACAAACGCCGGACCGCCTTCGAGGGTCTGGAGGAGGTTCGGCTTGATGGCATCGGTCAGGAGGGCGGTCATCGCCCCGGCGACCCTGAGGTCGTCTGCGGTGACTGGTGTTCCATCGGCGCGCATGGCGAGGACCATCCGGCCCAGTCGCGTGCGCAGGTCGTGGATGTCGCTCGTCAGCGCCAGCGCCGCCATCACCTCCGAGGCGGCCGTGATCTGCCACTCGGTTTCGCGCGGGATGCCATTCTCCCGCCCACCGAGGCCGATGGTCGTGTGCCGGATCGCTCGGTCGCTGATGTCGACGACGCGCGGCCAGAGGATCGAGTGCGGGTCGATCCCGAGTGGATTCTTGTGGTGCAGGCTGTTGTCGATGAAGGCGGCCGCCAGGTTGTGTGCCGCGCCGATGGCATGGACATCGCCGGTCAGATGCAGGTTGAAGTCCTCCATCGGGATGACCTGGCTGTAGCCGCCCCCGGCTGCGCCGCCCTTGACACCGAAGACGGGCCCGAGCGACGGCTGACGGATGCACACTGCCGCCCTACGGCCGATCCGGTTGAGGCCCTGCGCCAGCCCCACGGTCGTGGTCGACTTCCCCTCGCCGAGTGGCGTCGGCGTGATAGCGGTCACCACGACGTACTTGCCGCGAGGATTCTCCGCTTCGAGCCGACGAATCCCGGCGAGCGTGATCTTCGCCTTCGTGCGGCCGTACGGCTCGATCTCGTCGTCGTGCAGCCCAAGGTCCCGCGCGACGTCCTGGATGGGGCGCGGCGTGACCGATCGGGCGATCGCCAGGTCGGACGGAAAGGTCATCGGGCCGCGCCTCCGACGGTGGCATCCGCCGAGCCGTTGACCGCGACGAGATTCTCGCTGACGCGGCGTGCGGCTCGGGCGAGCTCGCTTGCGGCGACCACCTCGCCTCCCAGCGCGGGCTTTGCAAGCTCGAGGAGTGGCAAGGCGAGCTTCTCTACGGCTGCCGCCGCAGCCCCGATCTCGCGCAGGACGTCCGAGGCACGGCGCAAGGCAGACCGCCTCTCATCTCCCCGCGTTTGCAGCACCACCCGGTAAGCGCGGGCGTCCGCCTCCGCCAGCGGCAGCGCTGCCGTACGAATTGAGGAAGCCTGCGAGGCTATCCCGTCCTCGCCTGATCGTCTCGCGGCCAGCTCGAGGAGCGCGGCGGCCATCGCGACGACGATCGCGGCGGCCGACCCGGCTGCCGGACCCGGGGGATCCGCAGCGAGCTCGTCGAGGAAACCGGCGAGCGAATCGTCCGTCAAGGTCGCGTTCGGCCGAGCTCTAACTGCTCGTCAT
Organism: Candidatus Limnocylindria bacterium; assembly: GCA_039919135.1. Classification (GTDB taxonomy): domain Bacteria; phylum Chloroflexota; class Limnocylindria; order QHBO01; family QHBO01; genus JACDBZ01. The sequence goes on along the minus strand of JBDSGF010000020.1, from coordinate 2,696 downwards.
GGCTTCAGCCGTGTCGGGACGCTCGGCGGTGCCGCCAACGCTGTACGAGTGAGCGCCGGCTCCCGCCAGCCTGCCGCCGTCGGCGATGAGGTACTCGTCGCGGATCGGACGACCGTCGAACCAGCACTCCAGGATTTCGCGCGTGCCAGCCGCGTAGCGGGCCTGCGCCGAGAGGGATGACCCCGATACGTGTGGCGTCATGCCGTGATGCGGCATCGACCGCCACGGATGATCCGCGGGTGCCGGCTGTGGGTACCAGACGTCACCCGCATATCCGGCAAGCTGGCCGCTCTCGAGGGCGCGCGCGATGGCATCGCGATCGCAGATCTTGCCTCGCGCGGTGTTCACGATGTACGCGCCGCGCTTCATCTTGCCAATGAGTGCATCGTCGAAAAGATGCTCGGTCTCGGGATGGAGGGGCGCATTGATGGTGACCACATCACACACCGGCACCATCGACTCGGCGTCCGGGTGGTAGGTCACCCCAAGCTCCCGCTCGACCTCCTCGGGCAGTCGGTGTCGATCGGTATAGTGCAGTCCCACCTCGAACGGCTTCAGGCGTCGTAGGACAGCGGAACCGATCCGGCCGGCAGCGACCGTCCCAACCTGCATGCCCTCGAGGTCATACGACCGAGCGACGCAGTCGGCGATGTTCCATCCACCCTTGACGACCCAGCCGTACGACGGGATGTAGTTGCGCACCAGCGACAGGATCATCATCACCACGTGCTCGGACACGCTGATGCTGTTGGAATAGGTGACCTCGGCGACGGTGATCCCATGCTCGTTCGCCGCTTCAAGATCGACGTGGTCCGAGCCGATGCCGGCCGTGATCGCGAGCTTGAGGCGCGGCGCCTTGGCGATCCGCTCGGCCGTCAGGTAGGCGGGCCAGAAGGGCTGCGAGATAACGACATCGGCGTCGGAAAGCTCCCGGTCGAGGGTCGAGTCCGGCCCCTCCTTGTCCGAGGTGACGACGAAGGTGTGTCCACGTTCCTCGAGGAACCGCCGCAGGCCGAGTTCCCCTGAAACGCTGCCGAGGAGCTCCCCCGGCGTGAAGTCGATCCGCTCCGGGGTCGGCGTGGTCTGGCCGTTGTGGTATTGCTCAATCACCGGGACCCCGTCCCGAGCGTAGGACGTTGGATACCCATCGACAGGATCGTCGTACAGGACGCATAGGACCTTTGCCATCAGTGCTGAGCTCCCTCACCTACGTCCGAACCTAGCCGCGGATACTACACCTCGGTGAAGCGGACCGCGGCCGGCCAGCGTGGCAACATGGACCGATGGAACTGGCCCCATGAGCACCGCATTCCTCGACGATCTCCGCAGGCAGGCGCCATCGGTACGACTCCTCATTGACGAAGCCGATCGCGAGTCGTATCGGCGCGATGAGACCGCTCACTACGAGCCAGGGCTGCCGCTGGCGGTCGCGCTCCCGTCCACGACGGAGGAGGTGGCGACGATCATGCGGCTCGCGACCGAGCATCGCGTGCCGGTGGTGCCGCGCGGGGCCGGGTCCGGGCTGTCGGGAGGATCCGCCGGGGTGGACGGCGCCCTGACCATCGCGCTCACCCGCATGAACACCATCCTGGAGATCGACCGAGCCAACTTGGTTGCCGTCGTCCAGCCCGGCGTCATCAACGCGGACCTGAAGACGGCGGTCGCCAAGGAGGGCCTCTTCTACGCGCAGGATCCGGCGAGCTACGAGTTCTGCTCTATCGGCGGCAACATCGGCACCAACGCCGGCGGCCTGTGCTGCGTGAAGTACGGCGTCACCCGCGATGCGGTCCTGTCCCTGGAGGTCGTCCTCACCGACGGCCGCATCGTCAGCACCGGCGGCCGCAACGTGAAGGACGTGGCCGGCTATTCGCTGACGCATCTGTTCGTCGGATCGCAGGGCACGCTGGGGATCGTGACCGAGGCGACGCTGCGTCTGCGCCCGGCGCCGCCACCGAAGCGCACGATGCTCGCCTTCTTTCCCACGCTGGAATCGGCCGGTCACGCGGTCGCCGCCATGACCCTGGCGGGCCTGGAGCCCTGCACGCTGGAGCTCATGGATCACATGGTCATCGCCGCCGTCGACGACTGGCACAACCTTGGCCTGGACCGATCCGCCGCGGCGCTCCTGCTGATCGAATCAGACCGACCTGGCTCAGCGGCCGATGACGAGCTGGCCGCCGGCGAAGCCGCATGCACCGATGCGGGCGCCACCTCGGTCGTCCGTGCCAACGACCCGATGGAGGCCGACTGGCTACGTCAGGTGCGACGACTCGCGTTCCGAGCCATGGAGCGTCTCGGCGTCGCTCGCATGGAGGACGTGGGCGCGCCACGCTCTCTGCTGCCGGAGCTGCTGACGGCGATTGAGCGCATCGCTGCCGCGCACGACGTGCGCTGCGGGACGTTCGGCCATGCCGGCGACGGCAACCTGCACCCCACCTTCGTCTGGGACCGCGGCGACTCGGCGGCCGAGGAGCGCGCTCACGCCGCCTGCGAGGAGCTCTACCGCGCGGCGATCGCGATGGGCGGGACGGTCACCGGCGAGCACGGCATCGGTGCGGCGCGCCGCGAATTCCTGGAGCTCCAGCGGGGTGCCGAGGCGGTCGCGGTGATGCGCTCAATCAAGGCTGCGCTAGACCCGCTGGGCATCCTCAACCCGGGGAAGGTGGTCTAGGCGCTCGCGCCGGTGAGGAACTCGC
>JBDSGF010000019.1:0-5884 GCA_039919135.1 Candidatus Limnocylindria bacterium | reverse complement strand
GAGCAAGCGCATCTCGAAGTCCGGCTCGACGTTGAGACCATTTCGCACCTGATCAAGCAGTGCGGTGAGGACGCTGCGGGCATCGGGCTCGTTATCCGACTGGTACAGACCGTATGCCAACCAGTAGCGCGCGAGCGCTCCATCGGTGTCGCGCCCGGTCGCCGCGTAGAGGCGCACCGCCTCCGAGGCCGCCGCGATAGCCTCCTTGCCCTGGTCCAGCCGGGCCGATGCCTCGGCCAAGCCACGCAGCAGGTCGGCACGCCCGATGTCGTCGGTAGAGTCCTCGAGCAGCACGCGATATCCATCCGCAGCGGCCTGCCAATCGCCCGCGGCGAGGCGCATGTCCACCTCGAGGCGAGTCCACGCAGGGTGCGTTTCGTCGATGAAGTGACTCGCGGGGAGTCCCAGCCGGTCGCACAGGTAACTCAGCGCCACCATTGACGGCCGCGCGATCCCCGTCTCGAGGGCGCTGATGTAGGCCTTGGTATACCGCTCGCCGGCGAGCTGCTGCTGCGTGAGTTTGGCGCGGTGGCGCGCCTCGCGGATCCGTTCACCAATGCGTCGGGCGAGGTCACGATCCTTCTCGGTCGCGCGGGCGCTGGTCCGTGGCATGGCGGCAGTCTACACCGCATGGCAAGCCCCGCTTGACCTCGCTAACGCCGAAAGTACTCCCGCACACGGCCAAGTCGGGACCGATGGGTCATTGCTCGCTGGTCCGCTCGGTCCGACGGTGCTCCCAGCGGCCGTCCGACGACGAAACCATCGGCCGCGATACAAGGAGCACAGACCGATGCGCACCAAGCGAATCGTCCGATCGCTCATGGTCGCCGGCACCGCGGCGGCACTGAGCATCCTCAGCCTCGTTTCGACCGTGATGGCTGCCTCGGGTGGCGGCGACTTCCCGCGCTAATCGCGCAGCCGGGGTCCTGAGGGGCCCAAGCCTGATCGCGCTCCCCTAGTGCCCATGCTGGTAGTAGGGGTTCGCGCCTGCGTCGTGATCGGTCGCGTCGACGATCGCGGAGATCGCGGGTACGGCGGCCCGGATGGCCGTCTCCACGCCCTGCTTGAGCGTGACATCCACGGCGGCGCATCCCTGGCATCCTCCGCCGAAGCGCAGGAACGCGGTCCCATCCTTGACGTTGACCAGGGTCACCATCCCGCCGTGTGATCCCACGCCGGGATTGATCTGACGGTCGATGACCTCCTGAACGGCGCGCGCCACCGGGTCCTGCCAGCCCTCATTCGGATTGTCGATGCGCAGCCCGCCCCCGGTGACGGCAGGGTCGAGGTCGATGGAGGCGCCGGCGAGGTCCGCGGCACTGGTCGGGTCCACGGCGATGCTCAGTCCATCCAGGTCGATCACCAGGTCTCCGTCGACGCGCTCGCGCGGGTCCTCGAGGGCGATCTCGTAGCGGAAGCGAGGCCCGTCCTTGGCCAGGACCCGCACGCGGAGCATGGCATCAGGAAAGTCATTGAAGGTGCGGACGCCGTCGATCTTCTCGCGGGCCTCGGGGGTCATGGTCAGGAGCTGGTCAATCATCGGCACCATGGTAGTCCACCTCCGCTTCGTCAGCCAAGCGGCGGGAGCTTCTGCTCGTCCGCCAGGATCGCGCTGAACGGATCCCCGTGCGAACGCAGCCGGTCGGGGACATCGCTAATCGTCCAGCGGTCCGGACGCAGCGCCGGATCGTCGAGCTCGTCCCACGTGATCGGCATGCTCACCGGCGCTCCGGGTGCCGGCCGCGCGCTGTATGGGGCGACGAGGGTCTTGTTGATCGCGTTCTGCGTGTAGTCGAGCCGTGCCTTCCCCTTGCGAGCTCGCTTCACCCACTCCCAGCTGACCAGGTCCGGGACCGTGCTGCCGATGGCGCGCGAAAGACCTTCCACCCAATCCCGCGTGTCCTCGAAGGTCGGACCGCGTGCGATGCCGATCCAGACCTGGATGCCTCGCTTGCCCGTCACCTTCGGATGGCCGCGCACCCCGAGGTGCTCGAGGGCGGCCCGGTACAGGCGCGCCAGGACCAGGAGCTCCTCCCAGGTCGTATCCGGTCCGGGATCGACGTCGATGAGCGCGTAGGAGGGACGGTCGGGCGCATCGGTGCGGCTCGTCCAGGGATGGAGCTCCATCGCCGCCTCCTGGGCCAGCCAGGCCAGCGTCGCGGCCGTATCAACCACCGGGTAGTCCTTGGGACCCTCCTCGCGGTGGTGGTAGGTCCAGCGCGTGACCCACTCCGGCGTGTGGCTGGGCAGGTCCTTCTGCCAGAAACCCTTGTGGTCGATGCCGTTCGGGTAACGCTGGACCGTCAGGCCGCGCCCATCGAGATACGGGATCAGGGTGGGCGCAATGGCCACGTGGTAGCGCAGCAGGTCGCGCTTGGTGACCGGGCCTTCGTCCCCGCGTCCCGTGAACAGGACCTTGTCGAGATTGGTAACCCGGATCTCGCGCCCGTCCACGACCCAGGTGCCCTCCTTCTCGAGCGCGTCGAGGGCGGCGCCGGCGTCATCGGCGGAAGGCATCGGCTCCGGAGTATGGGCCGCCCTTTCGGCCTCCGCTGTGGCCCGGACGGTTGATACCTCGCGTTCGCGCCGGACGCTGCGCGGGCTCGTGTCCGGCTCGAGACCCTTGTATGCGGCCTGGCGAAGGAGGTTGTCCGCTGTCCATTCGGCGAACTCCACGCGCGCCACCAGCTTCGGCTCCACCCAGCGCGCGCCCTTCAACCTGGGCACCGGGTCCAACGGCGATTCGGTGCGGCTCATCGTGTCGAGGCGCGCGCGGAGATCCCTCCTCGTTCGCGCGTCGATCCCGCTGCCCACCTGGCCGGCATGTACCCATCGATCGCCGGACCGCACGGCCACGATGAGCGAGCCGAGCTGGGTGTGACTCCCCTGCCCCGGCAGCCAGCCGACGATGACGACCACCTGCTCGCGTCGCACCTTGAGCTTGAGCCACGAGCGACTGCGGCGGTCCGGCTCGTATGGCGAGCCACGCAGCTTGGCAACGATACCCTCGAGCTCCTGCTCGCGCGCTGCGCCAAAGAACACCGTGCCATCGCCGTCCACGTGGCCGGCGTAGCGAACCCCGGGATGCTCGCGCAGCCGGCTTCGCAGCAGGCGCTTGCGCTCCTCCAAGGGGACCCGCAGCAGGGAACGTCCGTCGAGGTGGAGGAGGTCGAAGACCTGGTACACGATCGGCGCAGGCTTGCCCGGACGCTTCGATCCGGCCGCGCGGCCCGTGCGGATGCCGGTTCGATCCTGGAGCAGGCTGAACCGCGGGCGCCCGGCCTCGTCGAGGGCCACGACCTCGCCGTCGACGATGGCCTCGTCGGCGTCGATCCATGACGCCTCCCCCGCTAGCTCGGGGAAGTAGCGAGCCGCATCCTGGCGGTTGCGGGTCCAGAGGCGCGCGCGGCCCTTCCGTACGACCGCCTCGACCCGGTAGCCGTCCCACTTCACTTCGAACAGCCAGTCGGGGTCGCTGAACGGATCGCTGGCGAGGGTGGCAAGCATCGGCGGAATGAAATCGGGCATCGGCGCCTCGCGCGCCGCCGACAGGTCGATATCCCCGACGGGCCGCGGCGGCTCGGCGGTGAAGCGCGGCTCGACGCCGTCGCGAATTTCGTTGTTGGTGCGGCCGCTCTTCACGCTGGTTGGGTGGTCCTCCGCATCCCATGCGTCGGCCGCGGCTTCGTCCCGCTTCTTGATGAGCAGCCATCTCTCGCGCCCGCCATCGGTATCGGTGCGGACGATGGTGTACCGGCCGCGCAGCCGCTCGCCGTGGAGCGCGAACTTGATCTCGCCCTTGCGCAAGCCCGTTGACGGATCGGGGTGGCCGGCCTCCGGCTCGAAGATGCCCCAGTCCCAGACGATGACGTCGCCGGCCCCGTACTGCTTGGCGGGGATGACGCCCTCAAAGGGCAGGTACTCGATGGGATGGTCCTCGGTCCGCATCGCCAGGCGCCGCTCCCCCGGATCGAGGGTCGGGCCCTTGGGGACGGCCCAGCTGACCAGGACGCCATCGATCTCGAGCCGGAAGTCGTAGTGCAGGGCCGTGGCACGATGGCGCTGCACGGTGAAACGGCCGCTGCGCTCGACGACGTCGCTGGGCGCGGGCTCGGGGGTCGCACTGAAGTCACGCTTGCGCCGGTAGTCCTCGAGCGGCATCGGTCAGTCCGCCAGCGCGAGCTGATCCAGGGTGTCCAGAACGGCGTTCGCGCCGGCCTCACGCAAAGCATCGGCATCGACCGCCGCGCCCGCCAGGACGCCGATGGCGACCATTGCCGCCGCCACCGCCGCTTGCATATCCCAGGTCGAGTCACCCACGTACCAGCATTCCTCCGGCTTCGCACCAAGCTGGCGCGCCGCAAGGAGGAGCAGGTCCGGTGCCGGCTTGGCGTGCTCCACCGAGCTGCCGTCCACGATACGTGGGTCGTGGTCGAGCCGAAGCGCTGCCACCGAGGCGACCACCTGCTCCGCCCGCGACGAGGTGGCGATGGCCCAGCTCACCTTCGCCGCGTCCAGCCGCTCCAGCGCGGCACGAGCCCCGGGCAGCGGCCGCGGGTCGCGATTGAGCTGGTCGAACAGCGCGCCCGCCCGCCGGTCGATCACCTCGGCCGCCGCAGTGTCGATCGGCGTGCCGGCCGCGGCGGCGACATCGGCCGCCAGGCGTCGTCCGTCCATGCCGATCATGGGCTCCAGCCGGGAGCGCATCACCGGGATGCCGAACTCGCCGAAGACGGTCTCCCACGCGTCGATCCGTGCGACGACGGTGTCGACCAGCGTGCCGTCGAGGTCGAAGACCACCGCCGCGGGCCGCGCGAAGTGAAGCATGGGTCGTACGATACCGACCCGATGCCGATCGATCCCGCGAACCTTGACGCCGATCCGATCAGCCAGCTCGGGCGCTGGCTGGCGGACGCCACCGATGCCGGCATCGCGCTGCCGAACGCCTTCGCGCTGGCCACGGCCGACGGCGACGGCATCCCATCGGTCCGATTCGTCCTGCTCCAGGGCCTCGACGCGGAGGGTCTGCGCTTCTTCACCAACCGCTCGAGTCGCAAGGGACGCGACCTGGCGATCAACCCTTGGACGGCCGCGGCATTCTGGTGGCCGGCGCTCGACCGACAGGCCCGGGTCACCGGGCCTATTCGCCTCCTGTCCGACGAGGCGTCGCTGGCCTACTGGCGCACGCGCCCGCGCTGCAGCCAACTGTCGGCAACGGCATCGGCCCAGAGCCAGGAGATCGGTTCGCGCGCCGAATTGGAGGAGCGCGTTCATGATGTCGAGGAGCGCCATCCGGGGGAGATCCCCCTGCCACCGACCTGGGGCGGCTACCTCATCAGCCCCCGGAGCGTCGAGTTCTGGGAAAGCCGACATGATCGCCTCCACGACCGCGTCGAGTTCCGTCGTGGCGGCGATGGCTCGTGGCATCCGCGTCGCCTCCAGCCATAGTCGCGCATACTCAGCGCATGCCCTCGCACGTCGTCGTCATCGGCTCCATCAACGTCGACCTCGTGGTCAGTGCCGATCGCTTGCCCGCTCCGGGCGAGACGGTGCTGGGCGGGCAATTCGCCGTCCACCACGGCGGAAAGGGCGCCAACCAGGCGGTGGCGGCCGCTAGGGCCGGCGCCCGCGTCACGATGATCGGCGCGGTCGGCACGGACGAGCACGGAGAGCACGAGCTGGCGTCGCTGGCCGAGGAGGGCGTCGACATCGCTCGAGTTCGACGCACCACCGGTGAGCCGACCGGCGTGGCGCTGGTGATGGTCGGCCCGCGCGGCGAGAACCAGATCGTGGTGGCCCCCGGCGCCAATGACACCCTCACGCTCACCGATGACGACCGGGCGCTCATCGCGGAGGCCGACGTGCTGCTCACCAACCACGAGAT
>JBDSGF010000018.1:0-10369 GCA_039919135.1 Candidatus Limnocylindria bacterium | reverse complement strand
TCGAGCTCAACGTCGCGACGTACGTCGCGCAGGGCCCGTGCGACGGCCAGCGCGGGGTACACGTGCCCGCCGGTCCCGCCGCCCGATACCGAACACCGCATCGCGCAAGGATCCTGTCTGCGTGGTCTCGCGGCTGATCGACAGGAGGATGCCGATTGCCGCCAGGTTGATGGTCAGCGCCGAGCCGCCGGCGCTGATGAAGGGGAGCGGGATGCCGGTCACCGGCATGAGCGCGGTGACCACCATCATGTTGACGCAGGCCTGCACCACCAGCCAGGTGGTGATGCCGCACGCCACCAGGCCGGAGAAGGTGTCCGGCGCCGTGATCGCGATCCGGTAACCCTGGTAGGCGATGACCACGAACAGCGCGAGGACGGTGAGCGTGCCAACGAGGCCCCACTCCTCGCCGATGATGGCGAAGATGAAGTCGGTCGACGGCGCCGGAAGATAGAGGAACTTCTGGCGGCTCTCCCCCAGTCCCAGGCCGGTGATTCCCCCCAGGCCCAGGGCCAGGAGGGCCTGGATCGCGTTGTAGCCGGTGTCGAGCGGGTCGCGGAACGGGTCCAGGAAGCTCTGCACCCGCTCGAGCTGGTAGCTGGTGCTGTTGATCATGGTCCAGGCCGCGGCCATCACGCCCGCACCGATCGCGGTCAGGTACAGCAGGTTGGCCCCCGCCATGAAGAAAATGCCGATGGCCACGAGCACATAGACGCCTGCCGTCCCGAGATCCGGCTCCATGGCGATCAGGAAGAAGCCCGGCGCCACCAACAGCCCGAAGGGGATGAAGCCGTTCCAGAAGCTCCCCGACGCCTTGCCCCGCCGGTCGAGCCAGTGGGCGAGGTATAGGACCACGGCCAGCTTCGCGAACTCCGCCGGCTGGAGCGAGCCGACGCCGGGAATGACGATCCAGCGCCGCGAGCCGTTGATCTCGGAGCCGATGCTCGGGTGGAGAACCGCGACCAGCAGGGCGAGGGTGATGACGTAGATCGGGATGGCGAGATAGCGCAGGTGGCGGAAGTCAATGCGCATGGCCACGACCAGGCCGGCCAGCCCGATTCCGGCCCACACCAGTTGCTCCAGGCCCTGGGCCGCGGGGTCAGAGCTACTGAAGTAGGAGCGCACGCTCGAGGCGGAGTAGACCATCACGATGCCGATGGCGGTCAGCGCCATGACCGCGAGCAGGAGCGCGTACGCGGGCTCATGGCGCTCGCGCCGAACGCCGCCGCGTGCCACCGTGCGGCGGGACGTGGTCGCGGCGGCCGTCGCGGTGGCCGCGCTCATCGGTCCTGCTCCAGGCGCTCGATGGCGGCGCGGAAAGCGTCGCCGCGTTCCGCGTAGTCGCTGAACATGTCGAAGCTGGCGGCCGCCGGGGCCAGCAGCGCCACGTCGCCGGGCCGGGCGGCCTCGGAAGTCATGGCCACCGCCTCCGCCATGGTGAACGCACGCCGGACCGGCACGCGGCCGGCGATCAGCCGCTCGAGCTCAGTTGCCGTCTCGCCGAGCAGCACCACGCTCCGGCAGCGCCGGGCAACGGCATCGGCGAAGGCGTCGTACTCGAGGCCCTTGTCCTTGCCGCCGGTGATGAGCACGATGGGCGCGTCGAACGCCTCGAGCGCCGCGCTGGCCGCCACAGGGATGGTGGCCTGTGAGTCGTTCACCCAGCGCACTCCGCGGCGCTCGGCCACCAGCTCGAGCCGGTGCGGGACGCCGGGGAAGGCGCGGATGGCGGTAGCGATGGCCGGAGCGGCGACGCCTGCAAGGGTGGCGGCAAGCGCCGAACCGAGGACGTTGGCCAGCATGTGGCGCCCCGGGAGCGGGACCTTGCTGGCGGGAAGGAGCCGCTCCCCGGCCACCTGAAGCCAGCCGTCGTCGTCGACCCACGCCTCGACCCGCCCGCGCCCCGGGCGCGTCAGCCCGTACCACGCCACGCTGGCCGGCGGCAGACGCTCGCCCAGCGCGCGGCAGCCGGGGTCGTCATGGTTCAGGACCACGCGGCCGGCCGGCGCGGTCAGCTCGCCCAGGCGGGCCTTCACCGCCCGGTAGGCCTCGACGCTGCCGTGGCGGTCGAGGTGGTCCTCGCCGATGTTGGTGTAGAGCGCAATGTCGGCGCCGCGGCCGATCGTCGGCAGTTGGAGCTCCGACAGCTCGACCACCGCCCACTCTTCGGACGCGAGCTCCGTGGCATGCTCGATGAGCGGGGTGCCGATATTGCCGCCCAGGACGTTGGGCAGCCCGCCGGCGTCGAGCATGGCGGCCACCAGGGATGCACTCGTCGTCTTGCCCTTCGTTCCGGTCACGCCAAGGATTCCCGCCCGCGTGAGGCGCAGGAACAGCTCCACCTCCGACACGATCTCGGCGCCGCGCGCCTCGGTCGCCAGCAGTGCCTCGCGCAGCCAGGGATCGGTCGTCGGGAAGCGGGCAGATACCGACGGGCTGGTGACGAGCAGGTCGGCGTGCTCCATCAGCGCGGTCGCGTCGGCCTCGGAGACGCCGAGCGCCAGGCGTACGGGGCGCGCGCCCAGCGCCGCCACCGCATCGGCCAGCTCCGTGGCGGATCGGCGGTCGTAGGCCACCACCACCGCACCCGCATCGGCCAGGAAGCGGCAGGCGGCCACGCCGGAGCGCGCGAGGCCAAGCACCACGGTCCGGCGTCCGCGCAAGTCCGCCGCGGACCGGACGGCCCCAATCGGTGCGGTCATCATCGGTCCATCTAGAGCGCGTCCACGCTGCCCAGGAAGATGCTGAAGCCCAGGAGGCCGGCCAGCGCGGCGACGATCCAGAAGCGCACCGTGATCTTCTCCTCGGCCCAGCCCATGAGCTCGAAGTGGTGCTGGAGCGGCGCCATGCGGAAGATGCGCCGGCCACGCAGCCGGTAGCTGACCACCTGGATCACGACGCTCATGATCACGGCGAAGAAGACGATGCCGATGACCGCCAGGAGCGGGAGCTGGCCGTTGACGGTGGCGACCACGGCGAGCGTGGCACCCAGGCTGAGCGCGCCGGAGTCGCCCATGAACATCTGGGCGGGGTGGACGTTGAACCACAGGAAGCCGGTCAATGCTCCGATGACGAGCGCGCAGAAGATGGCGAGGTTGGGCTGCTCGTTCTTGACCCCCTCCACCGGCACGAGGCTGATGAGGAGGTAGGCGACGAAGCTGAAGATGAGGACGCCGCCGGCCAGGCCATCGAGCCCATCGGTCAGGTTCACGGCATTGCTGACGCCGACGATGACGAAGGCGATGAAGCCAATGAGGAGCAGCGGCGCGACCTCGAACTGGCCGAGGAACGGGATGTTGATACCGGTGAGGTCGAAGTGACGCCAGATGTAGAAGGCGGCCAGGATGGCGACGACCGTCTGCCACACCAGCTTCCAGCGCCCCCGCATGCCGATCCCGGTGCGCACGTTCACGAAGTCGTCGATGGCGCCCAGGATGCCGACCCCCATGAGCGTCAGCATCGGCGTCAGGGTGGCAGCATCCTCGATGCGCATGGCCATCGCCAGGAAGAGCACCACCCCCACCACGAGCATGCCGCCCATGGTCGGCGTGCCAGCCTTGCCGTAGTGCGCCTCGGGGCCGTCCGTCCTGATCTGCTTCCCGAAGCCCAGTCGCTGGAGCAGGCTGATGTAGATGGGCGCCAGGATGACCATGCCGATGAAGGCCAGCAGCAGCGCGAGGACGATCTGGAGCAGGCTCACGCCGGCCTCCCCACAAGGAGCTCGACCGCTCGCTCCAGGCCGATGCCCCGGGAGGCCTTGAGCAGCACCAGGTCACCGACAGTTGGCGCCAGCTCGCGCTCCAGGACCGATGCGGCCTCCTCCGCGTCGTCGGCCGTCGCGATGTGCACCGCGCCGGCGGCACGCGCCCCCTCCGCCAGCCAGCGACCGCGCTCGCCGACGGCCACGATGGCATCGGCGCTGCGCGCCGCACGCGCCCCGATCTCGCGGTGCAGCCGTTCGGTGTCCGGCCCCAGCTCGAGCATGTCGCCCAGCACGGCGATGCGGCGCCGGCCGTCGGGCACCGGCGTCTCGGCCAGGAAGTCGAGCGCGGCGCCGACGCTGACCGGCGAGGCGTTGTACGTATCGTCCACCAGGATCGCGCCGGAGGCCGCCTCGACGACGCTCATGCGGTGCTCGGCGTGGCTGCCGGCGGCGAGCCCCTCCGCCACATCATCGAGCCCGATGCCGAGGCGCTCGGCCACCGCCGCGGCGGCCAGGGCATGCGGCACGAGGTGCCGTCCGGGCGTGGCGCTCGTCACGCGACGCGAGCCCCACGGGGCGTGGATCGTGAACTCGGTCCCGCTCAGGCCAAGGCTCACGACCTCGTCGGCACGCACGTCGGCGGCCGGCCCGAGTCCGAAGGTGCGGACCTCGGCCCGGGTCACCTCGCGCATGGCGGCCACGCGGCCATCATCCGCGTTGAGGACGGCCAGTCCGTCGGGCGGCAGGGCCGCGGGGAGCTCGGCCTTGGCCTGCGCAATGCGATCGATGCTGCCGGCCCGCTCCAGGTGCGCGGGGTGGACGCTGAGCACGACGCCAATCTCCGGCCGCGCGATCTCGGCCAGCCGCGCGATGTCGCCGGGGGTGTACATGCTCATCTCGAGGACCGCCACCTCGTGCACCGGCTCGAGGCGCAGGAGCGTCATGGGCAGGCCGGTCTCGGAGTTGAGGTTGCCCTCGTTGCGCAGGGTGACCAGGCCGCGCGAAAGGACGTCGGCGACGATCTCCTTGGCAATCGTCTTGCCGGTCGAGCCGGTGATACCGACGACGCGCGCCCGATGGCGCGATCGCCACCACGCGGCGAGCTCGCCCAGCGCGCGGAGCGCGTTCGGCACCATGACGATCGGCGCGTTCAGGCCGGCGGGAAGCTCGATCGGACGCTCGACCAGCGCGGCGGCGGCTCCGGCGCGCAGCGCATCGGCCACGAAGCGGTGGCCGTCCACGCGCTCGCCGGGGAGCGCGACGTATATCGAGCCGGGGGTCACGCGGCGGGAGTCGACAGAGGCTCCGGTGACGGAGATGCTGGTACCCGGTCCGGTGAGGCGGCCGCCGACGGCGGCCAGCAGGTCGTCAAGACGGATCGTGGGAGGCACGCGGACCATGCTGCGGACTACGGGCGAGTCTAGCAGTCTCACGGCTGGGCAACCGGCTCAATGGGCCGATCCGGACCGATGGCCAGGTAGCTGAGGACCTGGGGCATCAGATCCGCGTACACCGACTCCGGACGCCTGGGCATGTCCGGCCCGCCGGCGCCCGCCGGCCGGTGGATGAGGATGACGGTCGCGAGCTTCGTGTCACCGGCGGGAAGGAGGCCGACATAGCTCGAGTCGACCCAGCCGTCGATGTACTGCCAGCGCTCGACCATCTCGCCGTTCTCGTCGGGGACCTGCACGGGCCCTGCGATCTGCGCCGTGCCGGTCTTGCCCGCCACCGTGTAGCCCGGGATCCTTGCCCCCTTGGCGATGCCGTTGTCGACGGCGTTGGTCAGCAGCTCGATCATCGTCTCGGCCGTCTCGGCGCGCATGATCCGCTCCCCCGGCGGCTGCTGCGCCGTATGGTACGTGCCGTCCGGGTCGGTCCAGCCCTCAACGACGTGGGGAGTAACGAGCGTGCCGCCATTGGCGAATGACGCATACCCGGCCGCCAGCTGCAGTGGCGTGATGCTGAGCCCCTGTCCGAAGGCCGTCTGCGCTGCGGTCAGATCCCCGGAGGCGTTGGGACCGTCGGGGTCCCAGACCACGCCGCTCGCCTCGCCCGACAGCTCGATCCCGGTCGGCGAGCCGAAGCCGAAGCGCAGGAACGCCTGGTACAGTTCCTGGCGCCCGAGGGTCAGGCCGACCTTCGCCGCGCCGACGTTGTTCGACAGGGCGAGCACATCGGCCACCGTGATCGGGCCGTGGCCATATGGCGCGTCGTTGCGATCGGCATTGTGGATTTCGACGTTGCCAATGCGCAGGTTGTTGTCGTCGATAACGGTGTCAGATGTCGTGATCGCCCCTGCGTCGAGCGCCGCCGCTACGGTGAAGGCCTTCATCACCGACCCCGGCTCATACTGGCGCGCGACGGCCGGGTTCGAGAAGCGCTCACCATCGGTGGTGGCGAACTGGTTGGCGTCGTACGACGGGTAGCTCGCCATGGCCAGGATGGCGCCGGTCTCGGCATTCATGATGAGACCGGTCACGCCGACGGCGCTGTTCGCCTTGAGGGTCGCCCACATTTCCTGCTCAAGGAGATTCTGCACGCCGGCGTCGACCGTGAGCATGATGTCGGCCCCGTCGATCGGCTCCTGGAGCAGCGTCGCCGAATCGGCGATGCGCCGCCCGATGACGTCTTCTTGCGCTGTGACCTTGCCCGGCGTCCCGGCCAGGAGGCCGTTCTCGCCCCGCTCAATGCCGTATTGACCCTGTCCCTCGACGTCCACGAAGCCGATGAGCTGGGCGGCGATCGTCGTTTCCCTGGCGACGCCCTTGGCCGGGTAGACGCGCTTCGTCTCCGGCAGCATGCCGATGCCCCTCAGGTCGAGCGACCGGATGCGCTCCGCCACCTCTGGCGACACGCGGCGTTTGAGCCAGACCCATGGGTCATCACTTTCCAGTCGCGCGCGAAGCTCTTCAACGGGCATGTCCAGTACGGACGCCAGGATAGTGGCCGCCATGCCCGAATCGGCGCCGACGGTCGGCGGCGTCGCGAAGACGGACTGGAGCTCGACCGATGTGGCCAGCAGCTCGCCGTTCACGTCGGTGATCTCGCCGCGCTCGGCCGGCAGTTGCTCGTGCTGCGCCAGCTGATGGAGCGCCATCTCGGCCAGCCATGGTTGCTGGACGACCTGCCACCAGACCAGCCGCGCGCCGATCGCCATCGCCGCGACCACGGCGACGATGAGGAGGACCAGTGCGCGGGCACGGCTATCGGTCCTGGCGAGCATTTGACTGTCTCCGGTGCATGCGGCCGCCTTCGGCCGCGGGTCTAGGTCAATCGGCTGGTTGGCTGGCGGAGGGCGCGAATGTGACCGCGCCCTCCCCGAGAGGGACGAGCCGCAGCTCCGACCGCGCTCGCCGCGTGATCTCGGCGGGTGAGCGGGCCTGCCCGATCGCCCAGATCAACTGCTGCTGATCGGCGCGCCGATGGGCCAGCGTGGCCTCAAGCGAGTCTATCTCATAGCCGGTCGCCGCGACGTGGGTCGACTGGCTGAGGTAGAAGAACGCAAGCGCTGCCGCAACCGCGATCGCCATGAGCAGGGGCCGCACATCGAGGCGCGTCGGGACGCGCGTCGCCGTCCGGACGCGACCTCCGCGGCCTGCCGACCGTGGCCGCGTCCGCGCGCGCGGCCGCGGGCGCGGACGACCCTGCCGACCCAGGAACCAGGGGCCGGTGGCCGGTCGTGCGCCGATTACTGCCATTTACGCCGAGGTCGCGCGGCGGCGCTGGTTGATGGCGAAGCTGGTCGGTGCCTCGAAATCGAGCCCCTCCTCGATCTCGATGGCCGCGACCTGGTCACTCAGCCAGTGGGCGTCCTCGCTGGCGGCGTGCGTGCGCCGCTCGCGCAGGTCGCGCTGCCGCGCCGAGTACATGCGGCGCCGGCTGGCCTGGTGATTTGATCGTCCCTTGCTCATGTCCGTTGACCTCCTCCTCTGGCCTGTGGTTACGCGAGCTTCTCGGCGACGCGCAGCTTCGCGCTGCGCGCACGGCGGTTCCGCCGGACCTCCTCGAGGCCCGCGGTGATGACGCCCTTGCTGACCGCGCGCAACTGAGCACGGTGGCCGCAGGTGCAGGCCGGCGGCAGCGGCTCTTCGATACAGTCGCGGCTCTCGCGGACCATGAATCGCTTCACGATCCGGTCCTCGATGCTGTGGTAGCTGATGACCGCCATCCGTCCACCCGGGCGCAGCGCGGCGAGCGCGCCCGCCAGGCCCGACGTCAGGACCTCCATCTCGCGGTTGACGGCGATGCGCAGGGCCTGGAAGGTTCGGGTGGCTGGATGGATGCGCCCGGCGTCGGCTCCACCCGGGCGGCCAGGCGCAGCAGCGGCGACGACCGCGGCCAGGTCGGCTGCGGTCACGATCCGATTCTCCGCACGCGCCGCCACGATCGCCTTCGCGATGCGGCCTGCACGGCGCTCTTCACCAAACGTCGCGAGGATTCCGGCGAGCTCTCGCTCCGAGGAGCGCTCGATGAGTTCAAGGGCCGATAGACCACTCGTTTCATCGAATCTCATGTCCGGCGGCGCATCGGCCGCAAAGCTGAATCCCCGGCGCGGATCGGCAAGCTGATAGCTGCTGAGGCCGAGGTCGAAGAGACATGCGTCGAGCGGAACGACGCCGGCATCGGTCGCCGCGTCGTAGATCGCCTCGAAGTTGGCGCGGCGCAGGACGACGCGGTCGCCGAAGCGCGCGAGTACGCGTTTCGCCTCCGCGATGGCCGCCCGATCGGCATCGATGCCGAGGAGGCGGCCATCCGGAGACGTGGTCTCCAGAAGCCGCTCGGCGTGCCCACCGCCGCCGACCGTGCAATCAGCCACGGAGCTGCCGGGACCCACGGCCAGCGAGGTGAGAACCTCGTCGACCAGGACCGGCAGGTGCCCTTCTCCCATGTGGCGTTGCACCTCACTTGTCGGACGGCGGGCCGAGCGGCCCGGAGACGCATGAATGGCCGGGACACCGTCAGATGCCCAGGTCGGCGAGGTGCTCGGCGAGCGCCTCCGGCTGGTCCTCGATCTGCGACCGATACGGCTGCCACCGCGTCGGAGCCCAGATCTCCAGCCGGTTCAGCGCGCCGACCACGACCACCTCGCTCTGGGTCAGGCCGGCGTACTCGCGCAGGTAGCTCGGGACGAGGACGCGCCCCTGGCGATCGAGCTCCACCTCGACCGCCCCCGAGCTCATGAAGCGGCCGAACTGGCGCGCGGCCGCATTCGTCGTCGGCAGGCCCTGGATCCTGGCCGCCAAGTCCTCCCATGTATCCGCGGGGAAGATCGCCAGGCAGCCATCCAGCCATCGAGCCAGCGTCGCGCCCTGCGCCAGCCGCGCCCTGAATCGAACCGGGACCGCGACGCGGCCTCGCTCGTCCAGTGCGTGCCGGAACTCCCCGGTGAGGAATGACACTCGCTCCATTGGGCCTGCTGTTCACCATTACTCCCCATATGGCCCCATTTGGAACCACGGAGCGCCACTATACAGGGCGAACGCCACCCGTCAAGGGGTTTTTCGCGCGTGCTTGCCGTCAGCGCCCCGTCCTGACGACCATGGACGGCGTTCACGCCTTGATCGCCGCCCGTGAGCGTGTTCCGCGAGCGTGTCCGTGAGCGTGAAAGGGCCGGCGAAGCTGCGCAGGACGACAGCAGGGGCGCCTACGGTCGTCAGGACGTGCCTGTGACAACTCGCCGGACCCACAGCACGGCCAAGGCACGCATTGGTGCTGATCAAGACCGATCTGTCGGTCCAGTCGAGCCGGAAGTGCCGTCCAGGCGCGGATAGACCGATTTATCGGTCCGCGGTGAGCATGAGTAGCACCCCCAGGCACCCGTCGTGCGAGATCCCAGCCGACGTATCGGTCTAGCCGAGCCCGGCACATCGGTCAGGCGTGAATAGACCGGTGTGTCGTTCTAGCCGATAAGGACGCCGTCGAGGACCCAGGCCGATACGCGTCGCCAGCCAGAGCCACACGGGCATGAGCCTCGTCAGACCATTGGGGTCAGGGAGCGGGCGTCGCCTCGGGAAGGACGGTCAGCTCCTCCTGCTCCAGGTAGATGGATCGCCGCTCATCGGCCGCGTTGAGGAAGACGGCCCGGATGCGGAACTCCCCGGAATCGGGATACCGATACGCCTGCCCGGCGAGGTCACCGTCCTGGGTGACCCAGTACACCGCGCCGTCGGATCCGGTGATCGGCTCCGCGCGGGCAAACGAGTAGCCGGCGAACGTCAGCTCGGTCTCGTCCACCACCGAGCCGGAACCGTCCAGCGCGAACAGCGTGTAGCGTGCCGGACCGACGGATACTTCGTAAAAGGCGAAGGAGTCGCCGATGTCAGGGGTCGGCTCGAGGGTCGGCGTCGGCTGAGGGGCCGTGGCGCTCGGCGTCGGCTCAGCCGAGAGGCTCGGTGTCGGCGCCCCGGTCGCGTCGGGCGTGACACTCGGCGTTGGTGACGGGGCCACCGCGGTTCCGAAGCCGTCGCCGAACAGGAGGAACGCTCCGACCCCACCCACCAGCAGGACGAGGGCAGCCAGAAGGAGAAGAATGGGCGAGCCGCGACGACGGTCGTTCTCGACGGGAGGTGCAGGAGGCGCAGGCTCGGGCAATGGCGCACGCCGCTGGCGCAGCGCCTCGAGCTCCTCGGTCGGGATGACGAGGACGCCGCGCAGGTAGCGCGGGCAGTT
>JBDSGF010000017.1:0-20981 GCA_039919135.1 Candidatus Limnocylindria bacterium | reverse complement strand
GCCGCTGCCGAGCTCGTCTCCGAGGGAACCTCGCCGTCGCTGACCGTGGCCGAGGTGGCCGACGGCTTCGCCGCCATCGCTGCCGCGGGGGCGGCCCACGAGCGGGTGCGGCTGATGACCGACCTGTTCCGGCGAGCGAGCAGTGAGGAGGCGCGCTTCATCGGGCGGGTTGCGTCGCGCGAGACGCGCATCGGCCTGCGCGAAGGGCTGCTGGAGGAGGCGATCGCATCGGCATTCGATGCTTCGCTCGACCAGGTCCGGAGGGCGCATATGCTCACCGGCGAGATCGGCGAGACGGCACTCCTGGCGCGTGACAGTCGCCTGGCCGAGGCGGCGCTCCACGTTGGTCGCCCCATCCGCTTCATGCTCGCCTCACCGGTGGCCGATGCGAACGAGGTCATGCGTCGCGTCGGAAGCGAGGCATGGATCGAGGACAAGTACGACGGCATCCGCGCCCAGCTCCACGTGGAGCGCGATGGACCGGGGCGCCTCTTCAGCCGCGACCTCAACGACGTGACCCGCTCCTTCCCCGAGATCGCGGAGGCCGCCAGCATGCTGGGCGCCGACACGCCGCTGGTGATCGACGGCGAGCTGGTGCCGTGGCGAGAGGGCGTGGTCCTCGACTTCGCGTCACTCCAGACGCGGCTGGGTCGGGTCCGCCCCTCGAAGGAGCTGCTGGCCGAGGTGCCGGTAGTGCTGGTCGCATTCGACCTGCTTCACCACGCGGGGCGTGACCTGCTCGAGGTCCCCCTGCGCGAGCGACGTGCCGCGCTGGAGGCACTCGGCCTCCCGGATCGGACGGGCGAGCGGATGCTGCTCTCGCATGTGGCCACGGCGCGGTCCGCCGCGGAGGTCGACCGCCATTTCGACGACGCGCGCGAACGGCACAACGAGGGTCTCATGGTCAAGGATCCCGGCTCGGTCTATCTGCCCGGCCGCCGCGGGCTCGGCTGGCTGAAGCTCAAGAAGGCGCTCGCCACGCTCGACTGCGTGGTGGTCGGCGTGGAGTGGGGCCACGGCAAGCGCCGCGGGGTGCTCTCCGACTACACCTTTGCCGTGCGCGAAACCGATGCCCCCGACGCGCGCCTGCTCACCATCGGCAAGGCCTACACCGGGCTGACCGATGCGGAGATCGCCGAGATGACGGAGCATTTCATGGCCATCACCCTGACGGATTCCGGTTGGTACCGGACGGTCGTGCCCGAGGTGGTGGTCGAGATCGCCTTCGACCGCATCATGCGTTCGGCGCGGCATCGCTCCGGATTCGCCATGCGATTTCCGCGCATCGTGCGCATTCGCGACAACAAGTCCCCGACCGAGGTGGACACGTTGGAGACCGTGCAGGCATTGTTCGTGGAGCAGGCATCCGGACGCATTCTGCTGGCCACCGGCGCCGGCGGGGAGACCGAACGCATCGCTGCGACCGGCGAGGCCGATACATCGGTCTAATCGCGCCTGGACCGCCGGTCGGGTGCGGTTGCGCCGATCTATCGGCTCGGATCGCGCATGAACCGTGCCCCGAGGTGCAGCCCAGGCTCAACGCGGACCGATACATCGGTCTGATCGCGCCGACACCGCACGTCGGGCGTGATTACACCGATACATCGGTTTGGGCGCGCGGTAGCATCCGGACCATGACCGACATCGAGCAACTGCCCGACCACGTTGCACGCAACCGCGCGTACTGGGACGAGATCAACGCGCCGCTGTACGCGCCGCACGGCCGCCGTGCATGGGCCACGAACGAGATCACGTGGGGCATCTTCGGGGTGCCCGAGACCCAGCTCCGCGTCCTCCCCGATGAGCTGGAGGGAATGGACGTCGTGGAGCTCGGATGCGGAACGGCGTACGTGGGTGCCTGGCTGGCCCGCCGCGGCGCCAATGTCACCGGCATCGACAATTCCGAGGAGCAGCTCAAGACGGCGAAGGCTCTCCAGGACGAGCATGACCTGCACTTTCCGCTCATCCATGGCAATGCCGAGACGACAGGCCTTCCCGACGCCAGCTTCGACCTGGCCATCAGCGAGTACGGCGCCTCCATCTGGGCCGATCCGCTTCGATGGATCCCCGAAGCTGCACGCATCCTCCGTCCGGGAGGCGAGGTGAGCTTCCTCGTCAACGGCACCCTCTGGGTTCTCACCGTGCCGGACACCGACAACGAGGGGCCCGCCGCGGAGCGGCTGCTGCGGCCATACTTCGGAATGCATCGGTTCGAGTGGCCGGACGAGCCCGGCGTCGAGTTCCATCTCGGCTACGGGGACTGGATTCGACTCCTGCGCGCGAACGGGTTCGAGGTGACCGACCTCATCGAGATCCAGGCGCCCGAGGGTGTTGCGCCACCCGGCCACCAGTTGGTCGATGCGGCGTG
Organism: Candidatus Limnocylindria bacterium; assembly: GCA_039919135.1. Taxonomy (GTDB): domain Bacteria; phylum Chloroflexota; class Limnocylindria; order QHBO01; family QHBO01; genus JACDBZ01. The sequence goes on along the minus strand of JBDSGF010000017.1, from coordinate 18,613 downwards.
GGCGCACCGATGGCCGGCCGAGCAGATATGGAAGGCACGCAAGCAATGAGCGCATTCGGCGTCGACGGCTTCGGCACGGCGCGATCGGTGACCGTCGACGTCTACACCTCGGCCCACCACATCTCGGGGACCATCCAGACGCGCTTCAACCGCGTGGCCGAGATCCTCAACCAGCTGACCGGCTCGCACCTGGCCGTCGAGCAGGCCACCATTAGCGACCACGCCGATCCGTCGGGCACGATCTCCGCGCCATCCGCGCTCGTGACCGTCGACGAGATCCTGGTCATGATCGTCGTTGGCCTGGACAGCCAATCGAGCCAGGAGATGCGCGTCCCCAAGCGCCCGGTGCGGGCACAGCTTGCCCTGCCGCCGATGCGCGTCACCGGCACCATCCACGTCGCCGTGGGCAGCCGCCCGATCGACGGCCTGCTCAACGTGCCGGACCGCTTTATGGCCATGACCGATGCGACCCTGTCATCGGGGGCCCACCCCGAGCTTGCGCGGAGCGCATCGGTCCTGGCGCTGCGTCGTGACCGCGCGCATGTGCTGCTGGTGGCGGATGATGAGCATCCCGACGAGCTCCTGGCCGAGGCCCTCGACGAGGGTACTGCGGATGCCGAAACGTTGGAGGGTTAGGAAGCCCGGTCGGCCAGCGCGCGTCCCGGGAGCGGTTGCGCAGGGTTGGCCGCGTCCAGCACGGCATCCAGGATGCGCGATGCGGTGGCCGGGTCAAGCCGTCGGACCCGACCGATGGCATTCGCCCACCACGGGGCGTTGTCCGTGGTCACGACCTCGTCGGCCGGCTCCTCCAGGATGATGCGGGAATGACGGCGAGGGAAGACGATCACCGGCCGGATGGGAACGTCACCGATGCCCGCCTGCCGTGACCAACGCACCACCCCATCCGCCAGCGCGGTGGCGTCGAAGCTTGGATTCGTACGGCAGCGGACCCATCCGCGGCGGCCGCGGGCATCAAACTCCCAGACCTTGCCGCGCACCCGGTAGCGCCCCTCCCATTCCCGCACGGTCAGGACGCGCACGCCCCCCGGGCCAACGAGGATGCCGTCAAGGCGCACGCTGTCGCGCACCGGAAGCCCTGGAGCGACGACGAGCGTGTAGGTGTCGTCGAAGGTCGCCGACAGTAACTGCGTGAGGGCGTCGGAGACCCGACGCGCCCGATCCGGACGGACGATGCGCACCAGCCATGCCGCTCCGACTCCCAATCCGAGCGCCGCGGCCCCCGCCATGACGGCGGCGCCGGACGCGGTGATGGGGCCCACCACGGTGAGCTCCACGGCAAGGACGCCGACGGCCAGCATCGATAGCGCCAGCAGCAGCGGCCGGCGTCGGCCGGCGACTGTCAGCGCCTGGGGACGGATCACGCGCATCGGTCGATCTCCGCGGCCACCTTCACGAGGCGCTGCGAAGCTCCTGGGCGCCGTCGAGCGCCTGCTCCACCGCGGCGCGGAAGACCTCGAGGTCGAACGGCTTGGCCACCACCGGGCCCATGGGCGCCAGCTCGGCAAGCCGCTCACGGTTGGCGGCCGAGACGAACACGGCGGGGATGCCCGGCCAGGCGGAGTGCAGGAGCTCGGTGATGTCGCCGCCGTCACCGTCGGGCAGCATCACGTCGACCACCAGGAGATGCGGCAGGGCCACCTCCATCAGGTCGCCGAGCTCGACGATGCGGGTGCAGGTCACCACGCTGAAGCCCATCTCGCGCAGGAGATCGGCTTCGAGGGCGGCGATATCAGGGTCGTCCTCGAGGACGTAGGCACGGTGGTCGGCGGTTGAGATAGTCATCGGCGTCGAGTCTCGCGAACTGACCAGCTCGGCGTCTATGGCCCATCGGTGTGGTACGGATGGGGTACCGGGCGTGCTTGCAACGCCGTTGTATAGTCACCGCCCGCGTTCGAAGCGCGATCCGCTGGGCACGGCGGAGCACGAACGCACGGCATGGGAGCATGACACGCACATGGCGCGATCGATGTGGCGAGGGGCGATCCAGTTCGGACTGGTCACGATCCCCGTCAAGCTCTACCTGGCCACCGAGCAGGGCGGCATCGGCTTCAACCTGCTCCATGCGAGTTGCCTGAACCGGATCCAGATGAAGGTGTACTGCCCTTACCACGACGAGGTGATTCCGCGCTCGGAGACCGTGCGCGGCTACGAGTGGAGTAAGGGAAAGTACGTGGTCGTCACCGAGGAGGACATCGATTCGGTGCCGCTGCAGACCATGCGCGCCATCGAGATCGAGATGTTCATCACCGCGGCTCGTGACAGCGGTGGAACTCAGTTCGTGAAGCAGGCCTACTACCTCGAGCCGGAGCAGATCGGCGCCAAGGCCTTCTACCTCCTCAAGTCCGTGCTGGCCGAGCAGGGCAAGAGCGCCATCTGCAAGATCGTGCTCAAGGATCGCGAGCAGCTCGCCGCCCTCAACCCGTTCGGCAACACCATGCTGCTCACCACGCTGCACTGGCCCGATGAGGTCCGCGCCATCGACGAGCTCAACCTCCCCGAGGACCAGATCGAGTTCAAGGCCTCCGAGAAGAAGATGGCCGAGCAACTCGTCGCCAGCATGACCGGTGACTTCGATGCCGATGATTACGCCGATGACTACCGCCAGGCGCTCATGGCCGTGATCGAGCGCAAGGTCGCCGGCGAGAAGCCGGAGCCTCAGGAACGCGCCGAGCCGACCAATATCACCGACCTCATGGCCGCGCTGGAGGCGTCGGTCGCCGCCGCTCGCACCGAGCGCAAGGCGGCGAAGGCCGGTCCGAAGGCCGGTCCGAAGGCCGATGCGAAGGCCGATGCGAAGGCCGACCAGGCCGCCGCGCCGCGCCAGCGCCGGCGCAAGACGGCCTGACCCGGTCGGGCCGTGCCCGGAGAGCAGCTGGACCTTCCGATCTCGACCGCTTCGGTGACGGAGCGCCTGCCAGGCCGCATCACGCCGATGCAGCCGGCGCCCGGCGTCGCACCCTTCGACGACCCAGCCTACCTGTTCGAGGCGTGGTGGCCGGGCATCCGCGCCATCGCCGTCGTGGATGGTGGACGCCTGGTGCGGCTCGAGGCCGAGGGCCTGGCCGACGCCCTCACCGCGTTCGGCGAGCTGACGGAGGAGCTGCCCGGGCAGCTCATGGAGGACGGGGTCGTCCTCGACGGCTGGCTGCTGGCTCTCGACGAGGGAGGCTGGCTCGACACCCATCTCCTGCGCCGCCGCCTGGGTGGCGACGGGCGCGCCGGTCGCCCCGCCTTCGTCGCCTCCGACCTCCTCTGGTGCGGGGGCGTGGACTGGCATCGGCGCACCTACGCGTCCCGCCGCCAGCGTCTGGAGGCGGTCCTGCTGGACGGTGATCGCTGCGTCGTCTCGCACGCCCTGCGCGGCGAGGGAACGCTCCTGGCGGAGGCGCTTGCCCGGTTCGGGCTCGACGCTCTCTCGGCACGACGGCTCGACGCGCGCTACCGCTTCGGCGGATCGGGCGAGGGCTGGCTGCGGGTGCCGATCGCGCCGGCCGAGCACTTCGAGCGGCCGCGCCTGGCGCTCATCCAACGCCTCCCCTTCGAGGAGACCGACTAGGGCAGCGTCTCGATGAGCGCCCAGGGGTAGGCCGGGTCAGTGCGGAGCCGTTCGGCGGCGCCGACGAGGCCATCGCGCGGGTAGGCGCGGAAGCTTCCGATATCGAAGGTGACCCTGCGACCGGAGGCGTTCGGCTCGAGCGACGGGAACCCGCTGCCGCGAACGATGCTCGCGAGCGCCATCTCGCGCTCGACCGGCATGCCCCACTGATCGCGAAGCACGACGGCAAGCTCCCACACGACGACATCGCCCGGTTTCTCGTCGATCGCGCGCTGGAGCCATGTCTCTCCGTCCTGGCGCTCGCCCAGCATGGCGTGGGCCAGCGCACGCGTGCCCGGATCCACGATCGTGGTGGGCTCGATAGGCTCACCCATCGCCCACCATGCGAGGAGCCGGTTGAACTCGAACAGCGCACCGAAGTCCTCGTCCAGCGTGGCATCCCCGATCTCGATGACGCGCGGCCAGTCGGTGGCGAGGGAGGTGAGCCGCTGGCTGAGCAGGGAGCGCCGGTAGGCGTCATCGGCCTCCGCGCTGCGGCCAAGCGTCTCGTAGCTGAAGGCGGCGTTGACGAGCTCGGTGCGCAAGAAGCTCGCGGTCGCCACCGCGCGTTCGCTGGCGCGCGCCTGGCAGTCACCATCGCCCAACTGGCCGCAGAGGAGGGCGAGATTCGTCCATGACGCCGCATCGCCGGGGTTGCGCTCCACCGCGGTCTCGGCCGCGTCGCGGGCAAGCTCGGTCCGGCCGGCTCCATCCGCCGCCACGGCGAGCGACTTCGGTCCGCCCGGATGCCACGGATCGATCGCGACCGAGCGCTCGAACCAGGCGGTCGCAGGGGCCCAGCTCGCGTTGGCCGAAGCGTCGATGCCGGCCCGATAGGCGACTGCTCCCGCGTCGGCGGTGACCATGGCCGCGAGGAGCACGGCGCCGATGGCACCCATGCCGGCAACGAGCCCCGCCCTCTCCGCCGCGCGCGGCTCGCCCAGCCGCACCCATCTCACGGCGCCGGCATCGGTCAATGCCACCGCCAGGAGCGTGATGGCCAGCAGGTTGAAGTTCGGCAGGAAGGTGAGGTCCTCGAACAGGCCACCCACGGCCAGCCCCAAGAGGATGAGCGAGGCAGTTCGGCCGGTGGCCGTGCGGCTGCGCCACGGGCCGGCGACCCAGGCAATGACGCCGACGAGCACCATCGCGACGACGACGCCGAGAATCCCAGCGTCACCGAGGACGCCGAGCGGCAGGTTGTGCGAGTGCGGCTGGCGGACCGGAAACGAGTAATCCGGTGCGGCAGCCAGGCGTGCGTACGGCATGAAGCCGGGACCGATCCCCAAAAGCGAATCCGTGCTCCAGGCGTTGACGGTGTCGCGCCAGAGGTTGGCCCGGTACAGGAGCGACGTCACCGCCGTCAGGCGCGGTGCCACCAGCACGACCGTTGCGCCGAGCGCCGCAACGCCGGTCAGTCCCAAGAGGAACGTCCGGACGGCCGGGCGCCCGGAGATCCGGAGCCGATGGCGCCGCGCCCAGGCCCATGGGACGCCGGCGGACGCCGCAGTGACGCCGATGGCAAGCCATGCCGATCGCGAGCCTGAGAGGATGGTGAGCGGCACCCCGACCACGACGAGCGCGGTGCGGATGCCGCGCCGCCAGTTGGGCGCCTCGATGAGCCCGGCGAGTGCCCAGGCCGGCCAGATGACAAAGGGCGGGACGGCGACCGAGCCGAATGGGGTCCCCTCCGCCGGCAGGCGAATCGGCGGCAGCCCGGGGCCGCCGGCCAGGATCCACTCGATCCGTCGGGCGGCCAGGGTAATGAGCGCCGGGATCGCGAGCAGGAGGACCGGGACCGACGTAACGACGCCCACCCAGCTGGGTCGGTGCCGCACGGCCAGGAGCGCCGCCGGCAGCATGAGCGCGAAGGCCGTGATCGCGGCCATCGCCCGCAGGCTCATGCCCAGGTTGAGCGCCGAGACGGTGGCGAGCGCGAACGCCGCGAGCAGCGCGAGGAGCGGGATGTCGATCATCGTGCGGGGCAGCTCACGTCCGCGCAGGGCCACGACGCCGAGGCCGGCGATGGCCCCGATGGCACCGAGGTGCAGGAGAAGTTGGAAGCGGGCGTCCCACAGCGCGCTGTCCCAGCCGACGTACCCGAAGACGGCGAGGCCGGTGGCCAGTCCCACCCATTCGGCCTCCGTTCGCCGCCGCGCCCAGCGGACGATGGCGGTGCCGGTCATCGGCCCACCAGGCGCTCGAGGGCGTGGTCGAGCTTGGTTCGCGAGTCAGGTCTCAGGCCGGGACGCCCGGCCAATACCGGGGCCAGGCGTTCCAGGTCGGCCCGTGCGCGCGCGGCGTCACCGTCCGCCATCTCGAGCTCGACGACGAACAGCTCACCGATGCTGCGCTCCCCGTGCACGACCGTGACGACGTCCAGCGTGAGGGTGCCGACGAGCCGTCCTTGTTCGCGCACCGCGCGCTCCGTGCGCCGCTGGCGCAGGTGGAAGCGCTCGATGAGCGGTGCGCCGCCGGTAAGCCGCTCCAGGAAGGTGCGCGCCTCGCTCTCCGGCCAATCTGCGGGGTCGAAGGAGCCGGTCGCCGGTCCCTCCACCTCGGGACGGTGATGCATCCAGTCCGCCCCGACGCCCTCCTGCGCACCCTTGAGCGAGACGCGGGTTCGGCCCTCGCGCTCCCGCAGGCGGCAGGCCCAGAGGCGCGCGGAGAGCCGGCCATCGGCGGTATCAAGGTACCGATCCAGCTCGTCCACCGTACGGGCGGCTCCCAGGACTGCATCGGCCAGGTGGCTCTCGGACGCCAGCGAGCGCAGGGGTTCGAGGCCGTCCGCGCGGAACTTGGCCTCCAGCTCAGCCGGCATAGCGGGCCGCGGCGTCGCGCACGGAGGCGGCAATCGCCTCGCGCAGCTCGACGGGCTCGAGCACCTCGACTGCCCCGCCCCACGACATGATCCAGGGCTGGATCTCAACGACGCCCGCAACCGTCACCGTCAGCTCGACGCCCCCGCCCTTCAGCTCAGTCAGCTTCTGGGACCGATGCCACACAGCCTCGCGCACGCGGTGCGCGACCGAGGCGTCGAAGCGCAGCCGCACGAGCGCGGTCGGCGTCGAGTCGGACGACCAGATGCCCCACGAGTTTGCCAGCCAGACGTCGGGGTCGAAGTCGTCGGGGATCTCGTATCGGTCCTGCGTCAGCGTCGCCGATCGGATGCGCTCCACCTTGTAGGTGCGCATGGCTTCGGCCGGCTCATCGAAGCCGATGAGGTACACGCTGCGCAACGCGGCGTCCGGCTCCAGGAAGTAGGGCTGCACGCGCGTTCGCTTCTCGGTGCCCGTGCCAGGGTCATACACCAGCTCCACCACCCGGCCCTCGGCCCATCCGCGGGCCACAGCCGAGAAGCTGCGCGTGAAGGGCTCGTTCGACTCGTGCGCGCCGACGGCGAGCATGGTCGCGGCCACGTGCCGCGCGATCGGCTGCGGCAGGGCGTCAGCGAGCTTCGTAAAGGCACTGACCACCGCGGCGTCGTACTGGTCGGACCAGCGCGCGATGAGCCGCGATGCGAGGAAGAGGACAATCGCCTCCGGCACGGAGAGGCGCAGCGGCGGCAGGAAGAAGCGGCGCTCGATCCCGTAATGGCCTCGCTTGGCAGCGAAGACCGGCACGGCCAGCTCCTCTTCCAGTGCGCGGATGTCGCGGTACACGGTTCGCGTCGTCATGCCCGTCAGGCGTGCGATCTCCGCGACCGGCACGCCGGCCTCGCCGCTGCCCTTGGAGTACAGGATCGAGGCCACGTTCAGCAGGCGCGCCAGCCGGTCGCGCTTGCGGCCGATGCGGTCGTCGGCGTCGTCGGCCCAGCCGGCCCACTCGTCGGCATCGGTCATCGCTGGTCTCCGGGCCCCGGAAGGTTGAGCACCTGCCAATGGTAGCGACGTGTCGATGTCGCGGATGGTGCGGCCGCGGGGCGCGTTCTCCTTCCGCGCAACGCCGCCGGGCGTGATCTGGCCGGTGTATCGGCCCCGGATTGACCTGAGCGACGGTTAGATGCGCGGGTCACGCTCACGTCGCGCCGACGTATCGGCGTAATCGTGCCGGAGACCATCGTCGGGTCGAGCTGCGCCGATGTATCGGCGCAATCGCGCGTGAGCTGTCGCGCTCCGACAGAAGCTGGCGCGCTACGTAAGGAAGAAGAAGGCGATGGCCAGAATCAGGTAGACGCTGACCAGTTGGAGGCCCTCGACCCAGTTCGACTTGCCGTCGAGCGCGATGTACGCCGCAATCATGACGCCGACGGCGACGGCGACCACCTCGAGCGGCGTGAAGACGAGGGTCAGCGGGTTCCCGACGATGAGACCGAAGAAGACAAGCACGGGCGCGGCGAACAACGCGATCTGGGTCGCGGATCCAATGGACGTGAGGAGACTGAAGTCCATCTTGTTCTTGTAGGCCAGCGTGATGCCGACCACGTGCTCGGCCAGGTTGCCGATGACGGGGATGACGATGATGCCGATGAAGAACTCGCTGATCCCGAGCGACGCCACCGCCGGCTCGAGCGTGTGGACGAGCACCTCGGAGGCCATGGTGAGCGCGGCGGCCGACGCGAGCAGGACGCCGAGCGCAACCTTCCAACTCCATGCGGCAACCTCCTCCGGCCCGTGCTGCGCGGTCGGCGATTCCGGAGAGCGAAGGAAGAACCAGGTCTGCGCCGCGTAGGTGATGAGCAGGAGGATTGCGACGCCCACGGTCAGGGCTTCGACCTGGAAGAATTCGGCGTCTCCGGGCGCGGTTCCCTCGCCTCCGCCGATGAGGAACGCGAACGTCGCGGGCACCACGAGGCCGATGGTGGCCAGGATGAGCGAAGCGGCGTTCATGCCGGCCGACTGCGCGTCGTAGCTCTGCACGCCGTTCTTCAGCCCGCCCACCAGGAGCGATGCGCCCAGGACGAGGAGCAGGTTGCCCACGATCGAGCCGGTGATCGAGGCATGGACGAGCTCGACCTTGTCGTCGAGGAGGAGGAAGCCGGCGATGATGAGCTCGCCGACGTTGCCGACGGTCGCGTTCATGATGCCGCCGATGCGCGGCCCGGCCGCGATCCCGAGCTGCTCCGTGGCGTGGCCAAGCGTGTAGGCCAGGCCCAGGATGGTGAGCGCCGCAACCCCGAACGTCAGCGTGTCATCGGCGCCGAGAATGCGGAGCGCGAGCGTCAGGATCGTGCCGCCGATCGAGATCCCGTACGCAATCTTGGCGAACATGCCGCGCCAGACTAGCTCAGCTCTCGTCTGACTCGCTCGGTGCGGCGGATGCCGACCCGGTCGGCACCGGCGTGGGGGGTGGCGCAGGCTCGCCGGGAAGCTGCTCGATGATGGCGCGGTTGACCATGTCATCGACGCCGATGAGGAGGAAGACGAGCTCACCGTCAGACCAGGTGTAGATCATGGTGCCGGCCGCCGTCGCGTTGTCCTCGGGGCGCACCCACACGGAATGATCGCCGGCCTCGCCCAGCTCCCAGGGGTCGGGGTCCAGCCCGGCGATACCCACGTATCGTCCGGCGCTGGCGAGGTGCGGCTCAAGGTCGTCGGTGGTGACCGACTCGCCGTCGACCCGCATGGCGTACAGCGTGGTCCGCGGCTGCGGGATGTAGGCCAGGGCAAGAGACGCGAACCGGTCGCCGATGTCACCGTATGCCGCACCGATGTCGCCCGGCGTCAGCGCGAAGTCGTCGAAGGGCGCAACCACCACCTGCACGCCCGCTGCCGCGGTCGGAATGAGCGCCGCGAGCTCGTCGTCAGGCTCGTTGGTAAACCGCGGCGTGGGCGCCGGAGTCGGGGTCGGTGGAGGCGTGGGACCGGGCGTTTCGGTGTTGCCCGCGACGGCGCTCGTCGGCGGTGGCGAGGGAGTCTCCGGCGTCTCCACGGTTGCGCACGCGGTCAGCGCCACGGCGGCTGCGAGCGCCAGGCTCGTCGCCCCGGCCGGGCGCAGCGAGGCGAGGCTCCAGATCGTCATCGGCCGGCCGATGATACCTCAGGCCGCCCCGCGAGCCTCCTCATCCGAGGCGTCGCTCTGGCGTCGGCGCCGCCTCGTGTCACGCCTCCGCCCGACCGTCTCGGCCAGCGCCGCGAGGACGTCGGCGCGGAAGGTGGTCGGATCCCGACGCAACTGCTCGATCGCCTCAGCGCGGCCCACGCGGGCGCGGCCGACGCCGGAGACGAGTTCGTCGTACGCATTCGCGGCACCGATGATGTGCGATCCCATGGCGCCGCGCGCGCGCGCGGCGCGACGACGACGACGGGTGGCATCGGACAGCAGGACGTGGTAGCCGACGATCAGCGCCGACACTTGCTGGAGCGACCCAATCGGGCTGAGGTCGGCCACGCCGCGCTCGTCGAGGGCGTGCAGGCGCGCGGCCAGCTCGACGCAGCCGCGCTCTTCGGAATTGAGTCCCATCCGCTCGGCGATCGCCTCGGCGAGTCGCCCGACCCGGTCCGCGTGACCGCGGTTGGTGATGCCGCCAGCGTTGAAGGAACGCGCGATGGCGAGCAGTGCATCGCGCAGCGACCCCTGCTCCGCCGCACGCTCGACGAGGTGCTCCACCGCGTGCTCGTCGCCACCCTCGCGGAGCGCGGCCGCGCCGAGCTCCTCGAGCGTCCCGCGCAGGTTGCCGATGTCTGGGGTCAGTTGATCGGCACGCACGAACCGGTCCTCCCCGGCGCGCTTGCCGTAGTAGAGCGCCGTATCGGCCGCAGCGATGAGGCTGGGGCGGTCGTTCGCATCGCCGGGCATGCCCGCGATGCCGACGGTGATGGTGACCGGCGTCGGATCGCCGTCCGTGAGCCGTGCCACGGCGCGTCGAATGCGCTGTGCGACACGCGTGGCGTCGGTGACCGCGGTCCCCGGCAGGATGAGCGCGAACTCGTCGCCGCCGTATCGATACACGCGGTCATCGCTTCGCGCGGCGCCGTAGATGGTGTTCGCCGCGCGATGGAGGAGCGCGTCGCCGGCCGGGTGGCCGTGGCGGTCGTTGTAGGCCTTGAAGCGGTCGAGGTCCATCATCAGCACCGAGAGCCGGCGCTCCGCCGGATGGACCGCCGCGTCGGCGGCCTCGACCATGCGACCCAGGTCGCGCTGGAAGGCGCCGTGGTTACCGAGCCCGGTGAGTGAATCGGTCTCGGCGCGGATGCTGACGGCGTGGTGCTCGGTGGCATTGCGCAGTGCGATCGACGCCTGGCCGGCGAAGAGCTGGACTAGCTCGAAGTCGGTTTGGCTGAAGTACACCTCTTCGCGGCCAGTGCGCCCGATGTTCATCGCGCCGACGGCCTCGCCATCCACGATCAGCGGGACGATGATGAGGGCCTCAGGATCGGCGGGCGTGCCGGGAATCTGCAGCGCGCGCGGATCGCTCAGCGCATCGTTGATGAGCAACGGCTCGCGGCGCTGGACGGCCCAGCTCGTCAGGCCTTGCCCAAGGGGGATGAGATGCCGCATCACCTCCTCGACGTGGGCATCGCGCGCCAGGAGGGGACGCAGCAACTGCGCCTCGCGATCGAGATGGCAGATGATGAGGTTGTCGTAGGCCACCACATCGCGCAGGCCGTCGGCAATCGTCTCGAGGACGTCCGCGGGGTCCAACGTCGCGAGGAGGCGCTCGTTGATCTCGAGCAGGCGGCGCTGGGAGTCGGCGCGACGTGCGAGCTCGGTCGACTGCGCGACCATCCGCTCGTAGCTCGTCGCGTTGGCCATGGCCTGGGCCGCGTAGCCGGCGAAGATGCTCATGGTCTGGAGGTCATCGGTGCTGAAGCGGTCGTAGCCGAGCTGGCTCAGGACGATCACGCCGAGCGTCTGACCCTCATAGAGCATGGGGACCACCAGCATCGACTCGGGGACATCCTCGGTGCCGTCGATCGTCTTTCCGCGATCGTCGTCGAGGGCGTTGTTGATGAGCATCGGCTCACCGTGGTCCGCGACCCATCCAGTGAACCCCTCGCCGATCGCGACACGCAGCAGGTCCTCCGCGTCCGCCGGATCTCCATCGAGCATCTCGCGCGTGAATGCAATGGGGTCGCAGACCCCTCGCTCGTGATCGACGCGGTAGACGCGGATGTCGTGATATTCGGCCAGGGTGCGCGCCTCGTCCACGATTGTCTCGGCGATGGAGCGCACATCGGTGAGGCGGTTGAGACGAGCGGAGAGATCATGGATCGAGCGCATGCGCGCCGCCTGCGCCTCCACGGACAGATACAGTCGCGCATTCTGGATGGCGACGGCAGCCTGGTCGGCGAAAGCCTGGACAAGCTCCAGCGACTCTTTGCCCCAAGCTCGGCTGCTGGTGTGGTAGAGCCCGATGAGACCCAACGTCTCGTCCCGCCCGACCATTGGCACCAGACAGACGGTCCGAATGCCTTCCGCCGCGTAGGCTGCGCGAAGGAGACCGATTTCTTGGTCACCCTCGGCATCGCGCGTCCAGTACAGGCGGCGATCGCGAACGGCGCGGGCCCCGATCGCCTCGTCGTCGCCGCGCAGGGCCGCCACCTGCGCCAGGAAGTCGTCGCTCAGGCCGTTGTGCGCGGCGACCTGGAACGGGTGCTCGCCGGCGTCGACCAGCCACAGTCCGGCCTTGTCGGCCTCGAACAGCGAGCGCGTCAGGTCGACCACCTCACCCAGGACGGCGGTGAGGTCGAGCGTTCCGGTCAGCTCCTTAGTGATCGATCGCAGCGCGCGGGCGCGCTTGTTCTCGCGACGGGCGCGGCTCAGCATCCGGGCGCCGGCAATGGTAGTGCCCACGGTCGAGACGAACGCGCGCAGGAAGGCCGGAGTCAGGGAGTCAGCCGAGGCCGAATCCATGACCAAGAGACCGGCCCGGGCTCGTCGCGTGGCGAGGATGAAGGACGTATCGTCGCCCTCCTGCGTGATTGGGTCGGCGGTTGCCGCGCGAGTTGCAGGCGGCGGCTCGTTGAAGCCAGCATGAGCTTCGAGCGCCATGTCCTCGCCATCGGCCAGGTACACGGCCGCGCGGTCGACGCCGGCCTCGGTTCGCAGGGCCTCGACCACGGCGCGAGCAACCTCGGCCGCTGTGGGCGAAGCCGCCAGCCCGGCGGCGATGCGGCCAAAGGTGGCCATCTCTGCGTCGTACGGGCGAGAGGCGGCTGATCCGTCCTCGACTAGCAGCCGCGCCACGTCGTCACGGCGGAAGCGGCGGTCGCCACGCGCATTGATACGGTAGGCCGTCAGGCGACCGGCGTCGGTCCACGTGCGGATGGTGTTGGGATGCACGCCGAGAAGCGTCGCCGCCTGGGCCACGCTTAGCAGTGCATCTGTGTCGGTGCCGGGCAATCGACACTCCCTTTCCGCGGCCCCGCAGCGCCATCGGTCCAAATGGAGCTTCTGGTAGGAACCGTGTATCGGATGCTAGAAACGGGAGGTGGCGTCCGCGATGCCCCGTTCGTACCGGTTTGGCCCCCGTACGGGAGACGGCATCCGTCAGGTGAGCAGCGCGCTCAAGAGCGCGCCGATGCCACCGATGACCAACAGCGCGACCGCGATCCCCAGCCCAATGACGCCTCCCGCGGCCGCGCGTCGATTGCGGCCGCCCAGCAGGCGCATCGCATCGTCGAGCGCGAGGTTCGTGACCAGATAGCCGCCGTCGGGCGCCTCCAGGGTGGTGCTCCCGTCTTCGCGGCGAATCGGGCGGCCGAGGATGAGCAGCCGATCGGTGACATTGATGGTGCGCGTGATAGCCCGCGCCTCGCCTGCCGCACCGTGGCGCTCGGCTAGGCGCGCGGCCGCCGACGCGTGCGGCTCCTCCAGTTCCTCGGGACTGCCGCGCCAGACCTTGGGGATGGTGATCAGCGGCTCGGCGGCGCGGGCAGGGTCGACGGTGATCGAGCCGTCGTGGTCCCACAGCTCGAACGAGCGCGTCTCACGCAGGCGCTCGATGCTGCGCCACGTTCCCCCGTGCCTCACCTCTACGTCGCGGTGGAAGGCAACCAGTCGCTCGCCGTCTCCGGTGTCCAGCGGATCACGGCAGCGGATGCGTCCGGCCACCCGGACCGCGCGTTTCGGGAGATCGGCCTCCAGCAGCCGCCCCACCTTGACCTCCGGCGGACCCGCCAGCCGCCGGGCGGTTGCCGGGCGCGCGCCTACCGAGCCCAGCAGCAAGAGGGAGCCGACCGCGACACCGATGCCGGCGATCACCATCAGGGCGAAGGCGAAACCAAGGGCCATTGCGCGCAGAAGGATAGCGGTGAAGGCGATTCCCTTCCCGGCGCCGCGGGAAGTTCCGTCATATGGCACCACTGATGCCGCAAGCCGAGACCGGCGACACCGAAGCCGCGAATCGTGGGCGTTTCCACGCTCACGGTGCGGCCGAGCCCGGCCAGAAACACGGCGAGACCATTGCTAACGGCACTCGTGGTGCCAATTGACGGAAGCGGGGAGTTGCGGCTCGTTCAGCTGGGCCGTGGCTCCATCAGGTCGGCAATGAGTCCGCCGCTGGCATGCACGAGATCGTCCGGCGTGATCGGGAATACCGCATCCGGTAGGCCCGCGGCCGCCCAGAGCAGCGCGTGGCGCGTCAGGTCCCGGTCGATGACCACGGTGAGCGGCTCAAAGTGACCGAAGGGCGGCACGCCGCCGATGGCGAAGCCCGTGGCGGCGCGCGCCTCGTCACCGTCCGCACGACGGACGTCGCTGGCTCCGGCCGCCGCCGCCAGCCGTGGGAGGTCCACGCGGTTGGCGCCTGACACCAGCGCCAGGACGGGCGAACCGTCGGCCATGAAGACGAGCGACTTGACGATCTGCGAGACCTCGCAGCCCACCGCTCGCGCGGCATCGGCGGCCGTCCGTGTCCCTTCCGGAAAGTGCTCGACCTCGATCTCCAGGCCGGCCCGACGGGCAGCCTCGACCACGCGGGCGACGTTCGGATGCATCGACCGATCATAGGGTTCGTGCTAGGCTGAGGGCTCACACCCAAGAGACGACAGGGGAGCGCACCAGCGCTGAGAGTGCGGATGCCGACGCGTTCGCAGACCCTCGAACCTGATCCGGGTCATGCCGGCGAAGGAAGTCGATGCAGCCCGTTCGTGGGCGCGCCCCGGAGTCACCTGCCGATGGAGGACCGATGAAGGTCGTGGTGGTCGCCTCCGGCGATCTCGACCCGCGTGACACGATGTTGCTGGACCGGGCCGATCTCGTCATTGCCGCTGATGGCGGCGCCAGTTCGCTGGACCGCCTTGGCCGACGCCCAGACCTGCTGGTCGGCGACCTCGACTCCACCGACGCGGCTCTCGTCGATCGGGTGGCAGCCGCCGGTACGCGCGTCGAGCGGCACCCGATCGACAAGGACGCCTCGGACATCGAGCTGGCCTTCGAGGCCGCGCTCGCAGCGGGTGCGACCGAGATCCTGCTGCTGGGCGCGGTCGGCGGGGAGCGGCTCGATCACGAGCTTGCCAACGTGCTCCTGCTGGCCGACCCGGCTCTGACCGGCCACGACGTGCGCCTCGCTCGCGGTTCGAGCAGCCTGCGCGTCCTTCGCGGCGGAGAGCAGCTCGCGCTGGCAGGTGAACCGGGCGACCTGGTGACCCTACTGCCGATCGGCGGGGATGTCTCGGGAGTGACCACCCACGGCCTGCGCTGGACGCTTGAGGGGGCGAGCCTCCGCATGGGGCGGTCGCGTGGCCTGAGCAACGAGGTCGTGGCGGCGCCCGCATCGGTCCAGATGGAGCATGGAACGCTCCTCGTCGTCGAGGAAGCACAGAGAGGAGTATCCGAGTGACAATCACGAGCGATCGCAGCGGCTGGCGTACGGTCGACATCGTCGTGGCGGCCGTCATCGCCGTCGCCTTCGGCGTCGTCTTCCAGGCTTGGAACATCCTGTGGGAGACGACCACCTTCCTCACCCCGCCGTTACGCGGCGCCATTTACGGGGTGTGGATGCTCCCCGCCGTGCTGGTGCCGATGATCGTGCGCCGACCTGGAGCTGCCCTGTTCGGCGAGGCGGTTGCCGCATCGGCATCGATGCTCTTCGGCGCGCAGTGGGGACTGCTGACCGTGGTCTATGGCCTCGCGCAGGGCGCGGCCGCGGAGCTCGTGTTCGCGTTCGGCCTCTATCGCCGGTGGAACCTGGTGACGGCGCTGGGGGCAGGGGCTGCGGCCGGTGCCGCGGGTGCGCTCCTCGATCTGGCCTTCTTCTACGCCGAATGGGGAGCCGACTGGCAGCTGCTCTACACCGGCCTGGTCATCGTGAGTTCGGCGGTGATTGCCGGCATCGGCGGCTGGTTGTTGCTTCGGGCGCTCGTGGCGACCGGGGTCCTGCACGAATTCGCGGCGGGGCGCGATCAGCCCGAGGTCTGAGCGCTCGACCGCCGACAATGCCGCCATGCGCGAGGCGGCGGCACCTGCACGGATCGAGGCACGTGGCTGGGGGCTGCGTCATCCCGGCCGACGTGAGTGGGCCCTTCGCGGGCTCGACCTGACCATCGAAGCCGGTGAGCGGGTCCTGCTGCTCGGGCCGTCGGGAGCCGGGAAGTCGACGCTCCTCACGGCCGTCGCCGGGCTGATCGATCCTGCCGGCGGCGCCGAGACCGAGGGCCAGCTGCTCGTTGACGGCCTCGACCCCCGCCGGGCGCGCGACCGCAGCGGGCTGCTCTTCCAGGATCCGGAGTCGCAGATCGTGATGGGGAGGGCCGGCGACGACGTCGCCTTCGGTCTCGAGAACCGATGCATACCGACCGACGGCATCTGGCCACGCGTGGACGCCGCCTTGGCCGCGGTGGAGTTTCCCTACGGGCGCGATTGGCCGACGCACGCTCTTTCGGGCGGTGAGCAGCAGCGCCTGGCGTTGGCCGGGACGCTGGCCCTCCGGCCTGGACTGCTCATGCTCGACGAGCCGACCGCCAACCTGGACCCGGATGGCGCCGCCGAGGTGCGCGAGGTGCTCGCGCGCGTCCTCGATCGCCTGGGGGCGACGCTGCTGCTGGTCGAGCACCGCGTCGACGAGGCCAGCTCGCTGGTCGATCGGGTTGTCGTGCTGGAGGCCTCGGGAGGCGTCGTGGCGGACGGACCGCCCGCCCAGGTGTTCCGTCTCCGTGGAGCCGAGTTGGCGGATGCCGGCGTCTGGGTGCCGGATCATCCGCCCGCCGCACCGCCCCGGCGTGAGCGGCCGGCGCCCTCAACGCTGGTCATCGCCGAGCGCGCCGCCTTCCGCTACCCCGGGATGTCGGCCGACGCGGTCGAGGGCGTCGACCTTCAACTGAGGTCGTCGGAGGCCCTCGCCATCGTCGGCCCGAACGGGAGCGGCAAGTCGACCCTTGCACTGATGCTGGCCGGCCTGCTGGCACCCCGCGTCGGGCGGGTGATGGCCGGCGAGGCGCTCTCCGCCGGGCACGGTCATGAGCCCATCGCGCGATGGCCGGCGCGCGAGCTGGTGCGCCGCATCGGCACCGTCTTTGCTGATCCCGAACACCAGTTCCTTGCCGCAACGGTTCGCGAAGAGCTTCTGCTGGGACCGATGCGCGCCGGGCTTCAGCGCCGACCCGCCGAGCGCCGCGCCGACGAGCTCATGGGGCGCTTGCGGCTGGAGCACCTGGCTGGGGCGAATCCGTTCACCCTGTCCGGCGGCGAGAAGCGGCGGCTCTCGGTGGCGACCGCGTTGGCGACCGCGCCGGCCCTGCTCGTCCTGGATGAGCCGACCTTCGGGCAGGACCGGCGCACTTGGACCGAGCTGCTCCACCTCCTCGCGGGCATGCGGGACGGCGGGCGCGGCATCTGCTTCGTCAGTCATGATCGGGCCTTCGTCCACGCGCTTGCCGACCGGACGCTGGCGCTGCCGGGACGTCGCTGATGCAGCTCCTCACGCCGCTCGTTCCCGATCCGCGCGCGCCCTTGGCCCGAGCGAACCCAACGGCCAAGCTGGGTGCCGCGCTGGTGCTGCTCATCGCGCTGTTCGCGTCGCTCGACGGGGTGACGGCCCTCATCGTGCTGGCCGCGCTGGCGGCCCTGCTGCCGCTCTCCGGGCTTTCGGCCGCCGCCCTGGTGGGGCGCACCTGGCTGATCGGGCTGGCCGCGGTCTCGATCGGCGTCGTGAACGTTCTCTTCGCCGCCGACCAGAGTGGACCGATCCTGCTCGAGGTGGGTCCCGTCCGCATCGGTGCCGAGACGCTGGTGGACGGCCTGGGGCTGGCAGTCCGCCTGGTGGCGATCGCCCTGGCCGGGATCCTCGCCACGGCCACCAGCCAGCCGACAGATCTGGCCGATGCGCTGGTGCAGCAGTTGCACGTCTCGCCGCGCTTCGCCGTTGGCGCGCTCGCCGCATTGCGGCTCATTCCCCTGATGGCCGCCGAGTGGCAGACGATCGCGATTGCGCGCCGCGCCCGCGGCGTCGATGCCGGCCGTTCCCCGCTCGCCGCCGTTGGCCTTTTCGCCGGTCAGCTGCTGGCGCTGCTGGTCGCTGCCGTGCGACGCGGAAGCCGGATGGCGCTTGCCATGGAAGCCCGCGGTTTCGGCGCCCTGCCGTGCCGAACGGTGGCGCGGGTGCAGCGCATGACTCTCGGAGACTGGGGCTGGATCGCCGGGGCCGCGCTGCTGGCGGTGGTAGCCATCGGGTTCAGCCTCGCGCTGGGGACCTGGCGGCCGCTGTTCGGCTGACCCGGGTCAAGCTCCAACATTTTCGACGTGCCGGTGCCCCGGTGAGCCTGAGGCACACCCCGAGGCCCTTCGTGCGGGATGCGAGCCGATATATCGGTCGAATCGAGCCCGAACGCGGTTCAGGCGCGGATAGACCGATGTGTCGGTCCGATCCCCCGGAACGGCTCGAGCCAGGTGGGAGCGTGCGCCATCCCCACGTAACGGCGTGGGTCGAAGGGCGCCAGGGACAGCGTCCGAGCCTCGCCGCCGCCGATGAGCTCGGCCATGAGCATGCCGAGGACCGGAACATATGGGTGGCCATGGCCCGTGAGCCCGGCAGCCACGTAAGCGCCGGGCAGCGGCGTGCCGTCTTCGGCCGGGAGGGCGCCGGCCATCGGCATCTCGAGCGAGGCGAAGTCCAAC
>JBDSGF010000016.1:0-12139 GCA_039919135.1 Candidatus Limnocylindria bacterium | reverse complement strand
AGTGGCCCACTGCCGTCATCGATCTCGAACGAGACGGTCCCGCTCGACGCGCGGCGAGCCGAAGCCACGAGCGCCCCGCGCGCGACGACCAGCAACGCCTCGAGGGACTCATCCACCTCGCCCGTGTGGACGGGGCGCGGCGCCGGCTCCGCGGCCATCCCGAGCTGCAACGGGACCTCGGTCACGCGCAGCGTCTCCATGCCGCCCTTCGTGGAGCGTGTGCCGGCGACCTCGATCCGCTCCCCCAGCCCCAGGGGGCCGACCTCGTCTCCCAGGCGGAGAACGATGGCACCGGTCGCGTCCTGGATGGCGGCCGTGACGGGGTCCACGGTGCCCGGAGCCAGCGTGACGACGCCACGCACCCGGAGGCGGGCGTTCTTCGGCGCGGCTCGCGCGTGGCTGATCGAGACGATCCCTTCTGGGTCTCCGGGAGTGGCCGTCGGCTCGGGGGTCGGAGAGGCGGACGAACTGGGCGGCGGTGAACCCGTTGGCCCGCCGACCTCAACCACGTCGTTTGCGTCGCGTGGCATGACCCGATAGCCCTCAGCCCCGGTCCCCGTGGAGTCACGCTGGGCTGCAACGCCGATGAGGTCGACCCGCGCGCCCGTCGTCCACGCGACGAGGTCGATCCCAGATTCGGTCGGAACGATGACGCGCGCCGAGCCTGTGCCGTCGTCGATGTCGAATGCCATCCCGGTCGTCAGGGTCGTCGGGCTGCCGGCGACGAAGCCGGCGATGCGCACGAGGCTGCCTTCGTTCGACTCGCTTACGGATCCGGTCGCTACCATCAACGCTGCGGGCTCGACGCCCGTACCGAGGGACACGACATCAGTCCCGCCTGTGCGGATGGTGCGCTGCGAGAAGCGATCGTCGACGGTGCCCGTAACCCGCAGCAGGTCGCCGCGCGCGAAGGATCCCTCGTCGAGGAGGACCGCGATGCCACCGGACGCATCGGCCAGGAAGCCACCGCCATCGTGGAAGGTAGACGCCGTGAGCGCCATGCCTTCCACGGTGACGACCGCGTCGTCCGGCGCGGCCCGCGCGGCGGCTACCGAGATGGGTGCCGGCGTGGCTGACGGACTCGGGCTGGCGGTGGGTTCCACGGTTGGGGTGCTCGTCGGGGTACTCGTCGGCATAGGAATCGGCGTGGGCGTGGGCGGTGGGTCTCCGGGTGCCGGCGTCGGCGGCGATCCGAGGTTCTGCGGTTCCGGCATGGGGCGCTCGACGAAGTCGGCAACGTTGTCATCGGTGTCCTGCGTCGAGCCGAGGAGACCGCCGGGTAGGCGCTCGATGCTCGCGCCGGCGGTAGGTGCCACGGCATTGGTCCCTTCCCGCCAGGTGCCGGCGGCCGTTCCCCAGCCCACGGCGTCGATGGCGGAGGTCGCGCCCTGGACACGCAGCGCGACGCTGCCCCCGGCGGTTGCCATGCCGGCCGCGTACGTCGCGTCGGCCACCGAGGCGAAGATGCCCGCCTCGTTCGCCACCAGCACGTGGCCGCCCGGCTGCACGACGGGCGCGCCCAACGCCCAGGCTGCGCGACGGGTGATGGTCGCGCCGCTGGCGCTGACGTAGATCAGCTCCAGGCCCTCGAGCGGGAGCGCCGCTGGCGCCGGGTTGTGGATCTCGATGATCTCGTCAGAGGCGCTGGCTCCGCCGGTCACCACCTCGCTCACGACCAGGTGCTCGACGGGCGTGCCATCCACGGCACGGGCTCCCGCCATGGGAACCATCGCGGCCCAGAGGAGCGCGGCCAGGACCAGCAGCCGCGGCCCGCGCGTAAGGGATGGGGAGCCAAACTGAACGGCGACGGACACGGCACACCTCGACCAGATGGAGGGGTGCAGGCAGCGGCAGCATGGCGGATGCGTCCTTACCGGTCGCTTACCGGCCGCTTACCGGCCGCTCACAGTACAATCGCCGCCCCATGTCCACCCGATCCACCGATGAGCGCGCCGAAGCACGCCGCCGCGCGCGCCTCGCCGCGCGCGGCGAGCTTCCCGACGGTGACGCCGACGAGGTCGAGCCGGAGGCCACGCCGCGCAGAGGCGGCTTCCTCCAGCGCCTCTTCCCGCCCGCTCCGCCGCTGCCAAACAGGCCCGACCCGCTCGCCGGCTTCGATGCATCCGGGCCGCTGCGACCGGTGCGTGAGCGGTTCTTCCTGCTCCGGCGCAACCTGCTGGCCTGGATCCTCTCCGGGGTGCTCGCCTTCGTCGGCTACCTCGCCAGTGTCTTCTACGGCAACTCGATCCTGGGCCTGCTCGGAACCTTCGTGCTGTTCGGCTCGCTCATCGGCGCCGGCTGGTTCGGCTGGCAGCGCCCGACGCTATTCGGGACGGCCGCCTCCCTGCTCAGCTACGTGCTGGTAACCGTGCTGGTCCTCGTCCAGTTGGGGCAGATGGGCGTCGGTCCTGACACGCTCGGTCCGGAGCGCGTGCTGCCGGACCTCACGCTGCGCGCGCTGTACCAGGCCGGACTCGGCTTCCTAGGTGGCTGGTACGGCGGATATCTGCGTCGCCGCCAGAAGCAGTTGAGCAGCGACGCCAAGCGACGCCGCTGATCCTCAAAAGAGCGTAGGCGCAGATCCCATGCGGCAACCGCGCCAACCGGCACGCAACTTGCTGATGTTGATCGGCGTAAGACACCAATAGCAACCGGGCATCGCCGAACATCGTGATGGAGCCCGTCGCCGACGGAAGCTCGGGCCAGACGCGACATTTTGCGGCTTCGTCCCGTTCGCGATGACCATGCTCGAGGCGTCTTCTCGGGGGCCGTCGGGTTCCAGGACCCTCCGTACTGGAACCTGACGGCCCTCACTTCATGCCCGCCAGACCGATGCGCTCTGATCAGCCGCGGTGCGCGGCAGCCGCCTCCCGGGCCATGGCATGCGCCGCGGACGCGCCGGTCGCCAGGCCCAGCACCTCACCGGTCGAGCGCATCTCCGGACCAAGCTCTGAGCTGACGCCCGGCAGGCGCCATAGGGAACCGACCGGCACCTTGACGGCCACTCGCTCGCCGTCCTCCGCCAGCCCGGCCGCCAGCCCGACTGATGCCAGCGTCGCTCCGAGAGCGCAGCGCACGGCCGCCGCGACCACGTCTCGGCCAACCGCCTTGGCCACGATCGGCACGGTCCGGCTGGCGCGCGGGTTGGCCTCGATCACCACCACCCGCTCACCAGCGGCAATCATCTGCACGTTGAGGATCCCGCGCACGCCGAGCGCCAGCGCGATACGTCCGGCAGCCTCGGCGGCGCACTCTTGCATCGGTCTCGAAAGATGCTGCGGAGGCAGGACGGCCACGCTATCGCCGGAGTGGACGCCCGGCGGGTCGACCTGCTCCAGGATGCCCGGCACACACCAATCGGTTCCGTCGCTGATGGCGTCAACGTCCAGCTCAATCCCCGCCACCAGCTCGTCGACGCGCAGGGGCCAGCCGACATCGGTTGCCAGGTACGCAGCAATGTCATCCTCCGAGCGCAGCACGGCGATCCCGCGCCCGCCGATCACCCATGACGGCCGCACGATGACCGGGAGACGGCCAAGGGCGTTGATGGAGGCCCGCAGGCCTTCAGAATCGGACGCCAGTGAGCCGCGCGGCCCTTCCAGGCCAAGCTCATCGAGCAGCCCGGCGAAGCGCTCGCGATCCTCGGTGATCTCGATCGCCTCGGCCGTCAGGCCGGCGATCGGCACGTCGGCATAGGCAAGGTCCTTGGCCAGGTCGATCGCCGTCTGACCCCCGAACGTGAGCACCACCGCCGGCGGCGTGCCGGTCAACGCGCGTTCGTGGTCGATGACGTCGAGGACGCTCTCGGTGTCGAGCGGCTCGAAGTAGAGGCGCGTACAGGCGTCGTAATCGGTGCTGACGGTCTCGGGGTTGTTGTTGATCACCACCGCGTCCAGGCCCATCTCGCGAATGGCCCACGCGGCGCGCACCGAGCAATAGTCGAACTCGATCCCCTGGCCGATGCGGATCGGTCCCGAGCCGACCACGATCACGCTCTGCCGTTCGGCCGGGGCGCGCACCTCGGCCTCCGCATAGCTCGAGTAGAAGTACGGCGTCTCAGCCGGGAACTCCCCGGCGCAGGTATCCACCCGGCGGTAGGCCGGACCAATGCCGGCGCGCACGCGCGCGCGCCGGATGGCCACCGGCGGCACGCCGGACAGGGCGGCGATGTCGGCATCACCGAAGCCGATGCGCTTTGCGTCGAGTAGCGACGCGCCCACGACCCGCGACTCGGCCTCGACCAGCTCGGCCAGCCGATCGGTGAACCAGGGAGCGATGCCGGTGGCAGCCGAGATGTCCTGCGCATCGGCCCAGCCGTGACGCAGGAGGCCAATCATGCGCCACAGGCGCGTGTCCGTCGGCGCCAGGAACGAGTCGAGCGCGTCGGGGCGCCGATGACTGAGCCGCCAGGCCGGGTCCTCCCACAGCCAGCCGCGCCCGCGGGGCTCGAGCGAGCGGATCGCCTTGAGCAGGGCCGAGCCGAATTCGCGGTCAATGGCCATCGCCTCGCCTGTCGCCTTCATCTGGATGCCCAACGAACGGTCCGCGGACGGGAACTTGTCGAAGGGCCAACGTGGCAGCTTGACGACGACGTAGTCGACCACTGGCTCGAAGGCCGCGCTGTTGCCGCCGGTGGCGGGGTTCGGCATCTCGTGCAGGCGGTTGCCGAGGGCGATGAGCGCCGCGATCCGCGCAATTGGGTAGCCGGTCGCCTTCGACGCCAACGCCGATGAGCGCGAGACGCGCGGGTTCACCTCGATCACGCGATAGTCAGACCCGTCCGGCGCGACCGCCAGTTGGACGTTGCAGCCGCCCTCGAGCTTCAGGGCGCGGACGATCTTCAGCGCGCATCGGCGCAGGCGCTGGACGAGCGGGTCGGGCAGCGTCTGGATGGGCGCCACCACGATCGAGTCGCCGGTATGGACGCCCATCGGGTCCAGGTTCTCCATGCCGCAGATGGCGATGGTGGTGTCGTTCGCGTCACGCAGGACCTCGAACTCGATCTCGTACCAGCCCAGCAGGCTGCGCTCCACAAGCACCTGGCCGATGGGGCTCGCCGCCAGGCCGGCCACGATCCGCTCCCGCGCCTCGACGGCGGTGTGCGCGAAGCCGCCGCCCCCGCCGCCCAGCGTGTATGCCGGTCGCACCACGATGGGCGCGTCGAGCATCTCGACGAAGCGCATCCCGTCGTCGAGGCTCTCGACCACGGCCGACTCCGGCACCGGCTCTCCGATGCCGATGACGAGGTCGCGGAAGCCACCGCGGTCCTCGGCGGCGCGCACCGCCGCCAGGGGTGTGCCGAGCACCCGCACGCCGAAGCGCTCCAGGACGCCGGCATCGTCGAGCGCCACGGCCAGGTTCAGCCCGGTCTGACCGCCCAGGGTCGGCAGCAGCGAGTCCGGCCGATGCTCCTCGATCACGCGTGTCACGTGCTCGGTGGTCAGCGGGCAGATGATCACCGTGCCGCCCACGTCAGGATCGGTCATCACCGTCGCCGGGTTGGAGTTGACGAGGATCGTCTCGACGCCTGCCTCGCGCAGCGCCAGGCAGGCCTGCACGCCGGCGTAATCGAATTCCGCCGCCTGGCCGATGAGGATCGGTCCTGAGCCGATGACCAGGACCCTGCGCGGAGCCGTCATGCCAGGGCGCGCTCCAGCGCCATATCGAAGACGCGCGCCGCGTCGACGGGGCCGGGCGCTCCCTCCGGATGGAACTGGACCGATGCAATGCGACCGCTGCCATGCACCAGCCCCTCGATGGTGCCGTCGTTGAGGTCTCGATGGCTCACTCGGTAGCCCGCCTCAGCCAGCGACAGACCATCGACGACCTCAACTTCATGGTTGTGCGCGCCGATGTCGACGCGACCGGTGGCCACCTCGAGCACCGCATGGTTGCCGCCGTGATGCCCGACCGCCAGGCGGCGTGTCTGGGCCCCGGCCGCCAGGGCCAGCAGTTGGTGGCCCAGGCAGATGCCCAGGATCGGCGTGCCGCCGCCGACGGCGTCCGCGGCCAGCGCGCGGACGGTCTCAATCTGCGGTGCCATGCGCGACGGGTCGCCCGGGCCCGGCGACAGGACGACCATGTCGGCGTTGCGTGCCGCCACGTCCGCACGCGACGCGTCGGGCGGCAGGCCGACGACCTCGATCCCGCGTGACGCCAGGGCGGCCAGCAACGAGCGCTTCCCCCCGTAGTCGATGAGCACGGCCCGCGCGCGCCGCTCGCCCTCGGGAGCCACCACGAACACGTCGCGTGTGGCCACCGCCGACACGTGGTCGACGGCATCCCAGGCGACGCTTCGTCGCGCCCGATCGACCGCAGCCGCGTCGCCCGTAGCGACCGGCACGATGACCGCGCGTCGCGCGGCGCCGTCGCGCAGGCGGAGGGTGAGGGCGCGGGTATCGACGCCGCTGATGGCCGGGATGCCGCCCTCGAACAGCAATTCGTCGAGCGAGATACCCGGACCGGGCGGCGGGTTGACCATTCGGGTGACCACCAGGCCGCGGGCGTGAACCTGCGACGACTCGAGCTCGTCGCGCGCGATTCGGTAGTTGCCAACCATGGGGTGCGTCAGCACGACCATCTGGCCGGCGTAGGACGGATCGGTCAGGATCTCGGCCCAGCCGGTCGCGGCGGTCGTGAAGACGAGGTCGCCCTCGGCCGGCAGGCGGCTCCCGTGGAGCACCCCGCGGACGATCATCCCACCCTCGAGGGCCAGCAGGCCGGGGGACGAAAACGACGCCAACCGCATCGGTGCGGCTGGCGTCGTGACAGGGTCAGTTTGGTGCGCGGCGAGGTGCATCGATCTCCTTCCCGGCATCACCGTGCCGGTCTTAAAGGACTCGCCGCGCAGTCTAGCTCATCGCTGTGCCGGCATGCGTCGCCGGACCTCCAGGATCCCGCGCCAGGTGAGGAGTCCGATCACCCCCAGCACCAGGAGGATCGGGATCCAGACGATGACGAGCCAGATGAGCGCGTTCAGGATGCCCTGGCCCAGCCCGACGAGCGCAGCGACCGCGCTCTCGAATTGACTGCCCGGGTCCCACGTCGCCTGGACCGCCGCGACGGGCTCGCCGCGCGGGATGATCGTTACCGTCAGGGTCGACAGATCGGCCTGCCCCTCGACGGTCTGGAGCTGTCCGGTGAGCTGCTCGATCTGGCCGCGCACCTCGTCCAGGCGCGACTGGACGGCGAGGATGTCGTCAACCTTCTCGGCCCGGTCGAGTAGCACGCGATACGACTCCTCGGAGGCTTCCAGGTTTCTGATCCGCGCCTCGAGGTCGACGATATCGCGTGTCACATCCTGCTCGTTGGTCGCCTCCGAGACGACCTCCACCTCCTCCATCTCGTGCAGCCGGGCGAGCAGCTCATCGAAGCGCGCGGCCGGGACGCGGAGCGTGAGCGAGGCGCTCTGGTCGAGGGTGCCCGCCTGGGAACCGCCCACGTAGCCACCCAGCTCGACGGCCATGACGCGGACGCGCGCCAGGATGACGGCGACGTTGTCGACCTCGACGGCGACCTCGCCGGTCTTGATGATCCGCTGTTCGATCAGTGCGGCATTGCCGCCGGGGCCTTCGGGGCCGCCGCTCGTGGCTTCGCCGCCTGTCGAAGCCGCTGGGGCCGGCGCCCCGCCCGCGTTATCGTCGCCACGCTGGAGGGCATCCTCCGGGACAGCGCCGTCCGATTGGCTGCCACAGGCCGACAGGGCCATGGCCAGCAGGACGAGGACCGACAGAAAGACGGCGCGGAATGGTGTCAGGTGACGTGGGCGCATGGGATCCTTTCCTCCCGGTGATGTTGCCGTTCGGACGCCGCGGCGGCGCGGAACGTTCCCTCACGCGAAATACCAGCCTCGGCTAGCATCGGTTCATGGATGAACGCACCGCCGAGCTCATGGCCGATGAGGACGCGCGGGCCGGTATGGCGGCGCACGAGTTCGACCACGAGTTCCTGGCGGCACACCTTGGCGATGAACGTCGCAAGGCCGGCTTCCTGGGCGAGGTCCGGGAAGCGATATTCGGCGCCCAGGACGGCCTGGTCAGCACATTGGCGGTGGTGAGCACCGTGGCGGGCGCCACGAGCGGCGACAACCGGTACGTGGTGCTGGTGGCCGGCATCGCTTCCGGGCTGGCCGGGATCTTCAGCATGGCCGCCGGCGAGTACATCGGCAGCAAGAGCCAACGCGAGATCTTCGACGCCCAGATCGTGGCCGAGCGCGAGGAGGTCCATGAGCGGCCGGGCGAGGCGGAGGCCGAGGTCGCCTACATGTTCGAGGAGGACGGGCTGCCGCACGACACGGCGCTCGAGGTCGCGCGGATCATGGCCGCGCACCCGGACACCCTGCTCAAGACCATGGTGGAAAAGGAGCTGGGCCTGAACTTGGAGGAGGGTGGCGGATCGCCGCTCCAGGGCGCCCTCGTGATGGGCGCCGCGTTCGGCCTGGGCGCCATCCCGCCAATCCTGCCGCACCTGTTGTTGAATGGCGGCCCGGCCGTCATCGGCTCCGTGACCGCGACGCTCGTGGTCCTCTTCACCATCGGAGTGGTCAAGAGCCGATGGACGCATCGGTCCTGGTGGAGCTCCGGTCTCGAGATCCTGGTGCTGGGCGCCATCGCCGGCGTGGCCGGCTATTTCTTCGGCAGCATCCTGCCGATCCTGCTCGGCGTGCCGGAGGCGGTGATCTAGATCCCGCTGAAGATCATCCCGGCGATCATCACGACGGCTGCCACGACGAACGACCAGGCGCCGAGTACCTGCGACGACATGCCCGCCAGGCTGGGCAGCATGCCACCGAAGGTACCTATGACACCGATAAGAACGAGAACCAGCGCCACGATGATGGTCGGCATGCGCGGCGCGAAGTTCATGCGTCGGCCCATCCGATCAGATCCCCGGCAGCAGGGAGCCGGCGATGAGCAGCGCGTTGCCGGCGAGAAGGAAGAGCCATCCCAGCTGCGTGGTGACCTCGATGTTCGTCCCGATCGTCGACTGGACGAGATCGAGCGCCTGGTTGACGAAGTCGAGAGGAAAGATCGTCACCGACAGGCCAACCACGATAAGGGCAAGGGCGATGACTACGGTCACGAGCTTGGGCGGATTGGGGCGGAGCACGAACCGGAGTATAGGGAGCGCGTCAACCTTCGACGGTCAGCGTCCCGACCATTCCGTAGGCCTCGTGCCCCGGAAGGTGGCAGATGTAGAGCAGCGTTCCGGGATCGTCGAAGGTGATGGTGGTGGTCGCAGTCTCGAGGGCGGGAACCGTGACCTCGGTCGGCACCTGATCGTGCGTCGCGTGCGTGCCGGTCCGGTGCGCGTCGTGGAACGCGGCATCACCGATGAGCCACTCGTGGTCGACGGGATCCTCGTTGACGAGCACGAATGTCACCGGCACGCCGCGCGGGACGGTGAGCCGGTCGAGGTCGAAGGCCGAGTAATGGATGTTCAGCGTGACGGTGCGTGGTGTGGCAGCACAGCCGGCGATCGCCGCGACCGCGAGAAGCAGCGCGACGACCGCCGAACGGCGTACCAGACTCATGCCGCGGCCGGTGGACGGCCGCCCCGCCGACCGGAGCCGACGCGCTCCACCGCGAGGGGCACGGCCACCACGGTCATGGCGGCGAACAGGAAGTACAGGCCCACCGGCGCGGCGGGTGCAGGGTTGCTCGTGAACGGCGCGTAGCCGGCATCGATGGCCGATGGCTTGCCGGCACCCGATGCATCGATGGCGAGATCGAAGTCGAGGTCTCCGGCAGCCGTGTCGATGACCACCTTGGTCAGCCAGGCCTCGTCGGGCACCCATTCCATGCCGACGTCCGAACGCAGGTCGGCCAGGAGCAGGTCGGATGCCGCGGCGCTGTGGTCGAGGAGCAGTCCGTCGGACTCGGCGAAGGCGCCGGCGTTCGGCAGCAGGGCCGGCTTTGCATCGGTGAGGAGGTAGACGTCGGCCTCGACGGTCTCGCCCGCGGCCTTCCCGAGGCCCAGGATGCGCAGTGGCACCCACGGGTTGTCGGTCGGGATGGTCAGATGCACCGGGGTGCCGTCACCGATCGCCTGGCCTCGCTCCGCGGCCGCATCGGCGTCGAAGGCGGCGGCCATGAAGATGGGGCTGCGATCGGCGTAGAAGTCGAGCACCTCGGGCGCGTCGGGCGGCAGGCGGAAGCCGTGGTTCTTGGCCCACAGGCCGACTTCGTCGCCGCCACCGCGCAGGATGGTGATGTCGAGTGCGTCAATCGTGGTTTCGAGCAGGACCTCGGCCTCGCGCGCGCCTCCGGCGGCAGAATCGGCCGAGAAGAGTGCGGCTTCGGGTAGCGGATCTGTCTCGCGGATGAGGCGCTGGAGGGTCCAGTCACCGCCGCGTATGACATCGGTCGGGATGCCGGGCAGCGGGGTGATGCTGCCGAAGGAGCCGCCACCACCGGCGAACTCGAAACTGGTGACATAGTGCTCCACGCCATCGGTGTAGCCGGCGAAGGTCGTGGTGCGCAGGAGGTTGACGGCCCCGTTTGGACCGATGAGGCCGCCGCAGGCCAGCGTCGGCGCGGCGGTGATGAGCAGGGCGGCCGTTGCGACCGCGAGCGAGAGCCATGGACGTCGCATCGACCGTCCTCCTTTGGTTTGGTTGGGCGTTGGATCGAATCGATGCTGCAGCACCGCCTCTGACGCCCCTCGTCGCTCATCGGTTCCCGATCAGTTCCGCGAGAGTTCCCGGGTCCGGCCACACCCTGACCCGTAGGGCGGGGCTATCTACCAACGAACGAGCCAACCGACGGAGCTTCATGGCGATTTGACCCGCGGTGCGGGCGGAACGCAACAGAGGTGGCCCTCGATGGCGACTAGCCCCGTGCTGCGGGCGGCGGAACGAGGGAGCTGCCGTTCGATGGTCATTAGCCCCGTGGTACGGGTCACGGCGGCGACCGCCGGTTTACGCGCTGGTTCGCCGAGCGTGGATTTGCGCTGGGGCGCAAACGCTGCTCTTCGGCGTTCGCCGGTCAGCGGTCGAGCAGCACGAACCCGTCCCGATTCACATGGAGCAACCGTTACGTGCGTGGCAGACCCATTGACGGGTCGATCTGCACACCTGGCGTGACTTTCGGACGCTCCAAGCGCCTTTCGCCGCGCGTATTGCACGCCTGGCGTGAATCGGGACGGTTGGCGGCGATTCCCGCTACCGGTCGTCGAGCACAGCGACGGGCTTCTTGGGCGCCACCAGCCGATAGCTCTCTTCGATCCAGCCGGTGATCATTTCAAGCGGCGTATCGTCCGGCGCCACGGCGGTCACCCAGCCGCCGCGATCGAGCCCGTAGCCGGCGGGCACGACCCACTCGAAGGCCATGGCCTCCTCGTGGGAGTCGCGGAGCTTCACGGTGAAGCGGAGTCCGTCATCGGTCTCGAGCACGCCGAAAAACACGAAGACCTTCTTGCCAACCTTGACGACGGACTCGCCCCACGGGTAGTCCTCCCAGGCCTCCGGCAGACCGAAGGCGTAGGCGCGCACGGACTCAGTGAGAGCATGCGGCATGAGCCCTATTCCACCGGAGCGTCGACGCTCATGGGCTCAGCCCGCGCGGTCGGTCATCTGCTGGACCGTCATCGGTCCTCCTCCTCGATGAGCCGCTTTGAAGATCGGATCCAGCGCGTGACTCCCGGCACCGGCGTCGCCGTTGATCAGCGCGTCATCGTACGCGTTGCAGCATCGGTTACGGTCATGCGTCTCTCGTCGCCGAATGGTAGCCGCCTTGGCGGTCGTCGGGACTGGTGATCGAGACTCAGCGGAACATGCGCTGCTGCTTGGCCAGGTCGAGCCGCTCGGGTGTGCCGTCGAGCGCCTCATCCACGCTCCGCAGGCGCTGCGCGATGACGTTGAGCACCGCCCCCTCGACCTGGAGCCGGCCGTCAATCACCAGCAGCGGATGCCGGTGCAGCAGCGCGCGGTGCGCCTGGTAGACCTGCGGGCGCAGGGTGACGTTGATCATCCCCGTCTCGTCCTCGAGCGCGATGAACACGAACCCCTTGGCCGTCATCGGGTGCTGGACGCTGACCGCCAGTCCCACCAGCCGAATCTGAGACCGATCGCGCCGCCCGGCCGCATCGGCAACCGTGATCACCCCGCGCGAAGCGAGCCGCTCGCGGAAGAGCTCCACGG
>JBDSGF010000015.1:0-10386 GCA_039919135.1 Candidatus Limnocylindria bacterium | reverse complement strand
AGCTACTCCGCCACGCGATTCGTGCTCAGATCGACAAAGGGCCTATCGGATGAGCACCCTCCGAGGATACCTACAGTCGATAAGCACGGCAACTCGGTTAGCACAGCGCTCAGACAGTAGATAATTCACCAGACCGATACGGATGACTCGAGAACTCTCGATGCAGGACCCGTCACGCGCCACGCTAAGCCATTTCCCGTCCATGGCCGGGAGCCACCAACTCCGTCGTATCGTTATCGGCGGGAACACCCTGCACCTGCGGAGACAGACTTGGTTCAGATCACTCCGTTCATCGATGAAGGCCTCGGCAACTCCTCATACGTGGTGGACCTGGGGGACGGCCGGGCGCTGGTGGTCGATCCCGTGCGCGACGTCGTGCCATATCTGCGTTTCGCGGAGCAGCAAGGGCTGACCCTGGCCTACAGTCTGGAGACACACCTGCACGCCGACTTCGTGTCGGGCAGCCGGGAGCTGGCGCGGCTGGGCGCCACCGTTCTGGCGCCGCGAGGCGGGCACGCCGAGTTCCCCCACCAGCCTCTTGAGGCTCAGGAAGAGCACGACCTCGGCGGGTTGATCCTGCGCGGCATCGGGACGCCGGGCCACACGCCGGAGCATCTGTCGTATCTGTTCCTCGATGGCCGGCACCCCGCGGCCCTGTTCAGCGGCGGAGCGTTGATAGTCGGCTCAGTGGCGCGTACCGATCTCGTCAGCCCTGAGCAGACCGAGCCATTGGCGCGGGCGCTCTTCCGCGCGCTGCGCGATCGGATCCTGCCGCTTCCCGATGAACTCCCCGTCTATCCGACCCACGGTGCAGGGTCCTTCTGTTCGGCGCCCGGGATCGGCGAGCGCACCACCACCATCGGTCGAGAGCGTGCGTCCAATCCGCTGTTGAGCGCGCCGGATGAAGACGCATTCCTGCGGCTGCTGACCGCAGGACTCGGGAGCTACCCGGACTACTTCCTCCGCCTGCGCGAGGTGAACCGGCGCGGACCGGCGATCTACGGCTCCCAGCTACCCAGCCTCGCGCAGCTGACGCCGCCGCAGCTCCAGGCGGCCCTCGACGCGGGCGCCGAGCTCATAGACGTCCGACCCGTTTCGCACTTCGCGTCGGGCCACATTCAGGGTGCTCTCTCGATCGCGCTGCGCCCGGCGTTCGCCTCGTGGCTCGGCTGGCTGGTCGAAGCGGACCGAGCCCTCGTGTTCGTGGCTGACGCCGATCAGGACCGTCATGAGCTGGTGCGCCAGTGCCTCAAGATCGGCTATGAGCATCTCGCCGGCGAGCTGGCGAGCGGCATGGAGGCATGGCGAGCAGCCGGCCTCCCGGAGCAGCGTGTTGAACTCAGCTCGGATCCGCCGGCTCCGGAGGCTCCCATTCTCGACGTGCGCCAAGCGAGCGAGTACGTCGCCGGCCATGTGGCGGGCGCGAACCACGTCGAGCTGGGCAGCCTCGCTGACCTCGCGGCGAGTCTGCCGGCGAACAACCCCGTCGTGATGTGCGGCCACGGTGAGCGGGCCATGACCGCCGCCAGCCTGCTCGAGCGCACCGGCTCACGACCCGCCGTATTCCTGGGCGGCCCGCTGGAGATGGCTCGCGCACGAGGCGAGCAGCTCGCCCGCGGCACGTGACCGCGGCAGAGCAGCGGCCACTTCAACTCGGGCTGGGCGCCAACCTGGGGCAGTTCACCCTGCTGGTCGCGGTCAATGCGCTGGTCGGCGGGATGGTCGGCCAGGAGCGCACCGTCCTGCCGCTGCTGGCGGACGAGGCATTCGGCGTGCGGACGGCCAGCGCGGCGCTGACCTTCATCGTCGTCTTCGGGCTCGTCAAGGCGGCCACCAACCTGCTTGCGGGCGCGCTCTCGGACCGCTTCGGCCGCAAGCCGGTGCTGGTGGCCGGCTGGATCATCGGCCTGCCCGTCCCGCTCCTCCTGATCTGGGCGCCGGGCTGGGAATGGGTGGTGGTCGCCAACGCGCTGCTCGGCATCAACCAGGGGCTGACCTGGTCGACGACGGTGATCATGAAGATCGATCTCGTCGGACCTGCGCGCCGGGGCCTGGCGATGGGCCTCAACGAGGCAGCCGGTTACGGCGCGGTGGCGCTGACCGCCTTTGCCACCGGCCTGCTGGCCGAGCAGTTCGGCCTGCGTCCCGCCCCGTTCCTGCTGGGCCTCGCGTTCGCCGCCCTGGGACTGGGCGCCTCGGTGCTGTTCGTCCGCGAAACGCGGCGCTACGCGGAGCTCGAAGCCGCCGCCACCCCCGCCACGGCTCGCCCACCGCTGAGGCAGGTCATGCTGACGACCAGCCTTCGCGAGCCTGCCCTCTCGGCCGCCAGCCAGGCCGGCCTGGTCAACAACCTGAACGACGGGATGGCGTGGGGCCTGCTGCCGCTCTACTACGCCGCTGCCGGACTGTCGGTAGGGCAGATCGGGATCCTCGCCGCCCTGTACCCCGCGGTCTGGGGTGTCGGCCAGCCGCTCACCGGCGCCCTTTCCGATCGGTTGGGACGCAAGGGACTGATTGGGGCCGGGATGTTCCTGCAGGCCGGCGCGATTGGCCTCTTCGCCGTCGGAGGCGACTTCGGCGTCTGGGCCGGCGCCGCGGTGCTCCTCGGGATCGGCACCGCCATGGTCTACCCCACCCTGCTGGCGGCCATCGGCGACGTGGCGCATCCGAGCTGGCGCGCTTCGGCGGTCGGCGTGTACCGCTTCTGGCGAGATCTCGGCTTCGCGGCCGGTGCCCTGCTCAGCGGCCTGGTTGCGGATCTGGCAGGCTTCGACGCGGCCATCTGGACCGTCGCCGGCGTCACCGCCCTCTCTGGTGGCGTCGTCATGGTGAGGATGTACGAGACGCGCCCGCACGGGCATTGACCGCGGTCGCACAATCAATGTGTGGCGCGTCGCACAATCAATGATCTGCTCGCTGAGGCCCGAGCGCGGCTGCACCGCCTCGAGCCGGCGGACGCGCATGCGGCGATGGAGCAGGGCGGTGTTCTCATAGACACCCGGTGCGCGGAGCTGCGCCGGCGAGATGGATCCATCCCCGGCTCGATCCAGATCCCTTTGAGCGTCCTGTTCTGGCGTCTCGACTCGTCCTCGGGGTACGACAACCCGGAGCTATCGCACGCGCGGCACCGCCGTCTGATCCTGATGTGCGATCACGGCTACTCATCGAGTTTGGCTGCTGCGACGCTGCACGACCTGGGCTTTGAGAACGCCACGGACGTGGATGGAGGCTTCCAGGCCTGGGCTGCCGCCGGCCTGCCGGTGGCACGCGCTGGGTCACGGCGAAAGGATGGCGCGCGGCAGCGGGCGACGAACTGAACGGCTCAAGGGGCAAGGGTCAGGGGTCCCACAACACCAGACCCAGCTCCTCGAGGTCCGCGACGGGTCGCTGTTGCGTCGCGTGCCTTCGGTCTACGAGCAGTTCAGCAATGCTTTGACCGAGACCGCGGTTGCGAAGCCCATCGCGGACGGTGACGTGTCCTGAACGTACCGGCACACTCGTCCAGCTGTGCGGGGTCGCGTTCGGCAACCGGACCCAGCCGCGGGCGCCGATGGGCCTGAAGCCGGTCAACGAGCCGGGATTGGCTCATGGCCGCGGGATCAGGAGGTAGGCCCGGATGCGGCCCTTGCCCTTGACCTCGATGCCATCCGCCGCCAGGGGGTGGGCGGAGCCGCTCTAAATCCTGATCGCAGCAGAAGCGGCGCGGCAGGTCGGATGGCACAGGCGCGATTTACGCACAGTGCACCATCCACAGCGGTCGCGCAGCGCTGGTACGTCCCCTCACCGACTTGGATCCCCGACCACGGGAGCGTGTTGGGGATCAAGGCAGGGCCGCCGCGCCGCGCTGCTCGACATCGGAGCCGGAGTGGGCACTCTGCATCTCGCGCTGCTGGAGGCCGGCGCCGCCACCGCGATGGACGTCGACGCGTCGAAGGAATACCCGGCGGCGGCGCGTGCCGAGGCCGATAGACGGGGACTGGCCGAGCGGGTGGCGTATCGGTACGGCGACGTCGTGGAGCTGGCCGCCGAGCTGCCACCGTCGACATCGTGACGCTTGACTCAGTGATCTGCTGCTACTTCTACCTGCCGGCGCTGCTGCGTGCGGCGGTCAGGCCCGGTCCGCGGTTGGTCGGACTGACTTACCCGCACGAGGCGTGGTGGAAGCGTGCCGCCATGCACGTGTCCAACATGGTCAGCGCTCTGCGGGGTCGTCCCGACCACTACTACATCCATCGCCTGCGCGTCGTGAGCGGCTCGCCACTCGCACCACGGGGCTAACGGCCAAGCAGGGGCAGCTCAGTCATCATCCACCAGTGGCACGGGTAAGATCCGTCACGGAGTTCGGTCGCTTGCCTCGCTCGTTTGACGTTAGGCCCGCCCCACGGGTCAGATCGTTACGGAGCTCGGTTGTTTGCCTCGCTCCTTTGTCGTTAGGCCCGCCCCACGGGAAGCGGCCAAGCGGGCATCGGGGTCAGGGTCGCTCGAGGCCGTGGCGCTCCAGCAGTGCCTCATCGGACAGGATCTGGTCGGTGGGTCCGTCGGCGACGATGAGCCCGCCATCCATGACCACCGTGCGCGGTAGGACCTCGGCCACCAGGCGCATGTCATGGGTGGCGACGATGACCGTCTGCGTGAGCGTCCGCAACAGACCGATGAGCTGGCGCCGCCCTCGCGGGTCCAACCCGGACGACGGCTCGTCGAAGACGAGTACCGACGGGTCCATCGAGAGCACCGTCGCCAGCGCCACCCGCTTGCGCTGGCCGAGCGACAGGTGATGGGGCAAACGGCGCTCGAAGCCGCTCATCCCGACCGCCGCCAGTGCCCGCTCGACACGCTCGTGGATCTCACCTTCCGGCAGGCCCATATGCAGTGGGCCGAAGGCGACATCGGCGAAGACAGTGGGACTGAAGAGCTGGTCGTCAGGGTCCTGGAAGACGAGGCCAACCTCCGATCGCGCGCGCTTGATACCGTCGCCGTGGACACCGATCCCGGCGACGCGCACCGACCCATGGCCGGGGCGGTTGATGCCATTGAGGTGCAACAACAGCGTCGACTTGCCGGCACCGTTCGGTCCGACCAGCGCCACCTTCTCGCCGCGGCCGATGCGCAGGTCGACGCCATGCAGCGCTTCGTGCCCGTCCGGATAGGAGTAGTGCAGGTGCTCGATCTCGACCCATCGGTCGCTGGCGGCCTCGTCGGACGGCGCGCGGTGCTGGTGCCGATGATCGGCGTCATCGAGGTGCTCGTGGATATGTTCATGGCGGTGGCCGCCGTCTTTCTCGCTCACAGCGTCGGCAACCACAGGTGCGCCACGGCCTCGAACACGACCAACCCGAGCATGATGGCGGTGAAACTCGCCCATTCCCCGCGGCCGATCGAGTGCGCTCCCATATGGCGGAAGGTGCCCTCGAAGCCGCGTGCCAGCATGGCCTCGTAGATACGCTCGGATCGCTCGTAGCTGCGCAGGAAGAGCGAGCCGACCATCCCGCCGGTCACCCGCGCCCGCCACGCGATGGATCCCCCGCCCGCGATCCCCACGGCCACCGCCGACCGGGCGGCCCGCGCGCGCATCAGGCGCTGCGCCTCATCACCAATGACGGCAAGGTAGCGGTACATGAAGCCGATGATGGCGACCATGACGCGCGGCAGCCGCAGCTCACGCATGGCGTCCAGCAGGTCGTGGAAGGAGGTGGTGAAGGTCAGCAGCAGGGCAATCTGCACGCTCAGCCAGCTCTTGATGGCGATGGTGGTGAAGATGCGCAGGCCCTCGCCGCTGACCGTCAGCCGCAGCGGGCCGAGGTCGATGCTCCCCAGCGGCTGCTCCGGTCGGGTGAAGACCAGCGGCAACGCGGCGAGCACGAAGGGCGCCGCGATGAATGCGGCACGCGACAGCCGCAGCGGACCCAGGCGCGCCAGCGTGGATGCCGCCACGAGCACCACCCAGGCCGCGAGCAGCCCCGGGTAGCCGCCGATCGGCAGGAGGGCGATGGCACCGATGGCGGCGACCGTGAGCACGACCTTCAGCCGCGCGTCGAAGACGTGGACGGCAGAATCGCCCGGGACCGCGCGGTCGAGATCCAGCTAGCCCTCCCGCCGGTTGCGACGCGCCAGCAGCTTGCCGATGACGATCAGCAGCGCGAACACGATGACCACGCCGATCAGCCCGGCAACGATGGTCGAGGCGCTGCCGCCCAGGAACGGCACCTCGTATCCGGGGATGATCTCGAACGGCGCCGCCTGCTCCCGGTCGAAGAAGCCGAGATCAATGGCCACGCGACTCAGCCCATCAGGATCGCCGGAGGCCAGCGAAGCAAGGAGGACCAGCGACCCTGCAATGGCAAGACCGATGAGCCACCACCACCTGCGCAACAGCCGGGTTCCGGTCATGTCGCCGCCTGCGCATCGCGCAGCTCGAACAGGTCCGCCCTCGTCACCGCGATGAAGCCGATGGCGGCCGCGGTGATGATCGCCTCGCCGATGCCGATCAGGCCATGCACCCCCAGCATCACCGGCAGCGTGACCTCGAGCGCGATGAAGCCCGAGACGGCCAGTTGGAGCGCCATGGCCGCCGCCCCGGCCACCACCGCAAGCCAGGCAGCGATGGCGGCGGCCGGGATGCGGCCGCGGCGCTCGCCACCGAACAGGCTCACCAGGATTCGATACAGCGCATACCCGCCGAGGGTACCGATGACGCCCATGTTGAAGATGTTGGCGCCCATCACCAGCAGCCCGCCATCCTGGAAGAGGAGTGCCTGGACGGCCACGACGCAGGCCATCACCAGGGTGCCGGCCCACGGCCCGAGCAGGACCGCCGCCAGCACCCCGCCCAGCAGGTGACCGCTCGTCCCGCCGATGACCCCGAAGTTGAACATCTGGGCCGCGAAGATGAACGCCGCCATCACGCCGAGCAGCGGCACCGCCCGCTCGTCGAGGGTGCGATTCGTGCGCCGCACGGCGATGACCAGCACGGCGATGGTGGCTGCCCACATGCCGAGCGCGACCGGCACGGTGAGAAACCCGTCAGGCGCGTGGAGGGGCAGGATTCCGATCGGGGCACCCACAGCATTTCTCCAGCAGATGGTTTGCTCGGTGATTGTATGGCGCGCCGGCTCGCTATTGCAACAAGATTCAGTAAGGGCTCCTATACTCCCGGCGTGCGCGCGACGAAGCAGGATCCCTGGCCCGCGGTACGCGATCGGCTTCGCGGGCGCGGTCAGCGCTGGACGCCACAGCGACGGGCGATCATCGAGGTGCTGGCTCGGACGGAGGGCCACGTGACCGGCGCCGATCTGGTCGATCGCTGCCGCGCGCTGGAACCCGCAACCGTCCCCTCGACCGTGTACCGCACGCTCGACCTGCTGGAGGAGCTGGGACTCGTGCGGCACGGGCACGATGCCGAGGGGCGCGAGGAATACCACGTCCTTCCCGCCACCGAGCACGGCCATCTCCACTGCTCCGGTTGCGGCGCGACCTGGGAGATCGCGGACGAGGAGGCTTCGGCAGTGTCGGCGGCATTCGCCACTCGCGAGTTCCACGTCGACCTCAGCCATGTGACCGTCGTCGGCCGTTGCGCACGCTGTCGCGCCGCCGACGCCGCGACCCTCTAGGGTTACGCGAAAGCAACAGACGGCCAGCTCAGGCGCGAGTGCGCCGGTACATCGGCCCAAAGTTGGCATGAACGGCTTCGTCGGGCGCCCCTTGAGCGTGACTCGCGCCGATACATCGGCGCAACTTGACCCCAGCAGGGTCTCAGGCACGATTACGCCGAAACATCGGCGCGGTGGGAGCGTGAGCCGCGCATGGAATTGTCGCTCATGTCAATCCAGGACCGATACATCGGCCAGATCGCGTCGGGCGGCGTTGCGCGAACGGAGAACGCCCGCCTGCAGCGGGTCTCGACTGGCGTTCGATAGGTGAAGGCCCCCGGCGAACGGGGGCCTTCACATGCCTGAGCCGGTTCCTAGCGTCCGGACTCCGGCGCCGGGCGATCGGCGGGGGTATCAGTCGTGCCTCCCGGAGGGATCGGCTCATCCGCGGAGCGCATCGGCTCCTCGTCAGACTGGGAGCGCTGGATCTCCTGTGCGACCTTCTGGCCGGCCTCCTGGCCCTTCTCGTACCAACCCTGTGTGATCTGGCCGGCAACCCTCTGGCCACCGAGGCCAAATGCCAGCGCGAAGGCGGCGGCAAGAGAAGCCACGACACCGATGAGCAGCGTGTTGACGACCGTCTCGGCGATGCCCAACTGGTCGATGGCGGCGATGACCGCGAAGCCGATGATCGCGAACTTCGCGATGTTGGCGATCAGGTCAGGGTTGTCGAACCCCATCTTGGCCACGGAACCGCGCACGATCTTCGACACGAAGTTGGCGAGGAACGCGCCGAGCACGATGATGGCAAGCGCCACGATCAGGTTCGGCAGCCACAGCAGGATGCTGTTGATGATCGCGCTGATCTGGGTCATGCCGAGAATGGACGCGGCGGCCTGGAGCGCGATCAGGCGGATGAACCACTTGACGATCTCCGCCACGACCTTGCTGACGGTCCAATCGGTTCCAGCCTGCTTCACGAAGCCGGCAATGCCGGTCGATTCGGCGGCCTTCTCGAAGC
The DNA here is from genome assembly GCA_039919135.1 of Candidatus Limnocylindria bacterium. Classification (GTDB taxonomy): domain Bacteria; phylum Chloroflexota; class Limnocylindria; order QHBO01; family QHBO01; genus JACDBZ01. Next base: position 1,779 of record JBDSGF010000015.1, on the reverse strand, counting down.
CAACGGTCTTCAGAACCTTCTCGACCAGCCCGGCCAGCAGGCCGGCGATGATCCAGCCGAGGACGAGAATGATGATGGCGCCGATGAGCTGGGGCAGGAACCCCAGGAAGTTCTGCAACGCCCCGGTGACCGACACCATGACGGCGTCGCCCCAATTTTGAACGGTTTCCACGGGTCGAACTACCTCCTAGATTGCCTTGCCCAGGGAATGCTTGGGCTTGGTGCACGAGTCGTGCCATCGTGGGGGCCGATTCGTGGGGCGGAAGGGCGACTTGGCGCCGACTCCTGGTTCGAGATGGCGCCTGGCGCGGCTTCCTATCAGATTCTCACCGGCAGAAAAGTATCACCGGTAGCCGGCCCGAATCCGTGTTGGATTCTCATGGGGAGAGAATTAGCGACCGTTCGCGCCGCCGCCCACGCTCACGTCGCGGCGCCGGACCCTCTGGACGCCGGAGGAAGCGGCGCTAACGTTCCTGGCATGAGAATCTGATAGGAAACTCAATGCGGCGACCGCTTCCGGCGCGTGCGCCAAGCCAGCCTCGCATTCGACGGCCAGCAGCTGACCATGTGACCCCCAACGACGCTCGCGCAGTTGCTGTTCGTTACGATGCCGCCTCCGACATGGCACAGTTCTGGTCCACTGTCGCCAGCAGGTGATCGAGCGCCAGGGGCTTGGTCAGTCGCGCTCGCGCGCCGGGCGGCATTTCCCGTGAGCCGGACACCGGTAGGGCCGACAGGACCACGAACGGGATGGACGCGAGCCTGGGTTCGGCGGCGAGCCGGGCGGCCAGGGCCGGGGCATGCCTGCGAGCTGCGCCGGCCGGGTAGTCTGGGGCGCGGTGGTCGGCGGTCGGCGCAGCGGGGTAGAATAAGATGAAATCGACGGTCACGCCGCTGGCCGTCCGCAACAGAACAGACCGCGAAAGCCGACTCCGGGCATGGCGCCCGCGACGCGCGGCCGGTCGACTCGCTAGCCGACCCCATCGCCAGATGGCAAGGGTGGGACGCAAGGAGAAGACCGTGGCGACGACCCAGCTTCCCAAGCCCGCGGCGAGCATCGACGAGACGCACCGCAACCTCTCCACCGCCGAGCTGTACGAGCACGCGGTGCGCAACGGCGAGGCCATCATCTCGGCCCACGGCTCGCTGGTCGTGCGCACCGGCGAGCACACCGGTCGCTCCCCACAGGATAAGTTCCTGGTCCGCGAGCCGAGCAGCGCCAAGAAGATCTGGTGGGGTCCGGTCAATCGGCCGATCAGCGAGCAGGACTACGATCGCCTTCGCACGCGGCTGATGGCATACCTGGCCGATCGGATCATCTACAGTCAGGACCTCTATATCGGCGCTCACCCGGAGCATCGGCGATCGCTGCGCGTCTACACCGAGACGGCGTGGGCCAGCATCTTCGCCCGTAACCTTTTCCGACGACCGCCGGCGGAGGACCTTGAGGGCTTCACCCCGAACTTCACGATCATCAACGTCCCCTCCTTCAAGGCCGACCCTGACGCCGAGGGCGTGCGCAGCGAGACGGCGATCCTGCTCCACCTTGAACGGATGGAGATCATCATCGTCGGCACCGAGTACGCGGGCGAAATCAAGAAGTCGGCCTTCACGGTCATGAACTACCTGCTCCCCGATGAGGCCGCGCTGCCGATGCATTCATCGGTCAATGTCGGGACGGCCGATGACCCGGCGCTTTTCTTTGGCCTCTCCGGGACCGGAAAGACGACGCTCTCGGCCGATCCGGAGCGGAGCCTCATCGGCGACGACGAGCATGGC
>JBDSGF010000014.1:0-25965 GCA_039919135.1 Candidatus Limnocylindria bacterium | reverse complement strand
GCCGCGCTCGACGACAGCTTCGGGATCGCTTCCCATCTGCCCGACGGTGCCAGCTATGTCGACCAGCTCCGTGGCGCGGACCGCGCCCGGCAGAGGGAGCTGGAGCAGCGGGCCCGCGAATGATCGTGCTTGACACTACGGTCCTGATCGACCTCCTTCGCGGCAACGCAGCTGCGCTTGGGTACCTGCGCTCATTGACCGAGGTGCCGGCATGCTCGGAGGTCACCCGCGTGGAGGTGATGCGCGGCATCCGCCATCGTGAGCGCGAGGCGACCGAGGCCCTCATGCGATCCGTGCGCTGGATCGGTGTGGATGAGCAAGTCGCCCGGCGCGCGGGAGGCCTCGGGCGCATCTGGCGCCGGAGCCACCTGATCGCGACGGCTGACCTGATCATCGCCGCGACCGCACAGGAGCTCAGCGCCGATCTGGCGACCTCGAACACCAGGCACTTTCCGATGTTCGCTGGGCTGGAGCCGCCGTACGAGCCCTGAGGATCGCTGTGGATGGAGCTGAATTCAGGGCCCTCCGTTCTCAAGAAACACGATGCGTGTGACGTCCGTGAGTGCGCCGTCGCGCACGCGGGCGATGAACCGCCGTCCGACGAGCGGGCTGAACCGCACATCCATTTGCCGTGCGTGCGGAACCTCGACGTTGGTGGCGACAACCGAATCGGCGCAGCCGTCCAGCGCGCAGAGTAGGACGCTATCACCGGCGGGCGCGATGACAAGCTCGCCTTCGAGGAGGATCCATCTCTCGGGCGCCGCCTCGATCGCCGCATTGGGGGACTCCCAGACCTCCCAGCCGTCAAACGTGTGGAAGACCCTCTCCTGGGGGAGGCGACACCACTCGCGATCGAACTCGGCGGGACCGTGAGGTGGCGTGTCGAGCGGCGGCGCTGGCCTCGGCGCTCCGAGGAAGACCCGGCTGCTGCGTACGCTGACCTCCAATGAAGCGAGCCCGGCCGGCGCCGGCCCCCCGAGCTTGACGCCGTACTCGTCCCACTTCGACCCGTGCTCCGGGTTCTCGAAAGCCCGAGCACTGGGGCACCACCACAGCACCTTCCCCAAATTGCTCGGCACGTGGGTGTCGAAGCCGGAAAGCACGTCGACCGAACCATCCTCGTGGCCGACGACCCATACCGGCGTTCCATCGGCGAGGTAGTCGGCGCGCACCTGCCCGGCGGCTGGGCGCCGGAGGCTGAACGACATGTCCGGTTCATCGGTGCGCAAAAGGTTCGTGCCCAGCACCACTGCGCCAATCAATACCAGGAAGCCGATGAGCAGGCCGGCACCGATGTAGAGGCGCTTCACGCTGAAGCTCCGTCGGTGGGTGATCGGATGAGAAATGCGGCGATGAGCTCGTTGACGCGCGCCGGCGTCCTGATGTCTGGACGGTGGCCGCCGCCCGGGAGGATCTCGAGCCGGGCGTCTGGCATCGCATCCGCCAGCGCTCGGACCATGGACATCGGCGTCGTCAGATCTCCATCGCCATGGATCAGCATCGTCGGGATGGTCACCGACTTCAGCAGCGGCGGAATGGCGGCCCAGTTCGTTTCACGCTCCTGCGTGATGAGGATCTCGGGCGAGGCATCCAGCGCGATCTCCACGAACTCGCGGATCGTCTCGCCGGAATCCGGCTCACTGAAGACCTTGCTCATGAACCAACGCGCGAACGCCGGCCAATGCGGGTGCCGTCTGCGCTCACCGCGGACCCCGTGGTGTCCGTCTGGCCAATCAATGCCATGACTTGCTCCCCAGCCGATGGAGGCCAATCCTACCGGCCGAGGTGATCATTGGCGCGAGTTGCCGCTCAGAGGAACTAACGGCCAAAAAGGCGCCTGATCGGCCTCCTGCGTTCCCACCGGTTGCGCCGGCTGGCACCTATCGGTCAGGAAACGCCCGAAATCGGTCTCAAGTTGGCCGTTGGTTCCGCTGGGCGGCAACTGGAGAGGCCGCGCCCGCGCGGGCGTGCCGACCAGGAGGTGTGGGACTCTGATCAATGGCACGATGCGCCGGTGCTGACGAGGAACGCAGCTGGCTTCGGGCACTGCTTACCGCGCGGGAAATGTGAGGAGGTGCTTGGTGCTCGAGGACGAGTTAACGAATTGCATCCGTTGACCCCTCTGCCCCAGCCGCGGATACTCGCCACGGCCACACGGAGAGAAGACGGTTGAACTGCTCGGCCTGCGGAACCGCAAACGAGCTCGATAGGAAATTCTGTGGGGAGTGCGGGGCACCCCTCGCCGCAGCGTGCCCGGCGTGCGGGGCATCGAACTCCCCGAGCGTGAAGTTCTGCGGCCAATGCGGCACGGACCTGCGCGTCGACGCATCGCCGGTCGCCGGTGGGGTTACCGAAGCGCGCACCGCCGAGCGGCGCCTCGTGTCCATCCTCTTCGCCGACCTCGTCGGGTTCACGACGCTCTCAGAGTCCCGTGATCCCGAGGCGGTTCGCGAGCTCCTGGGTAGGTACTTCGAGACGGCGACGCAGATCATCGGCTCCTACGGCGGGACGGTGGAGAAGTTCATCGGCGATGCAGTCATGGCCGTGTGGGGCGCGCCGACGGCGTACGAGGACGATGCCGAGCGCGCGGTGCGCAGTGCGCTCGACCTCGTCGCCGCGGTCAAGGGCATCGGCCAGGAGATCGGCGCCGAGCTGATGCTGCGTGCGGGCGTCCTGACCGGCGAGGCGGCCGTCACCCTGGGCGCGACGAACCAGGGGATGGTGGCCGGGGATCTCGTCAACACCGCCTCGCGCCTGCAATCGGTGGCGCCTCCAGGGACCGTCCTCGTCGGCGAGTCGACCATGCAGGCCGCCCTCGGAGCGATCGCATTCGAGCCGGCCGGCGAGCAGCTCCTCAAGGGCAAGAGCGCCCCGGTGCCTGCCTTCCGAGCGCTCCGGGTCGTGGCGCGACGGGGCGGGGCGGGTCGCAACGAGCAGCTCGAGGCGCCGTTTGTCGGGCGCGAGCCGGAGCTGCGGATGCTGAAGGACTTCCACGTCGCGACCGGCGCCGAGCGCCGTCCGCGGCTCGTCTCGATGATCGGTCAGGGCGGCATCGGTAAGAGCCGGCTGATCTGGGAGTTCCAGAAGTACATCGACGGCGTGACCGAGGTCGTCTACTGGCACCAGGGCCGCTCCCCGGCCTACGGCGAAGGGGTCAGCTTCTGGGCGCTGGCCGAGATGGTCCGCGGCCGCGCGGGGATCACCGAGTCGGACGAGCCCGCCGCGGCGCGGGCGAAGCTGACTTCGACGCTCGACGAATGGGTGACCGACGAGACCGAGCGGCGCTGGATGGAGCCGCGGCTGCTCCAGCTGCTGGGCCTGGATGCGGCGGAGGCCGCCGAGCGACCGGATCGCGAGTCTCTCTTCGCCGCGTGGCGCGTCTTCTTCGAGCGCGTCGCCGAGAAGGGCGTCGTGGTGCTCGTCTTCGAGGACCTCCAGTGGGCCGATGACGGCCTGCTCGACTTCATCGATCACATCCTCGAGTGGTCGCGCGATCGGCCGATCTACATCATCAGCCTCGCCCGCCCCGAGCTCCTCGACCGGCGCAGCGATTGGGGCGCCGGGCGGCGCAACTTCACCTCGCTGGTCCTGGAGCCGCTCCAGCCGGACCTCATGCGGGAGCTGCTCGCCGGGCTCGTCCCGGGGCTTCCCGCTGCCGTCGTCGAACGGGTCCTCGAACGGGCGGAGGGAATCCCGCTCTACGCCGTCGAGACGGTTCGCATGCTCCTCAGCGAAGGCCTCGTCACGCTGGAGGGGGATTCCTATCGGCCCACTGGCGACCTCTCCGAGCTGTCCGTCCCGGCCTCGCTGCATGCGCTGATCGCCTCGCGGCTAGATGGGCTCGACCCGGCGGATCGGTCGCTGCTCCAGGCGGCATCGGTCATCGGCAAGACGTTCACGACCGATGCGCTGTCGGCGGTGAGCGGTCTGCCGGCGTACGAGGTCATCGCGCACCTTCGCGCGCTCGTGCGGCGCGAGATGCTGACGCTCGAGGTCGACCCGCGCTCGCCGGAGCAGGGCCAATACGGCTTCGTGCAGGGCCTCATCCGCGAGGTCGCCTACGGGACGCTCGCTAAGCGCGATCGGCGGCGGCTGCACATCGCCGCGGCGCGCTACTTCGAGGCGCTCGACGACGAGGGGATCGCCGGGGCGCTGGCCGAACACTACGTGGCGGCCTACAAGGCCCAACCGGAGGGTCCGGAGGGGGATGCGGTGGCCGCCCAGGCGAGGGTGGCGTTGCGCGGTGCCGCCGAGCGAGCCCGGTCGCTTGGCTCGTTCGTCCAGGCCACCCGCTTCCTGGAGATGGCACTCGAGGTGACGACCGATCCGGCCGATGAGGCGCAGCTCCATGCCGCGGCTAGCGACGCCGGCCTTTATGCGGGGCTCATCGAGGAGCCGATCGCCCACGCGACCCGGTGGCTCGAACTCGCGCGTGAGGCCGGCGACCGCCGCGGGCTTATGGCCGCCAGCGTGGGCTATGCGCTTGCGCTCAGTACGAACGGCCGCGTGGCGGAGATGGCCGCGCTCCTGGAGCCGGCGCGCGACGAGTACCGCGACCTGGCCGAGACACCCGAGTACGTCCGGCTCGCTGCCGAGCTGGCGCGCAGCTACCTGCTGCTGGGCCGCCCCGAGGACTCGGTGGGAGTCGTTGACGACATCCTGCCGACGGTCGAGCGCCTCGAGCTCACGCGCGAGACGCTCGAGCTCCTCGTGACCCGTGGGCCTGCACTGGCCAACATCGGGCGCTTGCGCGAGGCGATCGTGACGCTCGTGGGTGCCGTCGCCGCCAGCTCGTCGTACGGCCTGGTCGACGTGGGCCTCCGAGCCCGGGTGAACCTCAGCTATGCGGCGGCGGGCGAGGACCCCGAGCTCGCCTACCGGGTGGCGCGCGAGGGCCACGAGGTCACGCTCCGCCTCGGGATGCGCGGCTATGCGTACTACATGCTCGGCAATGCGGCAGAGCTCGCGGTGCGGCTGGGGGATTGGGACTGGGCCGTGCCCCAGCTTGAGGAGGCGGTAGCCGCTACCGAGAACGACCAAGCGGCGAAAATGCGTCTTGCCGAGATCCGCGGCCTCCGCGGCGTCGACGTCGCGGATGACCTGCAGGCGCTTGCCGACCGCGTGGCGGACATGACCGAGGTCCAGGCCCAGGCCTCGGTGGAGGAGGTGCGTGCGCTGGTCGCCCTTGCGCGCGGCAGCTACGCCGAGGCGCTCGACCGGGCCCGACGGTCCTATAGCCTGAACATCGCGCCCGACGCCTCGGCGCCACAGACCGCGATGCGCGCCGCCGCGTGGCTCCGAGACGCCCCGGCCGTGACCGATGCGCTGCGCGTCCTGGAGGGGCAGCCCGGACGGGTGCCAGCGACGATCCGTCGCGAAGCCGAGGCAGCGCTGGCGGCGCTCGAGGGCCGGCGACCCGAGGCACTGGCGGGCTTCATCGATGCGGTTCGTCGGTGGCGTGAGCTCGGACTGGAGTTCGAGGCGGCGGTCTGCGCGCTGAACTTCGTCATCATGCTGGGCGCCTCCGAACCCGAGGCCCGCGCCGCGGCGGACGAGGCCGGCGCGGTGTTCAAACGGCTGGGAGCGCAGCCGTTCCAGACGCTTTTGGCCGACGCGATGAGTGTCGCGATATCGGCGCCCAGTCCGCGCGCGGGCGCGCCGCTCGTCGAGGATGCGCCGGCGTCGCCGGCTCGCGCCGATTGATCTCGTCGCGCTGATGAATATGGGAATAGGTCGGGTGGTCGTTGTCGGCGGCGGATTCGCGGCGCTCGAGGTCGCCCTGGCGCTGCGAAAGCTTGACGCCAGTGTTCCGGTGACCGTCGTCTCGGACGAGACCGAGGTCGTCTACAGGCCTTGGCTCATCCGGGTGCCTGCCGGCGGACAGCAACCACCGATCATCCCGTTCGTCAGGCTGCTCGAAGCGGCGGGTGTCGAGGTCGTGGCACGACGAGTCGCCGGCGCGGACCTCGACCAACGCCATCTGGTGCTCGACTCCGGCGCCGCGATCGATTATGAACAGCTGGTCGTTGCCACCGGCGCCGTGTCCGACCGCGAGCGCGTGCCCGGCGCGCATCGGCACGCGATCTTCCCGTGCGACCTTGATGACGCTGCCGCCTTCGAGGCGCGAATCTCCGCCGGCGCCTCCCACCAGGCCATCGTGTTCGGCTGGGAACGCCCTGGCCCCGGGCTCGAGTACGCCGCCTGGATCGCCCGGCATCGCTCAGGCGTGCAAGTCACCGCCGTCGACGGCGACGGGACCATGGCGCGACGCTTCGGCGACGCGGGCACGGCGTGGGTCCGCAAGCTCCTTGAGCAGCGCGGGGCTGAACTGATCACCGATGAGGTGGTCGAGCGCATCGAGGACGGGGCCGTCCACCTCGACGCGCGCGCGATCGAGGCCGACCTGATTGCCGTCGTCGCGCCGCTCAAAGGGAATACCGATTGGCTGCCCCCAACGCTCCTCGACGACCGCGGCATGCTCCGCGTCGACAATGCGATGGCTGCCGGATCGGGCGTCTTTGGCATCGGCGACGTGGTGGCCGTGCCCGAGGGCTATCGGCTCCCGCCGGCGCTGCGCTCGATCCAGGCGACCGCCGCCGGAGTCGCCCGCAATGTCGTCGGGGCGCTCCAGGATGCCGCGCCGCAGGCCGTTCTCAAGCCTGGCCAGCCCGACATGATTGCGCCGGACCTGGCCGGGACCGCCGTGCTCATCAGAAATCGGCGGATCATCCTTCGCGGTCGCCTGCCGCTCCTCCTGCGCTCAGCCGGCGAGCGGCGCTATCTGCGGTCGCGATCGGCACAAATGTAACGGGCTGCTCCCGCTCACCGTGGAAAAACCGAGGAGCCCGACCCGCAATGGGTCAGGCTCCTTGCGATGGTCCCCAGTCGTCGGACCGGTCTCCATAAGCGAGCGCTAGACGATCGCGCTGGCCGGTCGCCGGACCGGGACCGGGGCTGAAGCGGTCTCGGCACGGGTCGCCCACACCAGGCCAGAGCCCGTCAGGATGACCGTGGCGCCGAGTCCGGCGAAGAGGGCGGCCAGGCCAAGGCCCAGCTGGAGCGCCGAGGCGGTGACGGTGCCGACACCCAGCTCGCCGATCAGGGCATGGGCCACGCCGGTCCAGGCCTGCGCGCGAGCCGGACCCTCGAGCGGATGCTCGCGGTCGAAATCGGCCCAGTAGCGCCCGTCGACGGCGAACTCATATGTGCCGGCGGTGAAGAGCTCGCCGTTGTAGGTGACGTCCTCCTCGAGGACGATCGTCTGCGTTGAGTTCAGGGTGTGGTAGGCGACCGTCGCCATCTGGTACATGTACTCGCTGCTCGTGTTGACGAGCGGGTCGTTCGGATCGAGCTCCGAGCCCACGACCGCGTAACCCCAGTCGTCTTCCAGGAGCGCCATGATGGACTGCGCGCCCTCGGTCTCGCCGCGGTCGATCAGCTGACCGTCCTCGTTGTAGGCGAGTTGCACGTTCTGCGCTGCGCTGAACGAGTTGAGCGCCCCGTACCCCTCCTGGGTCTTCATGAATGCAAATGCACCGACCGCCACGAAGGCGACGCCGATGACGACGAGGACAATGCCGAGTCCTCTCAATCGAGTGATCATGATGCTTCTCCCGCGTTGTTCTTGTGGTTCGTTGATTCCCACGTACACCATCGCCGCTCGGGTGCGCGAGCGCATGTGACCTACGGACCCATCTCACGGCCAGACGGCCCCCCGCGGCAGGGCCGTTTGTACGTATGAGTGGCTGTGCGAGCCAATGGGTGTGGATTGACACCCATGGTTGGACGTGCAAGGATCGACGCATGGCGACCCGGATGAAGCGGACGTACAACTTGGCGGCGTCAACCGTGCGGCGGGTGCGAGAGATGGCCGAGGAGTACCGCGTCGCCCCGTCGCAGGACGCCGTCATCGAGCTCGCTGTGGACGAGCTGGAGCGGCGCCTCCGTGACCAGCGGGAGAGTGTGGTATGGGAGGAGGCGGCATCGGACCCCGGCTTCCGGGCGGAGGCGGACGAGTTCGACGCGGCATACCGATCGGCCGACCGGGAGACCTGGCCGGCGTGAGCGGGTTGCTCCGCTGGTCGGTGGTGATCGTCGATCTCGATCCGGTCACCGGCCACAAGCAGGCCGGCCAGCGCCGCGCGCTGGTCGTGTCGTACGAGCCCTTTCATCGGTCTGGGCTGGCGACCGTCTGTCCCATCACGGCGGCGCGGTCCGAAGCGCGGTATCCGGGTGACGTGCCCATTCCCATCGGCGAGGCGGGCCAGACTCGCGATGGCGTGATCGTCACCAGCCAGGTGCGCACCATCTCCCTGCGCCGCGTCCGGTCATCGCCGCTGGGCAATGTGGGCGACCGATCGCTGCGGCGTGCCGTCCGAGCCGCCCTCGCGCATCACATGGGCCTGGACATCCCCGCCATCGCGGACGGCGCGCGCTGAATGCTGGAGGATCCTGGACTCGACGCCCACGAGCTGACGGATGCTCTGCGCACGGCGTACGGCGTCGAGGCTACCGGCTTTAGCTTCGTGCCCGGCTACGACATGCATGCCGCGTCCTATGGCGTCGCGACCAGCGACGGTGGCGCATTCGCGAAGCTTCGTACCAGGCGGCTGGATCAAGAGTTGATCGCCAGCGGAACTAACGGCCAAGTTGGTGCCTGAAGTTGGTCGGAAGTAGGTCGGAAGTTGTCCGCAGGCGCAACTGGCGGCCACGAAGAGGGTCCGAATCGGCTGCCGGGGTCCGTTCTTGGCCGTTAGTTCCGGTGGCCGGCAACCGGAAGGCAAGGGGTGTGGAACTGGTTACATTCGACGCTGGGCGCCGCCCGTAGTCAGATGGCGGCGCCGGTCGTAGGCTGTGCCGCGACATGGGTCCGCCCCCGAGCACCAGCGCGACCACGGAGCCCCGCCTGTTCACAGGTCCGTTCATCGCGCTCGCGCTGGCGGACCTGGCCTATTTCACGGCGGCCGGGATGCTCATCCTCGTCACGCCGCTGTTCGCCAGCGGCCCCCTCGAAGCCGATCCGGTCGGCGTCGGCATCGCCATTGGGTCCTTCAGCGTGAGCGCGCTCGCGCTTCGGCCGTGGAGCGGGCGCGAGTCGGATCGGCGTGGAAGGCGTCCCCTGCTGGTGGCGGGCGCGTTGCTGGCCGCGGTCGCGATCCTGGCCCACACGATCACCACCGACCTGGCGATCCTGATCATCCTGCGCCTGGTGCTCGGCGTGGGGGAGGCGCTTTTCCTCGTGGCCGGCTTCGCGATGCTCGCCGATCTCGCGCCGCGCGGCCGCGAGGGCGAGGCGCTCAGCTTCAACTCCCTGGCCCTCTACCTGGGGATCGCGTTCGGGCCGGTGCTCGGCGAGGTGCTGCTGGGCATCGGCGGCTTCAACCTGGCCTGGATCGGCGCCGCCGTTCTTTCGCTGCTTGCGGCCGTCCTGGCGTTGCGGCTCCCGCTCACCGGCCGGCGGGAAGGTGAGGCGGCGGGCCCGGTCGCGCTCATCCACCGCGGCGTGGCCTGGCCGTCCGCGGGACTCTTCACCGGGGTGGCGGCCATGTCCGGCTTCCTGGCATTCGTGGCCATCTACGGACGCCAGGACCTGGCGATGGCGGGCTCGGGGCCGGTGTTGCTTGTCTTCGGCCTCATCGTGGTCGGCTGTCGGATCGTCTTCGCGAAGCTCCCCGATCGCTTCCCGCCGTTCCGGCTGGCATCGGCGGCACTCGCGTTGATCGCGGTCGGCATGGCGGTGACGGGACTGGTGCCCACCGTTGCCGGCCTCTTCGCCGGCGCGGCGCTCATGGCGGTCGGCGTCGCCTTCGTCACCCCCGCCTTCTTCGCCGCCATCGCGCGCCGGGTGGATCCCGCGGAGCGCGGCGCCGCCTTCGGCACCGTCACCATCTTCCTGGATCTTGCCTTCGGCGGCGGCCCCGTGATCCTGGGGTTGATCGTGGGTGCGGCGAGCATCCCGACGGCCTTCCTGCTCGGCGCGCTCATCCCGGCGGTCGGAGCCATCTTCACTGCCATTGCGGCCCTCACGCGAGAGTCACCAACGTCGGCAATGCAGGATTCTTGAAATACCGATAGGCGGGCGATTAAGCGGCACGGTCCTTGCTGCTCGTCTTCCGAGAAGCTTTTACTTGAGCTGGATCGGAACAGAGGAGGGACGCTCGTGCGGGTTCAGCGAAACGGCGGGTCGGCATGGCTCGCGATACTCATCGGTCTCGTCTTCGTATTGGCAGCCTGTGCTGCCGAAGATGGAGGCAGTGACGCCACCGGCGGCCCAGCGGGCACCATTGGCGAAAGCGGCGGCGCAACCGCTGGCTACCCGTCAGAGGACCTCCAGGTCATGGCACCGGCGGCTCCAGGCGGGGGCTGGGACAGCACCGCGCGGGCGATGCAGCCGGTCCTCGAGGAGGTCGGCGGCGTGGGTGCCGAGGTCTACAACGTCGAGGGTGCAGGCGGCACCATCGGCCTCGCGCAGTTCGCGGAGGAGACCGCCGGCGACCCGCATCAGCTCATGGTGATGGGGCTCGTCATGGTCGGCGGCATCCTGACGAATGACTCGCAGGTGACGCTCGACGACGTGACGCCCATCGCCAGCCTGACGGCGGAGCAGGAGGCCATCGTGGTCACCGCGGACTCCGAGTACGAGACCCTCGAACAGCTGGTCGAGGCCTGGGTGGCCGATCCCACCTCGATCTCGTGGGGCGGTGGCTCCGCCGGCGGGACGGATCACATCCTGGTCGGCCTCCTGGCACAGGCGGCAGGAATCGATCCTTCAGGCATCAACTACGTGGCCCACTCTGGTGGTGGGGAGGCCGTGAACGCCATCCTCTCCGGCGCCGTGACGGCGGGCGTGTCAGGCGTGAGCGAGTTCACCGATCAGGTGGACGCCGGCGAGATGCGCTGGCTGGGCGTGTCGGGCGATGCGGCCCCCGAGGGCATCGACTCGCCGACCATCGCCGATGCCGGCTTCGATGTAGTGCTCGAGAACTGGCGCGGTGTCGTGGGCGCGCCAGAGCTGAGTGATGCCGACCGGGATGCGGTCGTGGCGTTCATCACCGAAATGCACGACTCCGAGGCCTGGCAGGCGGCGCTGGAGGAGAACGGCTGGAGCGACTTCTTCCAGGCCGGAGACGAGTTCGACGCGTTCCTGGCCGAGGAGAAGACGCGGGTCGAGGGGGTCCTGGCCGACATCGGCTTGACGGGCGGTTGACCATAGGCCGATGACAACGGAGGACCGCGGGTCGAGGAGCGCGCAGGGGCGCGGCTTCCTCGGTCCGCGACTCGCCGCGGTCGCCCTGCTGGCGCTCGCCGCCCTCCTCATCGTCTCGGCGTTCGGAATCGCGCGCGGTGGCGGCTACACCGTCATCGGCCCCGCAACGATCCCGCTGGTGGTAGCGATCGGCATCCTGGTGCTGGGCTCGATCTTCGCCCTGCGGACGACCGTCCTGCCCGACCACGACCTCGCGGAGCAGGCCGCGGGCGAGGAGGTTGTCACGCATTGGCCCACGGTGGGCCTGACTGCCGCGGCGCTGATCGGCTACGCCCTGGCGCTAGATGGCTTCGAGCTCGGCCCGATCGAGGTGCCCGGGCTCGGCTATATCGTCGCGACCGGGCTCTTCCTCCCGCTGACGGCGCGGATCCTGGGCAGCCGCTCGCCGATCCGCGACGGGATCGTCGGCTTCGTGATCGCCATCGTCGTCTATTTCGGCTTCACGCAGTTCCTCGGGGTTCGGCTGCCGGCCGGCATCCTGGGCCCGCTCCTGTAGATGGACGTCCTGGGCGACCTCATCGGCGGCTTCGGCACCGCGCTCTCGTTCCAGAACCTGCTCTTCGCCGCGGTCGGCGTGACGTTGGGGACGCTGGTGGGGGTGCTGCCCGGCATCGGTCCGGCGCTGACGGTCGCGCTGCTCCTGCCGCTCACGTACAACTTCGATGCGACCGGCGCGTTCATCATGTTCGCCGGCATCTACTACGGCGGGATGTACGGCGGGTCGACGACCTCCATCCTGCTCAACACGCCGGGCGAGTCGGCTTCGGTGGTCACCACCATCGAAGGCTTCCAGATGGCGAAGCGCGGACGTGGTGGAGCTGCCCTCTCCTCCGCGGCCATCGGCTCCTTCGTGGCCGGCACCATCTCGACCATCGCCATCACCTTCCTGGCTCCGGTGGTCGCCGGCCTCGCGCGCTCGTTCCAGCCTGCCGACTATGTCGGCCTCATGGTGCTCGCCTTCGTGAGCATCACCGCCCTCCTCGGCCGCTCGCTCCTGCGCGGGATGCTGAGCCTGTTCCTGGGCCTCTTCATCGGTCTCATCGGGATCGACAACCTGACCGGACAACAGCGCTTCACCTTCGGCGTGCCGCAGCTGCTCAACGGGCTCGACATCGTCGTCGTGGCGGTCGGGCTGTTCGCGGTGGGGGAGGCGCTGTACGTCGCCTCGCGTCTGCGCCACGACAAGGAGGAGATCGTCCCGGTCCAGGGGTCGCTTCTCATGAACCGCGACGAGCTGAAGCGCTCCTGGAAGCCGTGGCTGCGCGGCACGGCGCTCGGCTTTCCCATCGGCGCTTTGCCAGCGGGAGGAGCCGAGATCCCGACCTTCCTCTCTTACGGCCTCGAGAAGCGGCTCAATCCGAAGGCGCCGTGGGGGAAGGGGGCGATCGAGGGCGTCGCCGGGCCGGAGGCCGCCAACAATGCCGCGTTCTCCGGCGTGCTGGTCCCGCTGCTGACCCTGGGCATCCCGACCTCGGCCACAGCCGCCATCCTGCTGGTCGCCTTCCAGATCTACAACCTCCAACCCGGGCCATTGCTGTTCGTCAACTCGCCGGACCTCGTGTGGGCGCTCATCGCCAGCCTGTACATCGGCAACGTGATGCTGCTGGTCCTCAACCTGCCGCTCATCCGGCTGTGGGTGAAGATTCTCTCCATCCCGCGCCCGCTGCTGTATGCGGCGATCCTCGTGTTCGCCACGATGGGCGTGTACAGCCTCGCGAACTCCTTGGTGGACGTGCTGATCATGTACGTCATCGGCGTCATCGGCTTCTTCATGCGCCGATACGACTTCCCGGTCGGCCCGATGATCCTGGGAGTCATCCTGGGACCGATGCTGGAGGCGCAGTTCCGCCGCGCCCTCCAGATCAGCCAGGGCGACCTGACGGTGTTCGTTACGCGGCCAATTTCCGCTGTGTTGCTGCTCCTTGCGGTCGCCGCGCTCCTGCTGCCGTACGTCCCGCGGCTGCTGGGCCGCGGGCAGCGCCTCGTCTTCGGCTCTGGCTCCGACGACTGAGCCATTGACGCATCGGCGTCCGAAGTTCATACTCAACGCCGACATTCATATCGGTGCACCAATGGTAAGTCGAGTCGGCGAGCGTGGACAGATCACGCTGGAGAAGGCAATCCGTGAAGAGCTCGGCGTCTACCCCGGGGACGGGGCAGTGCAGCGGATCGAGAATGGCCGCGTCGTCGTCGAGTTCATCCCCGGCCGACACAATCGCTCGCTGGCCGGGAGCCTCAAGGACAAGGTCACAAAGCAGCCGGCAGACGAGTCATGGCCGGCTCTTCGTCGCGCCGCATGGGAGACGCCGGACCCGGACCGATCGGCGTGATCGGCGCCGATACCTCGCTGATCGTCCGCTACATGGTCGGAACGCCGACCGCAGCCGCCGCCCGAGCGGCGAAGGTGATCAATGGGAAGGATCGCATCGGTCTATCCCTGGTGGCCATTGTCGAGTGTGCTCATGTGCTGCGGACCCAGTACGGCGTCAACCAGGCGGACATCATCCACAGCCTCATTGAGCTGCTCCTGCGCGAGAACATCGTGCTGCTCGGCATGCGCAACGAAACCGCGGTCGATGCGCTGGTGCGGGCTCGGACTGTGCCTGGTCGCCCCATTCCGGACGCGCTGATCGTCGCCGCCAGCCGCGAGGCGGGTGCCTCCCCCCTCGTCACCTTTGACCGGTCCATGAAGGCGTACGGCTTCCCGCTTCGTGAGCCGGCCTGACCGCCAGGGTGGTCGCCCCGCTCGGGGCCTATTGACCCGTGGTGCGGGGCTAACGCCCATCGAGACAGGTTCGAGGGCCGGCTCCGCTGCCATTTGACCCGTGGGACGGGAATACCGACAGCGAGGGCCGGCTCCGCTGCCATTTGACCCGTGGGACGGGAATATCGACAGCGAGCGCCGGCTCAGTGGTCGTTAGCCCCGTCCCACGGGTCAAAGCTGGCGAGGGCGGTGTCCGCGCCTCGGGCGTCGCCGATGAGGCGAAGGATCTCTGCGCCGTAGATTGCTATCTTGCGCTGACCGATGCCGGGCACGCTCAGCAGCCCAGCGTCATCCACTGGCCGATGCGCCGCGATGGCGGCGAGGGTCTTGTTGTCGGCCACGACATAGGCGGGCACGCCATCGGTCCGGGCCCGTTCGCGGCGCCAGGCGGTGAGCCGCTCGAGGAGGCCTTCGTCCGCTGCGGAGTCCAGCGCTGTCCGCAGGTCACGGACGGACACGACACCGATGGCGCCGTCGTCGAAGTCGACGCGCACGTGGTCGCCGGAAGGCCCGGCCACCACGCCCGGGCCGCGCCGCGCATGGTGCACGCGCCGGCCGATCTGGAAGGTCGGCAGGACGCCAGACGTGACTGCGGCTCTCGGTCGCGCGACCGCCCCCGGCCGCAGCTCCGCGATGAACCGCGACGCCCGAGCCCGCGTTGGCGTCCCCTTCGGTCCGATCCGGTTCAGCGCCCACGAGAGCACCAGGTGGCGGCGGGCTCGCGTGATGCCGACATACAGGAGCCGCCGCTCTTCCGCGAGCCCGTCAGGGTCGGAGGAGGACTGGCGGATGGGCAGCGTGCCCTCCTCCAGCTGAGGCAGGAAGACGGCGTCCCATTCCAGGCCCTTGGCCCGATGAACGGTGGACAGGGTGACGCCCTCGCCGGCGGCATCGGCTTCCGCGGCGTCGCGGCGAGCGAGCTCAGCACCGAAATCGGCGACCGTGGCGTCCGGCTGCTCCACCTCCAGCCGGCGGGCGATGGCGAGAAGCGTCCCAAGAGCCGCATGTCGGTCGCGGGCTTCGGCACCGGGGCCGGCAGGGGAGGCCTCGTCGAAGCCGAGCTCTTTCCGCCAAGCGTTCATGACGATGCGCGAGAGGCGGCCGGTGGCATCGGTCTTCAGGGCGGTGCGGGCGGCGCGCACGTCGGGCCGGGCGAAGAAGCGGATGCCGCGCACGGTGAACGGGATATCGGCGGCGGTCAGCGCCGCCTCGAACCCGACGAGCTGCGCGTTCGTGCGCACGAGGATGGCGATTTCGGTCACGGCGACGCCATCGGCCAGGAGCGCACGGATGGCAGCCACCACCGCCGAAAGCTCGCGGTCGCCGTCAGCGTGGGGGACGAGCTCCGGCTTCGGCCCGTCGGTCTCGCTTGAGCGCAGCTCGCGCCCGGGAATGAGCCGATTGGCGAACTCGAGCACCTGCGGCGTGCTGCGGTAGTTCTGGCTGAGACGGACGACGCGCGCATCAGTGTATCGGTCCGCGAAGGTGGTCAGGTAGTCGCTGCTGGCGCCGGTGAAGCTGTAGATGGTCTGGTCGGGGTCGCCGACCACGCACAGGTCGCGCCGATCGCCGAGCCACAGCCGCAGGAGGTCCTCCTGGAGCCGGTTCGTGTCCTGGTACTCGTCAACGCTGAACCAGGCGTAGCGCTGTCTGACCAGACCGATGGCATGGTCATCGCTTTCATACAGCTCGACCGCCAGGGTCAACATGTCCTCGAAGTCGATCCGGTTGCTCCGCTGCTTGGCGTTCTCGTAGTTGCGCCAGAGCCGGGCGAGGATGTCCTTCGGCACCGGCGGCTCGCGTTCGGGCTCGTAGGTCTCGGGGGTCTGGCGGCGGACCTTGGCCCACTCGATTTCATCGGCCAGGTCCCTGGCCGGCGTGAACTTATAGCCGCCCGGAAGGTTCCTTGCGAGTGGGCCGATGATGCGGAGCTTCGACTCCAGCACCCCGGGCAGGTCCTGGCCATGGATCAGCGGCCAGTAGTAGGCGAGCTGTCTTCTGGCGGCGGCGTGAAATGTGGAGGCCTGCACCTGCGGAAGTTGCAGCTGCTGCAGCCTGTGCTTCATCTCCGCCGCGGCCTTCTCGGTGAAGGTCACGATCAGCGCGCGCTTCGGGTCGAGGGCTTGCGTGGCGACGGCGTACGCGACGCGGTGGCTGATGACCCTTGTCTTGCCCGTGCCGGCGCCGGCCAGGATCACGACGGGACCGGCGGTGGCCTGCGCGGCTTCGCGCTGCTCGTCGTTGAGGGTGGCCAGGATGGCCTCGGAATCCATCCGGGGATGGTAGTGGGTGCCCGCTTACAGTTCCCTTACCGCATGGCCGATGGGCCGGCGCGGGCCCGAGATGCCCTTCAGCTCGTGCTCGCCGCGGTCCTCGAACGGTCGAACCGGCGTCGTAGCCTCCCGGTCACTGGCCTTGGTGGGCCACACTGGTTCCGTGCAGCCGCCCGATGTGAGCTACGCGCGCAGCGGCGACGTCGCGATCGCCTACCAGGTGGTGGGATCCGGATCGACCGACATCGTCTTCGTGCGACACATGTCCGGCGACCTCCTCTCGACCTGGGAGCAGCCGCTCCTCGTCCGGCACGTCGAAGGCCTCGCCGCCAACGGTCGCCTGCTCCTGCTCGACAAGCGGGGGACGGGGCTGTCGGACCGGGTGCGAGAGGTCCAGTCGTTGGAAACGGCCATGGATGACATCCGGGCCGTCATGGACCACGCCGGCTCGGAGCGGGCGGTGGTGTGGACCGGGTTGGCCAGCACGGGCATCGGCATCCTGTTCGCGGCCACCTATCCGGACCGCTGCGCAGGTCTCATGCTCTTGGATCCGCAGGTGCGGGGCACGCGCAGCGAGGACTACCCTTGGGCCCCGAGCGCCGAGGAGTGGCGGGAGCGGCTGCGCGCCATCCGCGTTGGCTGGGGTGAGCGAGGCTACCTCGAGTCAGTCGCCCGCGAATGGGCTCCCGACATGGCCGATGATGCGGCCTTCATCGACTGGCTCGTGTGGCACATGCGCCGCAGCCTCAGTCCCGGCGCGGCCCTGACCGCCTACCGCATGGCGATGGAGGTCGACGTGACCGATGTGCTCGCAGCAGTGCGGGTCCCGACGCTCATCCTGCCGCGCCCGCCCAATCCCGCGCCGGCACACTACGCGGCTGAGCGCATACGCGGCGCGCAGATCGTGGAGCTGCCGTGGTTCGACGGCAGATTCACGTGGACCGATAACGAGGTTCACGAAGCGACCATGGAGGCGACCTCGCGCTTCATCGCCTCGCTGACCGATCCCGGCACCTCCGGGCGGGTGCTGGCCACCATCCTCTTCACCGATATCGTCGCGTCCACCGAGACCGCTGCGCGGCTCGGCGATGCTGCCTGGCGCGAGCTGTTGGGACGCCACCATGCCCTCGTCCGGCGAGAGCTGGCCCGATTCCAGGGCCGCGAGCTCGATACCGCCGGCGATGGGTTCTTCGCCTCGTTCGACGGACCGGCCCGTGCCGTCCACGCCGCGACCGCCGTTCGTGATGCGGTTCGGGGTCTGGGGATCGAGGTGCGTGCGGGTGTCCACACCGGGGAATGCGAGATCCACGAAGGCAAAGTGGCGGGGATCGCAGTCTCGATCGGCGCACGCATCTCCTCGCTGGCCGATGCGGGCGAGGTGCTTGTCTCGAGCACGGTCAAAGACCTCGTGGCCGGCTCGGAGCTCACCTTCGAGGACCGCGGGGAACACACGCTCAAGGGCGTTTCCGGAACCTGGCGCCTCTTCACGGCCGGATGACCACGCGCGCCTGTCTGCTGCTCTGGACCGGGTGCGTGTCGGGCCCCTGAGCCTCATGCCCGTGCATTCGCCCGGTGACTGCATAGCTGACCATCAACAGTCGGCCGATCACCGATACCATTCACCCGGAGCGTATCTGGCCCGAAACCAGCTCTACTGTCTGGCGTTCGAGCCAGTCGGAGTAGCCGCCCGGGAACGATCGCAGCCCGCCATCAACCACCTCGACGATCCGATCGGCCATGCGATCGAGGAAGTATCGGTCGTGGCTGATGAAGACCGCGGTGCCGGCGAAGGATTCGAGGGCAGACTCCAATGCCTCGACGGAGTCGATGTCCAGGTGGTTTGTGGGCGCATCCAGGACCAGCAGGTTGGCGCCCGAGAGCATGAGCAGGAGGAGCATGTGTAGGGCCACCAGGTGTCGGGACGCTGGCCTCCGATTGACGGCCCGCGCGCGTATCCTTGCCGCATGTCCCTGTATCGGCTCGAGGACGCCCCGGAGCTCGACAAGCCCGTGCTGGTCGCGGCGCTCGAGGGCTGGGTCGACGCCGGCGGGGCCGGAACGATCGCGGCGGCACAGCTGGCGGAGGATGGCCGCCTGGTCGCCACCTTCGACGCCGATGCCATCTACGACTACCGATCGCGCCGGCCGACGCTCGACATCGTGGACGGACGGCCGATGACGCTGGCCTGGCCGAAGCTCGAACTCAATACTGTCCGCATCGGCGGGCGTGACCTGCTCATCCTCACCGGGCCGGAGCCGGATTACCGATGGCGCGAGCTGACCAGTGACGTGATCGAGGTCGCCAAGCGACTGGGCGTCGCGAGCTGGGCGAGCCTGGGCGCGATTCCAGCCGCGGTGCCGCACACGCGGCCGGTGCCGATCCTGGCGACCGCATCGGCTCCGGGCCTGCTGCCCGAGGGAATTCGGCAGGGTCCAGAGGGGCTGCTGCGGGTGCCATCGGCGGCGCTATCGGTGCTGGAGCTGGCTGCGTCAACGAACGGCATTCCTGCCGTTGGATTCTTCGCGCAGGTGCCGCATTACGTGAATGCTTCACATCCGGCGGCGTCGATTGCTCTGCTGACCGCGCTGGGCCGACACCTGGGGATCGAGCCGCCCATCGGCCAGCTGGCGACGCGCGCGCTTGAGCGGCGCAATCTGCTGGATGCCGCCACCGCCAGCGACGAGGGCACGAAGGCGCATGTCGAGCGCCTGGAGCTCCTGGCCGATGAGTCCCGCTTGCCCGCCGGTGAAGAGCTCATCGCCGATATCGAGCGCTTCCTGCGCGAGGGCGAGGGTGGCGGCGGCGAGCCCGATGGAGGCTCGCGGCTGCACTAGGCGGTGCGAGGGCGCCATCGCCCGCTTCGGGGCTCACACGCGAGGGGGTGACCCGCCCCACGGGGTTATCGGCCAAGCAGGGGCTGGTGGCTCGTCACTTACCCGCGGTACGGGGCAAATCGCCACCGAGGCAGGTCAATTGTGGCGCTCAATGGACATTTGCCCCGCCCCCGGGGTCAATCGCCATCGATGTATGTCACCTGGGTCGCTTGATGGCTATTAGCCCCGCCCCACGGGTGCAGCGTCACGCTTGCTGGCTGATCTGCTCCGCCTCCCGCGTTGCGCTGGACGTGGCCGACGAAACCTGATCTCCATCGGCGGCCAGTGCGGCGTCCAGGCGATCGATGAGCGGCTGCGCGCGGAGTCGGGCCAGGATCCCGCGGGCCTCGTCGGCGGCGCGTCGGCGCTCGGCCGGCTCCAGGGCTCCGGTGACGACGATGTCCAGGTCGCACATGGCCAACCAGTAGTTCAACCCGAGTTCGCGCCAGAGCAGCTGGGCCTCGAGGTAGTGCGTGCGAGCCGCGGCGGCTCGACCCTCGAGCATGGCGATGCCGCCATCCATTGTCTCGCGCATGGCCGTTGTGCGCCGGCCGCCGATTGCGCTCTCGTGGGCGGCGCGCATCCGGCGCGCCGTGGCCACGTCGCCGTCCCAGATGGCGGCCAGCGCTCCATACACGGCGCCCTCCATCCCGGCGCGGCCATTGGTCAGCATCTCGTCGCCCAGGAGGACGACCTCCGCCAGCCGATCCGCCGCCAGGTGGGTCATGAGCAGCGGCATCGATCCGCCCGAAAGGTACTGCGGATCGTCGAATGAGCGGCTCTCCGCGTAGATCTGCCGCGCCGCCTCATCGGTCTCCTCGCCGCGGAGGGCTCGGATGACCGTCTGGAAGCCGCCGAACCAGATCCGCTCCGCCGGCTCGGCCACGCTCAGGTCCTGGTCGGCCAGCAGCTCCATCACCCAGTCCCACTCGCCGACGTCGATCCCGCACTCGATGGCGTTGCCGAGCACGTAGCGCAGGCCCCACACGTGGCCGGTCTTCCTGGTCTCCTCGATGGCGTCGCGCGCGACCTCGAAGCTCCCCGCCGGGTCGTCGGACACGAGGGCGTAGGTCAGGTTGATGAGGGCCCGATTTACCCCGTCGGGCAAGGCCCTGCGCCGTGCCACCTCGAGGGCTCCTGTCAGCACGACCACCCCCTCCGTGCTCCGGTTGAGGTTCGCCAGGGCGGTCCCACGCGTGATGATCAGGTCGAGCAGCACGTCACCAATCCCGCCGCGCTGGGCGGCGGGGAGGGCAACGTCACCGGCCGCCAGCGCGGCGTCGGCGACCTCGACCGCCCTCGCATCCTGCTGCGACCGCATCAGCGCCTTCGCGAAGGCGGCGGCGACACGCAGGTAGCCCGGCTCCCCCGGCGTCAGCCCGGGCTCCTCGTAGGCCCTGGTCAGGATCTCGAGGGCGCGGTCATGGTGACCCTCGAGCAGGATGTCACCGAGGGTGGCGGCCGCGATGCGTCGGGCAAGGTCGTCACCGAGCTGCGTCGCGAGCTCCATCGCCCGCTCCCCGTGGCGGACCGACGCTTCAAACAGCCCCGCGCCCGCGGCCATCCAGCTGGCCGCACCGCGCAAGTCGAGCTCTTCGGCGGGGTCGCTCACGACCAGCAGGGCGCTCTCGAGGTAGCCGTGCGCCAACCGGCGCGACCCCAGGTCGGCCGCTCGCTGCGCCGCGCCGCGCAGAGCGACTCGTGCCTGGGCAGCCACGGCGGCTCCCTCCGGTCCGTCGGGATGGGCTTGGTACGCGTCCACGTAATGCTGGGCCAGCACGCCGGACAGCTCGTCGTCACCGAGCGCCTCGTAGTAGCGGGCGGCCGCCAGGTGTCGTGCCCTCCGGTCGTCGCGCGAGAGCGTGCCGTAGGCCACTTCCCGCAGCAGCCCCTGCACGAATCGGTGCTGACCGCGCTCCGGCGAGCGCGGGTCATCGTCGATCACCAGCAGCTCACGCTGGACCAGGTGCCCAAGCGTGGTTCCCATCTCTTCGCCCGGCGCGCGCGAGACTGCCGTCAGGGCCGCGAGGCTGAAGGAGAGGCCGAGCACCGAGGCGTCCTGAATCAGCGTGCGCGCGGCCGGAGCCAGCCCGTCGATGCGCGCCGCGATGAGCGCGTGGAGCGACTCCGGCACGGCCAACTGCTTCAGCTCGCCGACGGGCCGGAACGTCTCCCCGTCGCGCTCGATGCGCCCGTCGTTGAGGAGCATGCGCACCGTTTCGACGGCGTACAGCGGAATGCCCTCGGCCCGCCCGACGATCTGGCGGATGACGGGCTCCGGCAATCCGGGGACGAGGCCCGCCAGCAGGGTGGCGACCTCGTCGTCGCTCAACGGCGCAAGGCTGAGCGACGTGAAGCTGCGCTGACCTGCGCCCCATGTCGGGCGTCGGTCGAGGAGCTCTGCCCGGGCGAGGGTGATGAGGTAGATCGACCGCCCCCGGCTCCAGGTGACGAGCTCCTCGATGAAGTCGAGCATGCCCTCATCGGCCCACTGGAGGTCCTCGAAAACCATGATCACCGGCCCCGTCTCGGCGATACGCTCGAAGAAGGTGCGCCATGCCACGAAGAGCTGCCCCCGCTCACGCGTCTGGCTCTCGCCGATCCCCAGCAGATGAAGGAGCGGCTCCTCTAGGTTCCGCCGCTCGTCCGCATCGGTCACAAATTGGTCCAGGCTGCTTGCCAGATGCTCTCGCGTGGTCGCTTCGTCAGCGCCTTCACCGATGCCGATGCGCATGCGCACCATCTCGCCCAGCGCCCAGAAGCTGATCCCGTCGCCGTAGGAGGGGGAGCGGCCCTGGTGCCAGTACGCGACCTCGCTGACGCCGTCGATGTATTTCAGGAATTCCCAGGCCAACCTGCTCTTGCCGATGCCGGCCTGGCCGATGACGCTCACCAGCCGCGGACCGCGATCGCGCGCCGTGGCGTGGTAGAAGTCCTTGATCAGCTGAAGCTCCGAGTCGCGGCCGACGAAGGGTGGCTCGAGGCCTTCGTTGCGGCCGACGCCGCCGCGCTGCGCGACCACGCGCAGGGCCCTGAAGGCGGCGACCGGGATGGCCTTGCCCTTGAGCTCGTGCTCGCCGGCGGGCTCGAAGGCGATGGCATTGCTCGCCGCGCGCTGCGTGCCCTCGCCGACCAGCACCGTGCCGGGCGCCGCCACCGACTGGAGGCGGCTGGCGGTGTTGACGAGGTCGCCGGCCACCATGCCCATGCCTTGCGCGCCGATGGTGACGACCGCCTCGCCGCTATGCACTGCAGCTCGTAGCGCGAGGTCGGGCACTCCGCTTTCGCTGCCGAGTCGTCGGACGGCGTCGACCAGCTCGAGCGCGGCGCGTACCGCTCGCTCGGCATCGTCCTCCTGCGCCACCGGGGTGCCCCACACGGCCATGACGGCGTCACCGATGAACTTCTCGACCGTCCCGCCGTAGCGCTCCACGACGTCGCGGCAGGTGCCGAAATAGGTGTCGAGCAGTGCCCGCACGTCCTCCGCGTCGCGTGCCTCGGAAAGCGTCGTGAATCCCACCAGGTCGGCGAAGAGGACGCTCACCAGCCTGCGCTCGGTGGCCGATGTTGGCGGTGCTGCGGCTGTGTGTGCTGCTGTGCCTGCGGCCGCGGCGGGCGCATCGGCCTCCGTCAGCGCATTGCCGCATTCGCCGCAGAACCTGGTGCCGGCCGCGTTGGCCGTGCCGCAGGTTGGGCATGGGGCCGCAAGGCGTTGTCCGCAATTTCCGCAGAACTTCCGGCCCGGTTCGTTCTCGGCTGCGCAGTTGGTACAGGTCACTCGGGTGTCTGGCTCCTCCTACCGTGGGCGCCAGTATCGTTCGCCGCTCGCACGCTCGGCAACCCTTGCGCGCACGTCGGGGCCGGCCCGCGCTGGGGCGTGCGCCTGGGCGTAGCCACCCGTACCACGGGGCTATCGGCCAAGCAGGGGCATTCCGTTGTCATCCACCCGTGTCATCCACCCGTGGTGCGGGTCAGATCGGCACGGAACTCGGTCGTCTGCCTCGCTCGTTGGAGAATAGCCCCGCCCCATGGGTCAACGTCGAGCGGGGGGTGCGGAGGGGCCCGTCCCGCGTGGGCTTGCCTATCTAACTCTCACCAGCGGGACGCTATCTGTGGAATCGCTGGCGACCAATGCAGATTCTCACGGGATGAGAATTCGGCAGGATTGCGCCGGGTCTTCACGCTCAGGCGGCGGGGCGAGCAGCGCGGAACCGATGTCAACCCTGGATACCGCTCGGGTGGCGAGAATTGGGGTGGAAAGCGCCCCCAAAATCCCGCGGCGCGAAGGGATCAGCGCTTCTTCTTGCCGCTGGCTACCGGTTCTGGGGTGTCGAGGATGCGGTCGATCTCTCGGCGTGCCTGGAAGGCGGAGCGGAAGGAGGCCTGGGAGCGGGGCGCGTCCGCATCGGCCTTGATGTACCAGCTTCGCTCGCCGGCGACGTACAGGATCTCGTAGCCTCGGTGCTCCTCCGACGGCTGGGGAGCGTCGTTGGCCAGCATGATGGTCGCCTCGCGGGCGGTGCGGGGAGCGCAGACGCCACAGCGTGAATTGAGAAGTCCATGAGGACATCGGCGGCAGGAAGCGCAGATTTGGGCGTCAAACCCGTGGATGCATCGGTCGGTCATAGCCGCCTTTCGGGTGGGGGACCAAGCGTACACCGATTCGATGTGGTACATTTCGCACACGTGTTCGATTGGCGCACCGGTCTGCGCCGCGGCTTCAACTCCGTCCCGATCTCGAATTTTCACCATCCGCCCTGACCGGGCCCCACAACCATAGCGTTGTGGGAGGGCCTTGTCAGGAGCTTTCTCCCTTGTCCTTCTCTGCCCTCGGGCTCACGCCCGACCTGCTGCGCGCCGTTGCGCGCCAGGGTTACACCATTCCCACCCCCGTCCAGCGCGAGGCGATTCCGCTCGTGCTCGAAGGCCGCGACCTCATGGCCGGCGCCCAGACTGGCACCGGCAAGACGGCCGCATTCGTGCTGCCGATCCTCCAGCGACTGGCCGCCCGGCCCTCGAACGATCGGCGCATCCGCGTGCTGGTCCTCGCGCCGACGCGCGAGCTGGCCATCCAGGTCGAGGAGTCCGTCCGCACGTACTCCAGCGGCAATGTCCGATCCACCGCCATCTACGGCGGCGTCGGCTTCGGCCCCCAGGTCAACGCGCTACGTCGCGGCGTCGAGATCGTGGTCGCCACACCGGGTCGCCTGTTGGACCACACCCGCCAGGGCACCATCGACCTGCGCGCGGTCGAGATCCTCGTCCTTGATGAGGCCGATCGCATGCTCGACATGGGCTTCATCCGCGACATCCGCCAAGTGCTGGCCCTGCTGCCGGATCGCCGCCAGAACCTGCTCTTCAGCGCGACCTTCTCGAGGGAGATCCACGCCCTGGCCGCCGGTCTGCTCGATCGGCCGGCATCGGTCCAGGTCACGCCGGAGAACACGGTCGTCGATCTCGTGGAGCAGGTCGTCTATCCGGTTGACCGCGAACGCAAGCGCGAGCTGCTGACGCACCTCGTGCGCACGCGGGTCATCGACCAGGCGCTCGTCTTCACGCGAACCAAGCACGGCGCCAACAAGCTCGCCGAACAGCTGAATCGCGATGGGATTGCCACGTCGGCCATCCACGGCAACAAGTCGCAACCACAGCGCGTTCGCGCGCTGAGCGATTTCAAGGCCTGTCGCGTTCTTCTGCTGGTGGCGACTGAGGTAGCGGCACGTGGCCTGGACATCGAGGCGCTCCCGCACGTCGTCAACTTCGAGCTGCCGATGGTGCCGAACGACTACGTGCACCGCATCGGTCGAACCGGCCGCGCCGGCGTGACCGGCACCGCCGTCTCGCTGGTGTGCGTCGACGAGGCGCCACTGCTGCGCGATATCGAGCGACTGCTGGGTGCGCCGATCCCGTCCGAGGTCATCTCCGGCTATGAGCCGAATCGGTCCATTCGCGCTGAGCCGATCCGCCTCCGTTCGGGGCAGCACGGCGGGCAACGCCGCCAGGCACCGGGTCCGCGCCACACGGCGCCGTACCGCGGCTCGACGCGGTTCAGCGGAAGCCGCCGCCGGCCACGGCGCGCCGAGGGCAGCTTCAGTCGCTAGCGTTCGACGCCGGGCGAACCACTCGCCGTCGCGACGCTTGGCCCGCGTGTCGGGTGTCGCGACGCCGGCGTATCGATCCAGGCAGCGGATGCGTGGCGCCTCGCGACGAGGCATGGCGCGTCGGATCGAGCTCGGACGCTCCGGGTCGCGCACAGTGCCTGCCGCCACGGGGTCAACTCCCTCGTAATCGTCATTGAGAGGCCGCGTGCCCGCGCTATCCGTCAGGATTGGGACTTCATGAATGTTCGATTGGCCGATCCGGCGCGTGACGCGGACGCGGTGGCCGCCATTTACAGCCTCGCCGTGATCTCATCCGTCGCGTCGTTCGAAGAGATCGCGCCGGACTACGTCGAGATGGCCGAGCGCATGCGTACCACCCTCGAGCGCACACCCTGGCTGGTGGCCGAGGACGCAGGGCGCGTCGTGGGCTACGCCTACGCCGGCCGCCATCACGAGCGACCCGGGTACCGCTGGTCGGTCGACATGTCTGTCTATGTCGCCGATGGATTCCAGGGTCGCGGCATCGGGCGCCTCCTCTATGACGAGCTGCTGCCGATCCTGCGTCGCCAGGGCTTCGTGAACGTCTACGCCGGGATTGCGCTGCCCAACCCCGCGAGCGTCGCCCTCCACGAGTGGATTGGCATGCGGCTTGTGGGTGTCTACGAGGGGGTCGGCTTCAAGTTCGGCG
>JBDSGF010000013.1:0-2824 GCA_039919135.1 Candidatus Limnocylindria bacterium | reverse complement strand
CATCGAGCCCGCCGACGTGCGCGCCACCGGCGAGGCGCTCGAGCGCATCCTCGAGGCGGACATGATCGTCATCGGCCCCGGCAGCCTCTTCAGCAGCGTCCTGCCGAATCTCCTGATCAGGGACGTGCGCGACGCGCTGGCCGCGGCGCCCGGCATGAAGGTGTACGTCTGCAACGTGGCGACTCAGCCGGGCGAGACCGAGAATCTGACGGCTTCCGAGCACCTCCACGCGCTTTTCGACCACGTCGGCGACGACCTCATCGACTACGTGATCATCAATCGCAGCACCGACGCGCGCCGGCCGGAGGGATGGCTCGCCGAGCCGGTGGAGGTCGACTTCCGCCGCCTGGAGGAGCTGCCGGTGGTGATCGTCGAGGAGGACGTCATCGACCCCACGAATGCGCATCGACACGATCCAGCCAAGCTCGCCACCGCGCTCATGCGCCTCCAGCAGGAGGATCGCGTCGATCGGCCGCGGCAGCGGCGGGTGAGGCGGCCGGCCGCCCACGCTTCCTGACGCCGCAGTGCTCCTGGCGGGCGAGGTAAAGGGTGAGCTGGCTCGGATCCAGCCGGCCCGAACATGCGATCGGCGGGCGGAGCTCATCGGTCTGCTTCACGCCTCGGGCGGATCGCTGCGCACGCTCGATCACGCCACTGCCCGGACGGCAGTGCACCTGGCCTCGAGCCTGGGCATGGCGGTCGATCCGCCGCGCTCGCCCGGGTCCCACCGGGTCCGCCCGGGCGGCCGCCACCACCTCGTGGTCGAGCTGGATCGCTCCGCCCTCGGCGCATGGTCGTGGGACGCGGCGCCGGCATGCGATCGGCGGGCATTCCTGCGCGGCGTCCTGTTGGTCAGTGGCTCGATCTCGTTCAGCGCATCAGGGCCGCACGTCGAGTTCGTCCTCGCCGATGCCGCCGCCGCGGAGGAGCTCCAGGCAGCGCTCGCCTCCCTGGATGTCCGCGCGATGCGCTCCGAGCGGCGTGGTCGCCATGTCGTCTATCTGAAGGGGCAGGAGGAGATCGCGGTCCTACTGCGCCTGGTCGGCGCCAACCGGGGCGTGCTCGAGCTGGAGACGGTGCGCGTCGGTCGCGACGTGCGGGCACGGCTCAACCGCCTGCTCAATGCCGAGGAGGCCAACCTCGGGCGCACCGTGCGCGCCGCGGACCGCCAGCTGTCAGCCATCGCCCGCCTGGAGGTGGAGGGCTCGCTCGGCAGGCTGGCACCCGCCCTGGGCGAGGCGGCGGCGGCTCGACGCCGCATGCCGGACGCCGACCTCGATACGCTCTCCGTGGCACTGGGCGTCAGCCGCTCGGCCGTGAACCATCGACTGCGGCGGCTCGTGGAGCTGGCCAGCGACAAGGAGGATTGATGCGCCGACCGGTGATCGCCGGCAACTGGAAGATGAACCCGGCCACGCGCGCCGAGGCGGAGCAGCTCGCACGCGCCGCGGGAGAGGCGGCGCGGGGCGTCCCGAGCGTCACGACCGTCATCTGCCCCCCCACGATCTGGCTGGCCGACGCGGCACGAGAAGCGGGCCAAGGGGTTGAGATCGGCGCCCAGACCATGCACTTCGAGGAACGCGGAGCCTTCACCGGCGAGACGAGCCCGCTCATGCTGGCCGGCCTGGCGAGGTTCGTGATCATCGGCCACTCCGAGCGGCGCCAGTACGATGGCGAGACCGACGAGGGCGTGGGTCGCAAGGTGGCGAGCGCGGTCGTCCATGGGCTCCGTCCCATCGCCGCGGTGGGGGAGCGCGCCGACGAGCGACGCGCCGGGATGACGGAGGCGGTGATCGACCGCCAGGTGCGGGCGGCGCTCGCGGGGCTCGACCGTATCGCAGGCAGCGGGCTCATCATCGCCTATGAGCCGGTCTGGGCCATCGGTACCGGGGACGCGGCCTCCGGCGAGGACGCGCAGCAGGTTGGCGCCCAGATACGCGGCATTCTTCGCGGCCTCGACCCCGGCGGCGCCGACGAGGTTCCGATCCAGTACGGCGGCAGCGTGACTGACGCGAACGCGCATGAATTCTTTTCGCAGCCTGACATCGACGGCGCGCTGGTCGGTGGTGCGTCACTGAGTGCGGGCGCGTTTGCCGGGATCCTGCGCGCGGCTGAAGCCGCCACGTGACCGTCCTCCTCGTCGTCCTCGACGGGTTCGGCCTCAACGACGACCCGTCCCGTAACGCGCTGCTCGCGGCGTCGATGGGGAACTGGCATCGCCTCGTCGACAAGTCGCCGCACTGCCGTCTCGAAGCCTCGGGCCAGGCGGTCGGCCTGCCCGCCGGCCAGATGGGCAACAGCGAGGTCGGTCATCTCAACCTGGGCGCCGGCTTCCGGGTGCTCCAGGACCTGCCGCGTGTCACGGCCGCCATCGATGACGGCAGCTTTTTCGAGAACGAGACGCTCATCGGCGTTGCTGGCGAGGTGGCCGCGCGAGGTGGCCGCCTGCACCTGGTGGGCCTGGTGGGGCCGGGCGGCATCCACGCCGTTGATGAGCACATCGTGGCCATGGTGGATCTCGCGCATCGGTCCGGGCTTCCGGCGGACCGGGTGCTCTTCCACGCGTTCACCGATGGACGCGACACGCCGCCCCGCTCCGCCGCCACCCTCCTGCCCGCGCTCGAAGGGAGCTTCGCCGGCCGCGCGCGGATCGCCACCGTGAGCGGGCGGTACTACGGCATGGATCGCGACAAGCGCTGGGACCGAACGAAGCGCGCGTACGACGCAATCGTGCACGGCGAGGGCCGGCAGGCCGCCTCGGCCACGGATGCCGTGGCTGCCGCGTACGCGCGTGGCGAGGGTGACGAGTTTATCCAGCCCACGG
>JBDSGF010000012.1:0-9982 GCA_039919135.1 Candidatus Limnocylindria bacterium | reverse complement strand
CAGCTCGGCGTGGGTGCCGCGCTCAACGATCCGGCCGCGTGACATCACCAGGATCTGGTCGGCGCGCAGGATGGTCGACAGCCGATGCGCGATGGCGATCGTCGTCCGCCCCTCCATGAGCCGCTGGAGCGCGGCCTGGATGAGCCGTTCGCTGACCGTGTCGAGTGCGGAGGTCGCCTCGTCGAGGATGAGGATGCGCGGGTCCTTGAGCAGCACACGGGCAATCGCCACGCGCTGCTTCTCCCCGCCGGAGAGCTTGTAGCCCCGCTCCCCGACCACCGTGTCGTACCCGTCGGGCAGCTCGTGGATGCGCTCGTAGATTGCCGCGGCACGCGCCGCCTCATCGATCTCCGCCATGGTGGCGTCCGGCTTGGCGTAGCGCAGGTTGGCGAGGATGGTGTCGTGGAACAGGTACGTCTCCTGGGTCACGAAGCCGATGACGCGACCCAGTGACTGAAGCGTGATGCCACGAACGTCCACCCCTCCAATCGTGACGGCCCCGCGGTCGACGTCGTACAGCCGCGGGATGAGGTAGGTCGAGGTAGTCTTGCCGCTCCCCGACGGACCAACCAGGGCCACGAGCTGCCCGGGCGCCGCGGTGAAGGAGATATCCGCCAGCGCGAAGGGCTGGATCGCCGTCGGGACCGCACGACCCTCCGCCTCCGCCTCGGCGGCCTCCGCCGCGACAGCAACCTGTGCCTCGGCCACCGGGTAGCGGAAGGAGACCGAATCGAAGTGGACCTCCGCCCGCATCGTGGCCGGCGACAGCGAGACGGCGTCGGGCGCATCGGTGATCTCGTGGTCCAGCTCGAGGTATTCGAAGATGCGGTCGAAAAGCGCGAGGGCGCCCTGGATCTCGACCTGGACGTTGAGCAGCTGCCCCATGGGGAAGAACAGGCGCGATTGAAGCGTGGTGAAGGCCACGATCGTCCCGATCGAAACATTCGTGTCGCCGCCGATGATGAGCGACCCGGCCAGGAGGTACACGAAGGCCGGCATGATGGAAAAGAACGTCCCGATCAGGGCGAAGAACCAGCGGCCGATCATCTGGCCGCGGACCTGGAGGTCGCCCAGGCGCTGGGACTCGGCCCGGAAGCGCTCGATGCTCGCCTCCTGCTGGCCGAAGGTCTTGCTCAGCAGGATTCCCGAAACCGAGAGCGACTCCTCGGTGATGGCGCTCATCTCGGCCATCGAGCGCTGGGTCAGGGCGCTCACCTCGCGGCGCACCTTTCCGACGCGGTAGGTGATGTACGCGAAGAAGGGCAGCAGGCCCAGGCTGAGCAGCGTGAGCCGCCAGTCGAGGATCCACATCGCGATGACCGTGGTCGCCACGGTCGCGAAGTTCGACAGCAGTGACGCGGCCGTATCGGTCACGACCGATTGCACGCCGCCAACATCGTTGCTGATGCGGCTCTGGATCTCGCCGGTGCGCGTCTCTGTGAAGAACCGCAGCGGCATCCATTGCAGGTGGCTGTAGAGGGCAAGGCGCAGGTCATTCATGACCCGCTGCCCGACGACATTCGAAAGGTAGCTCTGCCAGACGCCGATGGCGCTGGTGACAATCGGGAGCACGATCATGAGCCCGGCCTGGAGATAGAGGAGCGCCAAGTCCTGCGGTCCGGTCAGGTTGTCGATGATGAGCTTGAGCAGGATCGGGTTGACGACGCCCACGCTGACGCTGATAAGGATCAGGACGGCGATCACGCCCAGCCGAACCCGATACGGGCCAAAGAAGCCGGCGATGAGGCGCACCGTCTTGCGCGCCGTCCCCGGACGCCGGGTCAGGTCCGGCTCCGATCCTCCGAATGCGCCTCCCCAGCCGCCGCGACCGCCCCCGCCGCCACCGCGCCGCGTCATTCGAGGATGATGGACGCGAACGCCTGCGCCAGACCGATCCCCTGCGGCTCGCCCGCGATGCGCGCGCGCTCGCGCATCCGCTCTTCCACGCTTGTCGGATCAACCTGGCTGACGTGCGCGAGGATCGATTGCAGACCGATCTCGAAGGTTTCGGCCACGTCGATCCACAGGTTCGGCTCTTCCACCCCGGTCAGCAGCACCTGCCGCACCTTCCATGGCTCCAGCTTCTCGTCGCGCCACAGCTCGGGGAAGTTCAGGTGATCGCGAGCAGCCGGGTAGACCGATGCGAGCGTGGCCTCGCCGGTGGCGAGGTGATCGGGATGCCCGATGAACGGGTTGTGATCCATCCGACGCTGCGGATTCTGGGTGATGACCATGTCGGGCCGGAAGTGGCGAATCTGGCGTGTAATATCCCGGCGGAGATCGAGCGACGGGGTGAGGTAGCCATCGGGATAGCCGAGGTGCACGATCTCGCTCACGCCCAGGAGGTCGGCGGCGGCACGCTGCTCGGCCATACGGGTGGCCGACAACACCTCTGACGTCATGTCAGGATCCTCGGTGCCTTTGCCGCCATCGGTGGTGACGACGTAATCGACCCGCGCGCCGGCCGCGGTGAGGTGCGCGATCGTGGGGCCCGCGCCGAACTCCCCGTCATCGGGATGGCTGATGACCACCAGCACGCGATCGAGTGGGCTGATCAACTCGTGGCGGTCGAGCGGGCTCATTCGCTCATCCTAGCGGGATGTGAAAAGAGCTGGATTGACCGCCCGAATACCGCCGAGCATACTGCCCGACAGTATGCTGACCGATGCCGACTCCGCCCATTTTCGCCACTCGTACACGCGGGACAAGCGCGAGCTCGTCATGCGGCTGCGCCGCATCGAGGGCCAGGCCCGCGGCATCGCCCGTCTCATCGACGAGGAGGCGTATTGCCTCGACGTGCTTCAGCAGGTTGAGGCGCTGACCGCGGCGGCCGACCAGGTCGCGCTGCTCATGCTCGAGGATCACATCTCCGGCTGCCTGGCGTACGCCATCGAGACGGGACAGGGTCAGCCGTACGTCGACGAGGTGATGACCGTGGTACGTCGCGCGATGGGTCGTCGCGGACCGCGCAAATCGACCCCGTGACGACGGCCTGAAAAGACGGGAGTGCCGCAGGGGGGAACCACGGCACTCCCGGCAGCGAGTCTAACGCCTCCCCCGTGGGGCGAGCAAGGCAAAGTTTCCTTCACTCGCCGAACATGGTGAGTTGTTCTCCGCCGCGCTCGATGAGCGGGTCCAGACCGAGGATCGGCTCGAGCCACTCCATGCGGGCGCCGTTGCGGGCCACGAGCGTATCGAGGTGCTGCCACTTGAGCACGTGCCAGTTCTGGCGCTCCATCTCCTCACGCAGCCATGGAGAGCGCTGGAGCTTGAGGCGCAGCAGCTCGCCGCGTTCGCCCGGGATGACGAGAAATCGTGCCTGTTGCTCGCCAACGGGGATCTCGCGACCGCGCTGGAGGACCGATTCCCCCACCATCGCGGTCCACTCCACCTCGAACAGGAACGAGAGCTTGCCGCGCACGTACCAGATGGCGTCGACAGCCGCCAGCGCATCGGCATGCGCGCGAATGACGAGGGGCAGGTAGACGCGGCGCTCATCTTCCGCGAGGCGATCCCGCAGGCTTCCACCCGCTACCGGCCGATCGTGCTCGCGGGCGGCGATCCAGGCGCGCAGGCCCAGGCGATGGCCGTAATCGACCAGGGTTCCGACGATGCGGGCGTGGTCCGCGGTTCGACGGCCAAGGTCGTCATCGGTGTGGAGCGATCCGAACTCTCCGGGTGCGACATACGCCGCCAGGCAGGCGCGAACGAGTTCTTCGTCGGGAGCCTGGAGCCCAGGGAAGAGTCGGTAGATACGGTCGAAAAGGCCGGCCTCGTCGATTCGGCCGGCCGTGGACAGGATCGACCAGGTGGCCCATTCCACGCGGTCTGCCAGCGGTCGCTCGGCGATCTCTGGTTTCCGCAGCCACCATTGCGGCGTCGTCTCGTCACCGATGCGGACGAGCGCCGGGTGATCGTCGCGCCACAACTCCTCGTGGACGAGCGTGGCGACCAGCTGCGATCCGGGGCCCTCGATCCGATCGTCGGTGCCGTCCTCGTCGTCGCCGGCGCGCGTCGCGGCCAGACGCCGCAGAAGTCCGGAACGCCCGAGCTCCGCCACCACGGCCGCGACCACGCGCAGCAACCCCGCCGGCTCGCCGCGGTCGCGGAGCAGGTCGGTGGCCGCGCGCTCGATGGCCGTTGCCAGTTCGGGGTAGGTCAGGTGCCCGGCCTCCACGCCCAGACGCAGCGGGCTGGGCGTCACCGCGCGACGCAGCCGATCCTCCGCGGACGGCTTGCGCAGGTGCAGTACCACGGCGTCCCCGGCGCGCGCCGACTCGCGATGGATGACGTCGACCAGCTCCAGGCCGACGGCCGCAGCGGCCACCGCGATCGCGAGCACCCGATCCGGATCCGAGCCCTCGATGAGAAGCGTGCACCAGCCCCCGGGCTTCAGCGCGCCCACCGCGGAGGCGAGACCGTGCCTCAGTGCGGTTGCCTCCGCGCCCGAGGCGTGCCCTCCCGCGCCGAAGATCGGCTCCAGGCGCAAGGTCTCCGCGGCCTCGCGGCCGAGAATCCAGGATGTGGCCAGATACTCAAACGACAGCTCGTCGGTGCTGGGGACCGGTGGCGGCGCACCGAGGATGAAATCGATCCCCTCAGACGGCAGGTACTGGCCGACCACGGACGCGCGCGTCCGAAGCCAGAGCACGTTCTCGGCGCCCATTCCCCCCAGCTCGCCGTAGTCGGCGGCGAAGCGAACCTCGTGACGATCGCGGGCAAGCGCGCCAATGGCGGTCTTCACGTCCTGGAACGCCTCCTCGAAGGCTCGCCACACGTTCACCTCGCGCTGGTGCCGGCTGGCAGGCTGACGCACGTGTCCCACCGCGATGCGAAGCGAGGCCACGCGTCCCGGATATCCGTTCAGGCGACTGGCCGGCAGCAGGCACGCCGCGAGCGCCAGGCGCATAGCGGCGATGGTGCCGGCGTCGCGCAGCTCCGTCTCGATCTTCGACCCAATGGCATGGAGCGCGTACAGGTTGCGCGGGGTGTAGAGATCCAGCAGCTCCTCGACCAGGTCGTCACGTCCGTCGAGCACCGGGAACCGCGCCCGCAGGTCAAGGTACTGCGGGCTATGCCGCACTCCGTCCGCCGTCCCGACCAGGATCGGGTCGGGACGCACCGTGGAGGCAAAGTGCGGCCGGTCGCCGCTGCCGCTGGGCGGGTCGATCGCCGGAGACGGCGGCGCGGGCGGCCCGCCGGGCTCGCCGAGCGGCGCATCGGGATCCTCATCGACAGCGATCTCAACAGCGGTCAAGCCGATCGGGGCCGGCGGCAGATCCTCGGCCGTGGCATCGGCGGCTGACGGCGATTCAGCAGCCGTCCCTCGCTCGATGCCCAACTTCGCCAGGTCGACGGCATCCACAGGCGCGACACGCTCCTCGATCCCGCCCAGGGAGGCATCGCATCCGGTGCAGCGGTACATCTTGCGTCCGGGGGCATCGGCGTCTCGCGGCCAGATGAACTGGTCGGCCACCACTGGCCGTCGGCAGGCGGCGCACCGCGTGGCGTAGAGCTCCTCGATGTGTTGCCGGAGGGGCACATCAACGCGCCGCGAGCCAGCCAACTG
Organism: Candidatus Limnocylindria bacterium; assembly: GCA_039919135.1. Classification (GTDB taxonomy): domain Bacteria; phylum Chloroflexota; class Limnocylindria; order QHBO01; family QHBO01; genus JACDBZ01. The sequence continues at coordinate 4,413 of JBDSGF010000012.1, read as the reverse complement.
GGTGAAGGCCGCGTCCAGGACGGCCGGATCCGGCGCCGTCAGGAAACAGATGGCCGCAATCTGGCCGAACGGGCTCGGGTCGGCGGACACCGCCCGCATGCCGTGGCTCACCGCGCGTCGCACGGTCCAGCCGGTGCCGCCCCAGGGATCAAGGACAGTGTCGCCGGCCGACGCAAAGGCCGTCAGCTCGGCGTCGAGGATATTGTCCGCGGGAGGCGGATGATGCCGCTCCAGGAGGGCGAGGCCCGGGCGGCGTCGCGGAAGAACGACGTAGTCGAGGCCGGTCCGCTCCGCGGTGCTCATCGGTCCCTACGGCTCTTCGACCAGCTCCTCTTCGTCCTCCGGCTCGCCGGAGTACTCGGGAAGGGACGTGTCGAGCTCTTCCACCTCCTCCGAGTCCTCATCGGCGTCCTCGACCTCATCATCGTCATCGTAGCGAAGTGCGGTGCTCTTCATGTACGGTCGGACGCCAGCTCCAGCCTGGCCGAGCGTGGGAAAGGAGACCTTTCCGAAGTTGGTGGGGTGGGTGAACACCTCGCGGATGATGATCGTCAGCTCGGCACCGGCATCATGGATGGTGGTGATGGCCGCCTCGTAACGGTTTCCGCCGGCGATCAGCTTGAGCAGGCGGGCCGCGATCCGAGGCTCGACAGCGCCGATCGTCGCGTCGTTGACGCGAGCAACCAGCTCGGTCTTCTCCACGCGCAGCTCCACGGCATCGCCGGGAGAGAGCGGCGCCACGACGCCCGTCGCGGCCAGGTTGATGAGGCGCGCCCGACCGGTCTTGCCCATCTCTTCGATGAAGACGGTCGCCGGAGCCTTGCCGGATCGAGGCTTGCCGTTCTTGGCCGGAGTCTCGGCGGCCATCAGCACGCGCAGCCGTTCGACATTTCGCTGCGCAATGCGGTTCGTGGCGTCGCGCTCCAGCGCCCGCTCGTACGCCTCAAGGGCTTCGTCGTGGCGTCCCAGCTCGGCCAGGGCCTTGCCCAGCCGGTTGCCGGCATCGCTGTCGGGGCCGAGCTCGAGCAGCTCGCGATTGGTCTCGACCGCGGACTCCCACTCGCCGCGCGTGGCGTGCGCGATGGCGGCCTCAGCCAGCTGGCGTCGTTGTCGGGTGGTGGTATCGGCTTCTCCAAGCGCCATGAGCGTTGTGAGGGCCTCCGATTAGGGGCGTCGCTCGACCGGGACCGGCCGAAAGCGCCCTCTTGTACCACCGGCCATGAGGGGTGTCAACGCGAGGCGCCCCGGCCCACATTCAGGGCCGATGCAACAGCAGCCCAGCGACAAGTCCGAGGAGCGTGAGCGCACCGGCCTCGGCCGCCACGCTGCGTCCGGGGGCGCCCTCGCGCAGCGCGTCCACCGCATAGGCCCACGTATAGAAGGCGAGCGCGACGAGGGCCGCCATGGCCTGGGGAGCGATGCTGAGCAGCACGGCCGCCGTCCCGACCTGGCAGACGACCAGCAGATGGAGCAGGGCCTGACCCATCGCCTCCACGCCCATGGTGCCGCGCGCCTCGGCCGATCGGAGCGCCACCGGTGCGGCAAAGATTGCCAGGAGGAGCACCGGAGTCGGCCACGCCTGCGCGCCGAACAGGCCAATCATGCCCCAGGCGGCGGCGAAAACAATGAAGGTGAGCAGGACGTCGTGGATGGTCCGACCGCCGGTGCCGCGCTCGATCCGCAGCTCGAGGTACGTGATCGCCCACAGGAGCACGGCCAGGATCGGCACGAGCAGGAGGCTCAGCCCGCCCGGGATGAGGCGACCGAGGAGCGTCGCGGCAATGCCCGCCACCGACGGCATGGCGTAGCGAGCCAGGCCGAGGTCCGAGCGCGCGGGACCGATGACGTAGATGGCCGCCAGCCCGCCCAGCGCCAACTGCACGGCAATGGCGACCGCCAGCCAGATGGGCGGAGCGAACCAGCCGGCCGCCGCGACGATCGCCTGGAGGATGGCGAGGATCGCCGCCGCCGGTCGATCGATGCGGCGCAGCACGGCCAGCCGGCGACGGTCGGCGAAGAGGCGGCTGATCACCGGACCAGCTCCAGGAGCGCATCCGCAGACCGGGTGGCGAGGAGTTGGTCGGCCTCCAGCCAGGCACGCCGAGCGAGGTCGACGGCGTGGCGCTGCTGCCCCAGCTCCTCGGTGCGATGCGCGTCGGACGCCAGGGTCATGCGGGCGCCCGCCCGTCCGGCGGCACGCGCCAGCGAGTCGTCCAGGTCCAGGCGCGGGCTCCCGTTGATCTCGAGCGCCGTGCCGTGGGCCGCCGCCGACTCGAAGAGCCGCGGCCAATCGAGCGGCAGCGGGTCGCGCCGATTCACGATCCGCCCCGACGGATGCGCCAGGACGTCGACGTGCGGATGCTCGATCGCCGCCAGCGCGCGCCGCGTCAACTGTTCGGGCGACTGCCCGCGTCCGGTATGGATGCTGGCGATGACGACGTCGAAGCGTGCGAGAAGCTCGTCAGGGTAGTCGAGCGTCGCGTCGGCGCGAATCTCGAGTTCTGTCCCGTGGAGCACGCGGAACGGCGCCAGCTCCGCATTCACGCGCGCAATCTCGTGGCGCTGCTCCTCGACCCGCTCTGGCGTCAGGCCGCGCGCGATCCCGAGTGATGGCGAATGGTCGGTCAGGACGATGTACTCGTGCCCGAGGTCGCGCGCCGCGCGCGCCATGGTTTCGATGGAGTCGACGCCATCGGTCCAGTTCGAGTGCGTGTGCGTGTCACCACGCACGTCTTCCAAGGTGACCAGCGACGGCAGGCTGTCGGCGAGCGCCGCGGTGATCTCGCCGTCGCCCTCGCGAATCTCGGGCGGAATCCAGGGCAGCCCCAGCCGCTCGTAGACATCGGCCTCCTCGGGGTCGAGCAGCAGCTCGCCCGTCTCGATCACCTTGAAGCCCTTCTCGGACAGCGACCACCCGCGGTCGAGCGCCATGCCGCGCAGCGCGATGTTGTGGTCGCGGCTGCCGGTGAAATGCACGAGGTGGGTGCCCCAGGCGGCCGGCTGGCAGACCATGAGGTCGACCTGCGGTCCATCGCGCAGGATGATGCTCGACTTGTCGTTCCCGGCCGAAAGCACCTTTTCCACGTCCGAAAGGCCGTCGAGTGCCGCGATCACGGCGGCGGGATCGTCCACCGCCGCCAGCAGGTCGAGGTCGCCGATCGTCGTTAGCCGACGCCGCAGGGATCCAGCCGGCTCGATGCGTCGCACGCCGCGCACGTCGCGCAGGGCCTCGACCAGGCTCGTGACCAGGGCATCTGCGTCGTGGACGAGGAGGCGCGTGCTGCGCCGCTCGATGCGCCCGATCCCCTCGAGCACGTTCTGCTCGGTGCGTTCGGAGAGCCCCTTGACGGCGCGCAGTTGCCCGGTCTCGGCGGCAGCGCGCAGCGCGTCGAGCGAATCGATTCCCAGCTCGGCGTTGAGCAATCGGACGGTCTTGGGTCCCACGCCCGGCACGCGCAGGATGTCGAGTAGCCCGTCGGGCACCTGGGTCCGCAATCGCTCGTGGTACTCGAGGCGGCCGGTCTCGGCCAGCTCGGCGAGCTTGGCAGTCAGCGCGGCTCCCGCGCCCGGAAGCTTCGGCGGATCACCTCGTCGGTAGAGGGCGGCCACGTCGTCGGGAAAGCGCTCGACCGCATCGGCGACGCGGCGGTAGGCGACCGCCTTGTAGACCACCTCGCCGAGGATCTCGAGCATGTCGCCGATCTCGTTGAAGATCCGCGCCAGCTCGGAGTTGCTGATGACCGTGTCGTCGCTACGCGACACGCTCCTGGGTCGGGGCATCGCCGGCCATTCTACGGCCGATGCGTCCCCCGACCCGATCAACCGAGGATGCGCCGCCTCAGCTGGCTCAGGCCGAACCTCGAGGCGCGGGGCCGGCGTGTCCCGCGCACGGGCGTCGCCCGCCGGACATCGGAGAGCAGCTCTCGCTTGTGCAGCTCGGCCTGAATGTCCACCAGGCTCGTCGATCGGAAATGCCGTCGTTCCACCGTTCGCCTGCCGCCGCCAAGCCGAGCTGGTTCGCCTGGTTCTGGTTCGGCTGGCCCCTTCTCCAGAGGCTGAGAGACCGAGGCACGTAGTCCGTTTCCTCACCTCGCCTCACCTCACCTCGCCCGATAAGTCGCTCGTTCCACGCCCGTGGCGCTTCGGAAGCGCCGCCTGTTCGATTTATCGGTCGAACCAACGCCTCCGCGGCGCATGCAGGCCCCCCAGGCGTCCGCTGCGCCGAAATATCGGCGATGCGGCGCCCCAGTCGGCAGGGAGGCGCCGGACCGCCCACCTATCGATCGGTATAGCCCCAGTTGGCCGCGGTACGCTCCGGTACGCTCCGGTACGCTCCGGTAAGCAGCCGATAAGCAACCGGTAAGGGGCAATGAGCACCATTGTCGCCATGGGACTCCATCGGCCGCAAGACAA
>JBDSGF010000011.1:0-5568 GCA_039919135.1 Candidatus Limnocylindria bacterium | reverse complement strand
TCGTGTGATCCGGTGTCGCTTGCCCCTTCGGGACGACCACAGTATCGGTGCCGCCGGCGGGAGGGCGCAAGACCACTTATCCCCGAACTTGCAACGCGCGCGGTGATCTATCCACAGGCCGTCCACGGGCCAAGTTGAATAGGGTGAACGTCATTCGTCGCGCTCGCTCGTCAGCTCGCGACGGACCGCCTCGACACGGGACAGGCCGGACATTCCCGCGGACTCGATCTCGCTCGTCACCGCGGTACGAACCCGGGCCGCCAGACGGCGACCGATGCGGCGACCGATCCAACCGGCATGCAGCGAGAGCCCGAAACCGATGACGGCGCTCCCGGTCACGGTCCCCGCAAGCATCACCAGCGGCAGCGGAAGCGGACCGAGAAGCGGCAGCTCCAGCGTGGCGACCGGGATCGTTCCGCCGGAGACGAAGAGCGTCACGTACCACGCGACGGCCAGGACGAACACGGCGCCCACGATGAGCTGTATCACGCCGATGATCGGCCACAGCCATGAGGCCGGCACGCGCAGCTCGGAGGTCGCATTGCGAACCACTCCGTCCAGTGCGCGCGTCACTGCCGCCTCGGTGTCGTCGGCGCCGAGCGCGCGCAGGATCGCCGGGCGAGTCGCCGCCGGCACGCCCTGCGAGGCGTCTACCAGTGCCGCGTGGACCGGGTTCAGCACCCGCCCGAGCGAGCCACGGCGCCGCCAGTCGCGCAGGTAGGCCGCCGGATCCGCGTCGCGCCGACCCTGGCCGGTCATCGAGCCCAGCAGTACCACCGCGCGGCCAAGCAGTGAGCCTCCGGAGCGGCGCGCGCGATTCAGCACGGCGGCCTGCACCTGTCGCGAGACGCCCGGCGGGTCCACGATGAAGAGCGCCCCGTCGACCGCCTCGCGCAGGGTGGCCTCGCGACGGGCGTCCGCCAGGAGTGGAGTGTGGGGCCCCGCACCGACACCGACCGCTCGGGCCAGGGTGGCGTGCGCCTCGTGCGCATCGGTCTCGATCTTGGCGGCGACGAGTGCCTTGGCGTCGGCATCGGCGGCGAGAGCAGCCCGCAGGTCGTCCACTCCCTCGCCGCTGGTGGCGGATGTCACGAGGATGCGCGCGTCGGGCAGGCCGGAGTCCGCCAGGCGACGGCGCAGGTCGGCGACCAGCGCCTGGCGCTGGGCATCGGTCAGCCGATCCGCCTTGTTGAGGACGAAGCGCATGCGGTCGGCGTGGGCGTCAAGCGAGCGGAGGTAGGCATGCAGGCGCTCGTCGTCGTACTTCTCCGGATCAACCACCCAGGCGATGCTGTCGATGCGCGGCAGGAGCTCGTCGACGCGGGCGCGGTGCTCCGTGCGGACGCTGTCGACGTCGGGCAGGTCGAGGATGGCAACGCTGGAGAGGGCGGAATCTGCATGGCCGGCGGTGTGACGGACGCCGAGCCACGAGAGCAGGCCGGCCAGCTCGTCGCGGCGGTCATCGCTGACCCAGGCCAGCGGCTCGTCGGTCGTGGGACGCACGGCGCGCACGGCACTCACCGTGTGCCCGGCCAGCGCGTTGAGCAGCGACGACTTTCCGACGCCCGTCCCTCCCGCCAAGGCGAGGACGTACGCATCGCCAGGGAAGCCGATGCGCTCGCGTCCGCGGCGAATAACGGCATCGGCTGACTCCGCCTCCTGCTCAAGACCGATGCCGCGCACCGCGTTCGCGGCACGCTCCAGCGCGTCCAGGCGCTCATCGATGGTCATTCCGGCGCCGATGCGCGGCGGGCTGCCTCGCGGAGCTGATCGGCAAGGCCGGAGAGCTGGGCCTGCTCTCCCAGCACATCGGTGAAGCGTTGGCGCTCGTGATCGAAGGCGCCGTCCAGGAGGATGCCGAGCGCCGCACGTGCACGGGCCACGAAGGCCGCCACGTTGGCCTCGCCAAAGATCGCCTCCAGCAGCTTCTGGTTGACAACCGCGGTGGCCGCCGTGATACCGACCTCGGCGCCGGTCAGACCGCCGGTGTGCACGAAGACGGCGAGGATGGCGCTGGTACCGACCGCGTTGACACCGATGCTGGCCACCTGCGCCCATCCCTTGCGCTGCTCGCCGAGAGTCCGAATCTCGTCGGCGACGCCGACGGCCCATTGCTCCAGCCCGTCGGTGAGGCGGCGGCCGAGCCCGGACGAGGCGCCCCACAGGGTGGCATCGACAGCCAGCGCGCGCTCGCCGTACGGATCGTCGAGCCAGCCGGTCGCCGTCCGGCGCGCCGCCGCGTCCGCGTGCTGAATGGCAAGGGCCACGAGGTCAGCGAATGCCGCTTCGCGCACCTCCACGGCGGGAGCCGGCGGGCCGGGCTGGAGGAGGCCGCGCACCGTTGCCGCGATGCGCCCGATGCCCTGCGAGAGGATGCGGGCGACCTGGCCGGCACCGACGAACGCCTGCCACTGCCGCAGCACCTCGGCGCGCAGGAAGGTGCCGCGGCCCAGCTCCTCGCCGAGCGCCTTCCGTCGTTCGGCATAGGATCGAGCGGCCGCGTCGAGCAGTGCGCTCGCCGCCGCGGCCTCGTGGTCCACCTCGCGAGCGACCTCGTCGACCGCCTCGGGTAGCCCGGACAGCGCGGCCTCCAGGCTGCGCTTCGCAAGGTCACGTCGCGCGACGTCGTCAGCCATGAGACGGTCGAGCGCCTGGCTGATGGGCGCCACCGCCGCGGCGTCGAGCGCATCGCGCTCGGTGTCGAGCGCCCCCTCGGCCACCGGCACGACCTCCAGGGCTCCGAAGGCGCCCGCCTTCTCCAGATGCCCGCGCTCGAGAAGGTTGCGGTAGTCGCGAGCGACCGCATCGGCGTCATCGGTCTCGGCCGGAAGGCGGTTGAGAACAGCCAGCAGCGGCACGCCGCGCTGCCGGGCCCGACCCAGGATGGCCCACGGCACCTGGTCGGCATAGCGGGTCGCGGTGGTGACGAAGATGACGAGGTCGGCCGCCTCCAGCAGCTCGACGGCCAGCGCCCGGTTCGCCAACTCGACGCTGTCAAAGTCGGGCGCATCCACGAGCAGGATGCCGCGCCTTGCCTCCGGGTCGGTCACCATCTCGACCGAGCTGCGCGCCGCGAGGCCCGGCAGCAGATCGGCAGAGGCATCATCGGGATGGACGACGGCGACGGGACGGCGCGTCGTCGGGCGCAACACGCCTGATGCGCTCAGCGCGCGGCCCGCCAGCGCGTTGAAAAGGCTCGACTTCCCGGAGCCGGTCGAGCCCAGGATGACGATGACCAGTGGCGCGCCGGCGTCGCGCCCACGCGGCAGCAGGTACTCGGTGACATGGCGCCGCAGGCGCTCGGCGCGTGCCGCGCGGTTTGGGCCGGGTGCGCTGGCAGCTCGCCGTTCGAGCGCCGAGGCGAGGTCGCGGAGCGCATCGGTCAGCATGGTTCTGCGCAGTGTGCACGTCCCGGACCGATGACGACCGGCGCCTGAGCACGGTGAGACCCCATCTGCGACGATGGCGGCCGATGCCCACCAACATTCGCGCGGATCTGCGCAACGTCGCCATCATCGCGCACGTCGACCACGGCAAGACCACCCTGGTCGACGGCATGCTGCGCCAGACCGGGACGTTCCGAGCCAACGAGGCGCTGGTCGAGCGCGTGCTCGACTCGGGCGACCTGGAGCGCGAGAAGGGCATCACCATCCTCGCCAAGCAGACGACGGTCGACTACGAGGGCGTGCGGCTCAACATCGTGGACACCCCCGGCCACGCCGACTTCGGCGGCGAGGTCGAGCGATCCCTGCTCATGGTCGACGCCGTCCTGCTGCTGGTCGACGCATCGGAGGGTCCGCTGCCGCAGACGCGCTACGTGCTGCTCAAGGCCATGGCGCGCCACCTTCCGGTGATCGTGGCCCTCAACAAGATCGACCGATCCGACGCGCGCCCCGCGCAGGTGCTCGACGACGTGTATGAGCTGTTCATGGACCTCGGTGCCGATGAGCACCAGATCGAGTTCCCCGTCGTGTACACGAACGCCAAGGCCGGCACGGCAACGCGGGACCTGGCGCATCCCGGAACCGATCTTCGCCCGCTGCTCGACCTGCTGGTGGAGGTCACGCCGCCGCCCACCTACATCGAGGGCCACCCGCTTCAGCTCCTGGTCACAAACCTGACCGCCAACGACTACGTGGGACGCATGGCGGTCGGACGCATCCGCAACGGCGAGATTCGGCTCGGCCAGCGGGTGACGATCGTACGTGAGGAAGCCGAGGACCCGGATGGGTCGGTCGAGCCCGGCCGCTCGATCACGCTGACCGGATCGGTCACGGCGCTCCAGACGGCGCACGGCATCGATCGGGTCGACATCACCGAAGCCGGCCCCGGCGACATCGTCAGCGTCGCCGGCCTGCCGGAGGTCACGATCGGCGACACGCTCACCGATCCGGCCGATCCGCGACCGCTGCCGCGCCTGGACGTTGACGCCCCGACCCTGCAGATGACCTTCGGCGTCAACTCCGCGCCGATGGCGGGCCGCGACGGCACCTTCCTCACCAGCCGCCAGATCAAGGCGCGGCTGGATCGCGAGGTCCTGGGCAACGTGGCGATCGAGGTCCACCCGACGGAGTCGGGCGAGACGTTCGAGGTGCGCGGTCGCGGAGAGCTCCAGCTGGCCGTGCTCATCGAGCAGATGCGGCGCGAGGGCTTCGAGCTCACCATCAGCCGACCCGAAGTGATCCTGCGTGACGGCCAGGAGCCGTACGAGCGGCTGACGATCGACATCCCGCCCGACTACATCGGCGTGGTGCAGCAGGCGCTGGCCGGGCGCAAGGGCCGCCTGGAGCAGATGAGCACCGACGCCGACGGACGCGTACGGATGGAGTTCATCATCCCGACGCGCGGCCTGATCGGCTATCGCGGACAGCTGCTGTCCGACACGCGCGGCACCGAACTCATGCACCAGATCGGCGAGGGATACGGCCCGTGGGCGGGCGAGGTGACGCATCGGACTTCCGGGGTGCTCGTCTCAGACCGAGCCGGCGAGTCGCGCGCGTATGCGCTCTCGTCCCTGGTGGAGCGATCCGAACTCTTCATCGGTCCATCCACCGAGGTGTACGAGGGGATGGTCATCGGCGAGAACAGCCGCCCGGGCGACATGGACGTCAACCCGACCAAGTCGAAGGCGCTGTCCAAGATGCGCACGCAGGCCACTGATGGCGACTACCGCATCCACACCCCGCCGCGGGTGCTCACGCTCGAGTCGGCCATCGAGTTCATCGCGGCCGATGAGCTGGTCGAGGTGACCCCGACCGCCATTCGCCTCCGCAAGCGGCTTCTCGCGCAACACGATCGGCGTCGAGCAGCGGGCGCCGTCTACAAGGCCGGGGTGACATGATCGGATCACGCACGAAGCTCGTGTGCACCATAGGTCCGGCGACCGCCGATCGGATTCCGGAGCTCGTGGCGGCAGGCATGGACGTCGCGCGCATCAACTTCTCGCACGGGACGGTCGCCGAACATGCGGCCGCCGCGCGGGCAGTGCGCGAGGCGAGCCGCGTCGTCGCGCTCATGGTCGACCTGCCCGGCCCCAAGATCCGCCTTGGCGACCTTGCAGAGGACGAG
>JBDSGF010000010.1:0-6626 GCA_039919135.1 Candidatus Limnocylindria bacterium | reverse complement strand
CCGACGGCGGCGCCGACGCGGTGCTGTGCTCGTCGAACCCGCTCTCGACCCAGGACGACGTGGCGGCCTCGCTGGTCATGCACTACGGCATTCCCGTCTACGCCATCAAGGGCGAGGACCGCGAGTCGTACTACTCGCACATCGGCGCGGCACTCGACCATCGGCCGCAGATCACCATGGACGACGGCGCCGATCTCGTGAACGAGCTGCACACCAGCCGACGAGAGCTGCTCGACGGCGTCATCGGCGGCACCGAGGAGACGACGACCGGCGTCATCCGGCTGCGTGCCATGGCCAAGGCGGGCAAGCTGAGCTACCCGGTGGTGGCCGTGAACGAGGCGCTCACGAAGCACCTCTTCGACAACCGATACGGCACCGGCCAGAGCGCCATCGACGGGGTGCTGCGCGCAACGAACATCCTGTTCGCGGGGAAGACCGTCGTCGTGGGCGGCTACGGCTGGGTTGGTCGCGGCATCGCGTCGCGCGCGCATGGCTTTGGCGCCAGCGTGGTCGTCTGCGAGGTCGATCCGGTGCGCGCCCTCGAGGCAGCCATGGATGGCTACCGCGTCATGAACGCGACCGAGTCGGCGAAGGTCGGCGGGCTCTTCATCAGCGGCACCGGCAACCTCAACGTGTGGGGCCGCGACCACTTTCCGCTGATGCCGGACGGCGCCATCCTGGCCAATGCCGGCCACTTCAACGACGAGTTTGAGCTCGGCGCGCTGGAGGAGCAGGCGACCTCGTCGCGCGAGGTGCGGCCGTTCACGCGCGAGTACCTGATGGCCGACGGCCGGCGCATCTACGTCCTGGCCGATGGGCGCCTCGTCAACCTCGGCGCGGCCGAGGGCCACCCCGCCATGGTGATGGACATGAGCTTCGCCGACCAGGCGTTGGGCCTGGAGTGGCTGCGCGCCCATGTCACGGAGCTCGAGCCGATGGTCTACGGCATCCCCGAAGACATCGACCGCGAGGTCGCTCGCCTCAAGCTCGAGAGCATGGGCATCCGCATCGACCCCATGACGCCGGCGCAGAAGGCCTACAGCGAGTCCTGGGAGTCCGGGACGTAGGTTTCGAGCAGGCTCGCGTCCGCCTGAGCGGCGCTACACTCGCGACCATGCCTGAAGCCACCGCGTCCACCCTGTTCACGTCCGAATCGGTCACCGAGGGCCACCCCGACAAGCTGTGCGACGCGGTGGCCGATGCCATCCTGGACGACGTGCTCGAGCCCGATCCGAACGCGCGCGCGGCGGTCGAGGTGGCCACCACCACCGGCATGGTCATCGTCATCGGCGAGCTGACCACCCGCCACTACGTCGATGTCCAGGAGGTCGTGCGACGGACTGTGCGCCAGATCGGCTACAACGACAGCCGCCTCGGCTTCGACTGGGAGACGTGCGGCACCCTGACCGCTATCAAGGAGCAGAGCCCCGATATCGCGCGCGGCGTGGACCACGCACTCGAGGCGCGCGACGGGTCCGAGGCCGATGAGCTGGGCGCCGGCGACCAGGGAATGATGTTCGGCTACGCCACTGACGAGAGCGACCAGCTGATGCCGATGCCGATCCTGCTGGCCCACCGACTGGCGCGCCGGCTGGCCGAGGTGCGGCGCGACGGCACGCTGCCCTACCTGCGTCCCGACGGCAAGAGCCAGGTCACGGTCGAGTACGACGCCGATGGCCGCCCGACCCGCGTGCACACCGTGCTGATCTCGACCCAGCACGATCCCGATGTCGAGATGGACGAGCTGAGTGCCGCGGTCCGCGAGCACGTGGTCGAGGCCGCCATCCCCGCGGAGCTGCTCGACAAGGGCACCCGCCACCTGGTCAACCCGACCGGGCGCTTCGTGATCGGCGGGCCCATGGGCGACTCGGGCCTGTCTGGGCGCAAGATCATCGTCGACACCTACGGCGGCATGGCCCGCCACGGCGGCGGCAGCTTCAGCGGCAAGGATCCCACCAAGGTGGACCGATCCGGCGCCTACATGGCGCGCTACGTGGCCAAGAACGTGGTCGCCGCCGGGCTGGCCCGGCGCTGCGAGCTGCAGCTGGCGTATGCCATCGGGGTGGCCCATCCGCTGGCCATCAACGTGCAGACCTGGGGCAGCGGCACCCTGCCCGACGCGCGGCTGGCGCAGATCATCGAGCGCACCTTCGACCTGCGCCCGGGCGCCATCATCCGCGACCTCGACCTGCGTCGCCCGATCTACCGCCAGACCGCCGCATACGGTCATTTCGGGCGCGACGACCTCGACCTGCCGTGGGAGCGGGTCGACCGGGTCGACGAGCTGCACGCCGCCGCCGGTTAGGCCGTCCCATGGACGCCCGACACGCGCACCGGCATGCTCGTCCGGCGTGGGGCGAGCCGCGTCCCGGGGTGGCCCGCCGACTCGTCGAGCGCATCCGCGCGACCATCGGCGCCACGCAGCGCCCGCCCGCCGCCGGCTTGCGTGACCTGCCGCTGGCGCTGCGCAAGGGCGATCTGGCCGAGGCATACCTCGTGGCCGAGGGCGCGTCCGACCACCGCCGTGCAGCCGCGGCCGCCGTGGCGGCCATGGACCGTGCCGCATCGGCCGAGGAGTGGTGGCCGGCCGACCTGTGGGCACATCGCGCGCTCTGGCACTTCGAGCAGGCGCAGATGACCCTCCAGGCGACCCGCCAGGCGCGCCGCATCGGTGAGCTGCGGGCGGCGGCCGGCGACCCGGAGAGCGCGCGGCGCTACTATGCCGAGGCCATTGACGAGGCCCGCGACATCGGCGCCGAGCATGAGCAGGGATTGGCGACGCTCGGCCTGGGACGCTCGTTGATGGAGCTGGGCGAGGTGACCGGCGCACGGCGGCTGGGAGGAGCGGCGGTCGAGCTTCTGGCCCGCGCCGGGGCGCCGGCCGGCGAGATCCAGGCGGCCCGCGGCCTGCTGGGCAGCGAGCGGGCAGTCGGCGAAACAACGGAGGAGACGAGCTGATGGCAAGACGCACCATGCGAGTCGGCATCGTGGGGGCCGGCGTGATGGCCGAGGCGATCATTGCGGGCCTCGTCGCCGACCGGGCGGTCCAGCCGGAGAGGCTGGTCGCATCCCATCCCCGGCGAGAGCGACGCGACACGCTGGCCGAGCGACACGGGATCCGTCCGGTGGCCGCTAACCGGGATGCCCTCACGGATGCCGAGGTGGTCGTCCTGGCCGTCAAGCCGCAGATGCTGGTGCGGGTGATGCGCGAGCTGCGCGGCCGGCTCAACGCCGAGCAGGTCGTGGTCTCGATCGTGGCGGGCGCCACCATTCGCACGCTGGTCGACGGCCTTCAACATGCGGCGGTGGTGCGTGCCATGCCGAACACGCCCAGCCAGATCCGGCGCGGGATAAGCGTATGGTCGGCGTCGGAGGCGTGCGCCGCACGACAGCGCGACCAGGCGCGGGCCGTGCTGCGAGCGCTCGGTGACGAACGCCAGGTCGCCGACGAATCCTTCGTGGCCATGGCCACCGCTCTCTCGGGCACCGGGCCGACGTACCTTTTCGCCGTCATGGAGGCGCTCATCGACGCCGGCGTTCACCTCGGCTTCCCTCGCGAGCTGGCGCACGACCTGGTGGTCGAGACGCTGGTCGGCTCGGCCGAGTACGCGCGCCAATCGCAGCTTCATCCCGCGCAGTTGCGCAATGCGGTGACCTCGCCCGGCGGGACCAGCGCAGCGGCCATCTACGAGCTGGAGAAGGGGCGCATCCGAACGGTCTTCTCCGATGCCGTTTGGGCGGCGTACCGCCGGACGCTCGAGCTTGGGGAACGCCTGGAGGCGGAGGTCGAGCGCGAGTAGATGTTCGCGATCATCATGGCCGGCGGTGCCGGCACCCGACTCTGGCCATTGTCGCGGCGCAGCACGCCCAAGCAATTGCTGGCGCTCACCGGCGACACCAGCCTGCTCCAGCAGACTGTCGCTCGTCTCGGCACGCTCCTGAAGCCGCACGACATCTATGTCATCACCAGCCAGGCGCACGTGCGGGTGACCCAGGCGCAGCTGCCCCAGCTGCCGGCGGACAACGTCTTCGGCGAGCCCCTCGCACGCTCGACCGCCGTCGCGGCCGGTCTGGCCACCGTCCTGGCCCGGCGTGAGAGCGACGAGATCGCGATCGTCCTGCCGGCGGACCACTTTATCGCCGATGAAGCGGCGTTCGCCGCAGGCCTGCAAGAGGCCGCGCGGGCGGCGGAGCGCGGATACCTCGTGACCCTGGGGATCGTCCCGACCAACCCGGCCACCGGGTACGGCTACATCAAGGCGGCCGCCCCGCTCCATGCGGCCTCGCGCACGGCACTCGTCGAGCGTTTCGTCGAGAAGCCCGATGCGCAGCGTGCGGCAGCCTTTCTGAAGGAGGGCGATCACTATTGGAACTCGGGGATCTTCGTGTGGCGGGCCTACGCCTTCCGCCAGGCGGTCGAGCGCTTCCAGCCGAAGCTGTCCTCGGCCCTCGCGCGCATCGAGGAGCTGCATCGGACTCCCGGCTGGATGACCGAGGTGCGCGACATTCTTGAGCCGGTGTCGGCCATCACCATCGACGTCGGCATCGCCGAGCCGGCCGCCGCCGAAGGGCGCATGGCGGTCGTTCCGCTCGAGGCGGGCTGGTCCGACATCGGCTCCTGGTCGGCCCTGCTCGAGGCCCTTTCGGCGGTCAGCGGCGCGGATCTCGTTGCCAGCGGGCGCCATCTCGATCGGGATTCGCACCGCGTCCTCGTCCATGGCGGCGAGCGCCTGGTGGTGACGGTCGGGCTGGAGGACGTGATCATCGTCGACACGCCGGACGCGCTCCTCGTCTGCCACCGCGATCGCGCGGAGGAGATCAAGCCGATCCTCGACGAGATCGCGAAAACCGCCGGCGACCGCTACCTCTAGAGAGACCGATGCATCCGCTGGCTCGGTTTATCGGTCTGCTCATGGGCGGCTACGTCCGGCTGGTCGCGGCGACCTGTCGGGTCCACGGGCCACCGGTCAACCAGGAGCCGGTGGTGCTCGCCTTCTGGCACGAGTACAACCTGGTGGCCGCGACCGCCGCGCATCGGCTGCGACCGCATCAGCACCATGTGAGCTTCAGCACTCGGACATTCCGCGGCGAGGTCATGACCGCCATGCTCGCCACGCTCGACGCCGGCTCGGTCCCGTTGCCTGCGGAGGGCGAACGCGCTGAGGCGGCCAGCCTGGCGCGCGAGATGGCGCGCCTGGGACGCGAGGGCGCGTCGCTGGTGGTCAGCCCGGACGGTCCGGTCGGCCCTTACCGGCGCGCGAAGCCCGGAGCCTTGATCGTCGCCCGTGAGTCGGGCCTGCCCCTCCAGCCCTGGGCGGTTGCCGTGCGTCCCGCCATCCGCATGAGCGGCCGATGGGACCGGCACATCCTGCCGCTGCCGTTCTGCCGCCTCCGTGTGGAGGAGGCTGAGCCGATTCGGGTCGGCCCACGCCAGCCGCTCAGGCCCCTCCTCGGCCGGCTCCAGGCCGCATTGGACGACGCGGCGACACGAGCCGATCGCCCGAACGCTCCGAGCGACCCGCCAGAGCCTCCAGCATGAGGTCCTGTCAAATGGCACCAGCCATGCCGTTAGACGACAAGGACCGTGACGGAAGTCAGAGACGGAATGGGCCGGCGCGACGCCGTGCCCGATCTTCCGCTGCATGCGGTGTCGCCAACCGGAGAAGTACGCCCGATGCTCATGCCGGCTCAGGGTTCCGAAAGGAACGCCCCCTCGCTACGATGAACCCCGACACGGAATGGTCCCCGCAGACGAGTGCCCACACACCAGTGACGCAGATCAAGTTCGGAACCGACGGCTGGCGCGCCGCCATTGCCGAGGACTACACCTTCCACAACGTCCGCCGCTGCGCGCGCGGGGTGGCCGAGTACCTCCAGCAGACCGGTGCGGCGGATCGCGGCGTGGTGGTCTGTCATGACCGGCGCTTTGCGTCCGAGCACTTCGCGCGCGCCTGCGTCGAGGTGCTTGCCGCGCATGACATCCGCTCGTACACGCCACCCGAGGCCGTTCCCACGCAGGTCGGCAGCTTCTTCACGCGTGAGCTGCACGCGGGCGCCGGGATCGTCATCACGGCCAGCCACAACCCGTGGACCGACAATGGCTTCAAGGTCAAGGCCGATACCGGCGGCGCCGCGGCGCCGGAGATGCTGGCTGCCATCGAGGCCACCATGGACACGCATCCCGCCGATGAGCTGCCCCCGCGGCGCGACCTCGATGATGCCGTCGAAGGCGGCCTGGTAGAGACCTTCGACGCGTATCCGAGGTTCCGCGATCAGTTGGCGAGCATCGTGGACATCGAGCGCATCCGCGCGGCGGACGGGCGCGTCCTGGTCGAGAACCTGTTCGGCTCCGGCGCGGGGTGGATGACGCGCCTCCTGGGCGACGGGCGCCTGACGGTCCGCGAGCTGCACACGGAGCGCAATCCGTATTTCGGCGGCCTCAACCCGGAGCCGATTCGCCCCAACGTCGACGAGTGGCTCATCGAGATCCCGCGCTGGGGCGCCGACATCGGCATCGCCTTCGACGGCGACGCCGACCGCGTGGGCATGGCGACCGAGGAGGGTGTCTTCGTCAACCAGCTCCAGGTCTACGGGCTGCTGTACTGGTACCTGCTGGAGGTCCGCGG
>JBDSGF010000009.1:0-11842 GCA_039919135.1 Candidatus Limnocylindria bacterium | reverse complement strand
TCGAGCCTGTCCGCTTCACGACCGCCGACGGCTTCACCCTCTCCGGATGGCTCATCCCGGCGGCTCGTGAGACGCGCACGGCGGTGGTCGTGCTGCACGGCTTCGCGGGACATCGGCTGCCTGAGCTCGCGACCGTTGTGCCCTGGCTGGCCGAGCGTCACCACATCCTCCAGTTCGACTTCCGCGGGCACGGCGAGAGCGACCCGGGCGCCATCACGGTGGGCTCGCACGAACGGCGCGATGTCGCGGCGGCGGTGGCCTTCCTCGAATCGCGCGGTTTCGGACCGATGGCGCTCTTTGGAATCAGCATGGGCGCGGCCATCGCCATCCTCTCGGCGCCGGAGCTTCCGGTGGCGGCGGTCATCGCCGATGCCGCATTCGCCGAACTCCGGCACCCGATCGCGAGCCGCCTGCGAGGGGCCGGCTACCCGCTGCCCGACCTCGGGTCGCGGGCGATTGTTTTCGGCGCGTCGGTGCGCACCCGCTCCCGCTCCGCCGATCCCATCCGGGCGGTCGCCCGCATCGCGCCCCGCGCGCTGCTGATCATCGCGCCACGGGACGATGAGCTGATCAGTTGGCGCCAGAGCGTTCGGCTGTTCGAGGCGGCAGGGGAGCCGAAGGAACTCTTCGTGGTCGCGGGCGCGCGTCATGGCCAGGCGTTTGCCGCCGAGCCGGGGGCGTATCGGTCCCGCGTGCTCGACTTCCTGGAGCGCCATCTCGGCTAGACCGATACATCGGCCTATTCACGCCTGAACCGACCTTCGGGCTCAATTAGGCCGACATATCGGTTCGGATCCCGCATGAGCGGTGCCTCCGGGTTCCACTCAGGCTCCGCACGGACCGATACATCGGTCTGATCTGCCCCGAGGGGTCGTCCAAGCGCAGTTAGACCGATACATCGGTTCGGATCCCGCACGAGCGGTGCCTCGGGGCGGCCCCAGGCGGGCGCTGAGCACGAATGCCTGCCCTGGCGCGGTCGTCAAGACGGGGCGGCGACGACAACCCGCCGGTGTATCGGTGCGATCAGCAGGCCGGGACCATCGGTGCATGGTGGCACCGGGGGCGGCGACGATATAATCGCGGCCATTCCACAACGTCCCGGGGTCTTGCATGGCTGCCACTAAGGTCCTGGTCGTCGACGACGACCTAAACATCCAGCGCGTGCTGGTCTTTACCCTCAAGCAGGAGGGGTTCGAGGTGCACGTCGCCTCGGATGGCCAGGCGGGCGTCGAGATGGCGGCGAGCATCAAGCCGGACCTGATCCTGATGGACGTCGCGATGCCCAAGCTGGACGGCTACGCCGCGACCCAGCAGATCCGCGCGGCGGAGCAGGGTCGCAAGGTCCCGATCATCATGCTCACCGCCGAGGCCGACGTCGAGCAGCGCGTGAGGGGCCTGCGGGCGGGCGCGGACGATGACATCGTCAAGCCGTTCCATCCCCTGGAGCTGATCGCGCGCATCAAGGCGCTCCTGGCGCGCGCCGGCGGCGGGCAGCCGCGCAAGACGTCGGAGAAGGCGACACTTGGCCGGCTGGCCTGCTTCTACGGCGCCAAGGGCGGCGTGGGCACGACCACCATCGCGATCAACACGGCGATCGCGCTGGCAACGCGGCTGAAGCACAAGACTGCGCTCATGGACGCCAACCTCCAGTTCGGAGACATGCGCGTCTTCCTGGACATGGGCCTCGACTCCTCGTCCATGGTGAATGCCATCACCGAGAACGATCTCGACGCCGAGCTGCTCAAGAAGCTCGTGGTCAGCCATCGCACTGGGATCGACCTGCTGCTGGCGCCGCCGAATCCGGAGCAGGCCGACATCGTGGTCGAGCGCCAGAGGACCGATCCGGGAGCGCTCTCGAACATCCTTGCCCTCATGCGCCGGGCATACGACTACACGCTGGTCGACATGGCCAAGACCATCGACGATTTCAACCTCCAGCTCTTCGACGAGGCCGATTTCATCTTCGTGGTCATGACCGCGGACCTGTCGTGCCTGAAGAACGTGCGCCTGGTACTCGAGACCATGGATTCGCTGGGCTATGAGCGAAACAAGATCCAGCTCATCCTCAACCGATCGAACGCGTATACCGGCATCAATGTCGACAACGCCGAGTCCGCGCTGGGTCGAAAGATCGACTTCCAGGTTATCAACGAGTACCGCGGCGCCATCAGCGCACTGAACTCCGGTGAGCCGTTCATGTCGTCCCGCCCGGATGGACCGCTGGGCCAGAGCGTTTCGACCTTCGCCCGCGAGCTCGACGCGATATTCGCCGCGGAGGCCGTTCCGGCCCGAGTCTGACGCCCCCGGCGCCCGGCTCTCCGCGCCTGATAAGCCGCAGCTAATCGGCCGGTAATCGGGCATCCCTACGCTTGGCTGCGCCGGTCGCCGCTGGTTAGTAGGGAGGCGAGCAGGCGGGCGGCCGGCACTCGTCCGAATGGTCCATCGCCTCCAATGGTTCGAGGCGTGCCCATGCTCGCGAATGCGCTCAGCGCATCAATCGTCGGGGTCGACGGCATTCCGGTTCGGGTCGAGGTCGACGTCTCGTTCGGCCTGCCCGGCCTGACCATCGTCGGCCTGGCCGGTAGTGCCGTGCTCGAGGCGCGCGAGCGGGTGCGAGCCGCGCTTCGCAACTCCGGCTTCGAGGTGCCGGCGCGGAGAATCACCATCAACCTTGCCCCGGCCGACCTGCCGAAGGAAGGGACAGTCCATGACCTGGCCATGGCGACGGCCATCCTCGTCGCTTCCGGACAGCTCGACGGGGATCGGCTTGCTCACACGGCCTTCATCGGGGAGCTCGCGCTGGACGGCTCGCTGCGCCCGGTGCCTGGGGCCATGGCCCTCGTCGCGGCCGCGCGCACGGCCGGCGTCAGCGACGTGATCGTGCCGACGCAGAACGGACCGGAGAGCGCGGCCGTCGGCGGCGTCACCGTTCGTCCGGCCGAGTGCTTCAGGCAGGTGGCGCGTCATCTCAGCGGCCTCGCGCCGCTCTCGCCGCTGGAGCCAACGCCGCGGGCGCTGCATCCGGGACCGCCCGACGACGCCCCCGACCTGGGCTCGGTCATCGGCCAGTCGGTGGGACGTCGGGCGCTCGAGATCGCGGTGGCCGGACGCCACAACATCGCCTTCAGCGGGCCGCCGGGGGTCGGCAAGACCCTGCTGGCGCGCGCCGCCGCCGGCCTGCTGCCATCGCTCGACGAGTCGGAGGCGGCCGAAGTGAGTCGAATCCACTCCGTGGCGGGCGTGGCCGACGGGCTCATGCCGGTCTCGCTGCGCCGACCGTTTCGTGCTCCGCATCACACCATCTCGACCCAGGCGCTTGTCGGAGGAGGACCGCGCATCCGACCCGGCGAGGCCAGCCTCGCGCACCGCGGCGCCCTGTTCCTGGACGAGACGCTCCAGTTCCGAGCCGATGCGCTCGACGCCCTGCGCGGCCCGATCGACGCCGGCGTCGTGAACATCGCCCGCGTGAACGGTGTCCTCGCCCTGCCGGCGCGGTTCATGCTGCTGGCGGCCTACAACCCGTGCTCGTGCGGCTGGTTCGCCGTCGCTGGCCGCGAGTGCAGCTGCGAGGACGGCGCGCGACGCCGCTACCAGGCCCGCCTGTCCGGACCGATGCGCGACCGGCTCGACCTCGTCGTGTTTCTCGAGCCGACCCTCTCGAGG
This sequence comes from Candidatus Limnocylindria bacterium, assembly GCA_039919135.1. Taxonomy (GTDB): domain Bacteria; phylum Chloroflexota; class Limnocylindria; order QHBO01; family QHBO01; genus JACDBZ01. The sequence goes on along the minus strand of JBDSGF010000009.1, from coordinate 8,179 downwards.
CGGTCGCTGCCGCGCGGGGCCGAGTCCACAACGGTGGTAGCGGAACGGGTTGAGCGGGCGTGGGACACTCAGCGCCGGCGGCAGGGCGGTCCCAATGCGGAGCTCGCGGCGGGCTCCATCGACGACCGCCACGGATTTGACCTACCCCTGCGCGGGCTGCTCGAGCTTCGTGCGCGGCAGATGGCGCTGTCCCTGCGCCGCCTGCATCGCGCCGCCCGCGTGGCGCGCACCATCGCCGACCTGGAAGGCGTCGACACCGTTCGGCGCGACCACCTCGACGAGGCCCTCCACCATCGGCCCAAGGAGGTCACCGCGTGATCGGCGTCGGTGCGGCCGGCCCGCGTGGTCATTCGGAAGGCCCGGCCGGCGGGATGCGCGCGACCGAGCGGGAATGCTGGATCGCGCTGTCGCTCGTGCCCGGCATTGGACCGGCCGGATTCGCGCACATGGTGCGGCGCCACGGCTCCGCGGCCACGGCGTGGCAGGCCGGACCGGCGGGGCTGGCGGGCCTGGCGCGGCTGCCAGACGACGTGAGCGGCGCGTTCGCAGATCTACGCCAGCACGACCCGCGTGACCTGGCCCGACGGATCGACCAGCGCACACAGGCTGCCGGCGGGCGCGTCGTGACCGGCCTGGACGAGGACTATCCGATTGCGCTGCGCACGCTCGACCCGCGACCCGCGACGCTCTACATTGCCGGTGCTCAGCAGGCGTTGGAGGAACGGGCGGTGGCCATCGTCGGCACGCGTCGCGCCTCTGGGTATGGCATGGCGACAGCCACCGAGATCGCCGATGAGCTGGCGCGCGCCGGCATGGTTGTTGTCTCCGGCCTGGCGCTGGGCATCGATGGCGCCGCCCATCGAGCGGCAGTGGGGGCAGCGGCGCCCACTGTGGCGGTGCTTCCGTCGCCGCTCGACCGCATCTACCCGCCGCGTCACCGCGGCCTGGCCCGCGAAATCGTGCAGCATGGTGGCGCCCTCGTCAGTGAGGTCCCCATCGGTGCGAACGTCGGCAGGCCGGACTTCGCGCGACGCAACCGGATCATCGCCGGCCTGTCCGAGGCGGTGGTGGTGATCGAGGCACCGGACCGATCCGGTGCACTGCTGACCGCAGCCGCGGCGATCTCAATTGGCCGCGAGCTCTACGCGGTGCCCGGCCCGATCGACGCAATGGCGTCGCGCGGGTGCAACAGGCTGATCGCGGACCATGACGCGGTCATCGTCACCTCGACCGCCGGGCTGCTCCAGCAGATCGGCCTGGCCCGAGGGGCGCGGCCACCCGCGGTCAGCGCGCTCTCGGAGGTGGAGGGACAGTTACTCCGGCACCTGCTGGAGCGAAGTGGCTCAATCGAAGAACTCGTCGATCGGACGTCACATCCGGCGGCCTCGGTGGCCAGCGCGTTGACCATGCTGGAGGCGCGTGGACTGGTCAATTCGTTCGGCGGAGCCACTTTCCATCCGACCCTGGCCGCCAAACGGCTGGCGGGGGTCGTGTGACAAGCGTGGTACTGATGGGCTATGCTTCCGCCGCTGACTCGCCGTCGCCTCCGCGTGCCCAAACCCAGGGGCGGCCCCGAATACCCCATGGAGTTTGTCTATTGCGTCCGATCCGAACCGTAGCGGCAAGGGCCGCCCCGTTCGAGTCGCTCAGCATGTTGCTGAGCCGCCATCGAGCCATCACCCGCGTCTCGCTGGCCGCCCTCTCGTTCACACTCGTCATTGCCTTCAGCCAGCAGGAATCCATCCAGGCGGCGCCTGAACAGGCTCCGCTCATGCCGGAGTCTCTTCTTCCCCAAAACGTCGGGATCGCCGTCGCGACCGACGACACCGTCACCATCCCCTTCGACGTCGCCATGGACCCCGCGTCCGTGGAATCGGCCCTCCAGGTGCTCCCCGAGCAGAAGGTTGAGCTGTCTTGGAACGAGGGTCACACCGCACTCACCCTTGCGCCGGAGCGCCTGTGGCGTGCCGACGAGCGCTACCTCGTGGTCGTGGCCGAGTCCTCCGCCACTGCTGGCGGCGACATGCTGCGCAGCGCGCGCCGCTTCTCATTCACGACCGAGACCGCACCCACGGTGACTGACTTCCAGGTCCGCCTGGCGACCTCCGACCTGCCGGCGACCGCCGACCTGCCGGCGACCGAGGTCATTGCGGCCAGCGACGCCCCATCGGTCCGTTCGCTCGACGTCGGTACCCAGACGGCTGAGGACGCGGCATCGCAGCCGCCGACGCGGACGATCGAAGAGGTCAGTGCGACCAGCTCCATCTCGATCAGCTTCACCGATGAGATGGACACGGCCGATGTCGAGGCAAATTTCACCATCAGCCCCGAGATCGCCGGCGATCTCACATGGACCGGAGGCGACCTGGTCTTCACGCCGACGGAGCGCCTTGAGCCCGCCGCTCGGTACACCATCAGCCTGGTCGGTTCGCACGACAGCACCGGCAACGCGCTGGGTGGAAAGGGCAACTTCTCGTTCATCGTGCAGCGCGGCGCGCAACTGATCACGACCGCGCCGAAGCTGGGAGCCACCGACGTCGAGCCTGCCACGGTCGAGATGTGGTTCAGCTCGGCGATGGATGTGGATGCCACGAATGAGGCCTTCTCGCTCACCGATAGGTCGACCGGCGCGCTGGTCGGGGGCCGCCTGAACTGGAACGAGGAGCGGACACAGCTCATCTTCAGCCCCGACCAGGCTTTCGCCGGTGGCCGAGCCTTTGACGTCGCGCTCGCCGCGGGCGCACGGGATGCCGACGGCAATCCGGTCGAGACCTCCTGGACGTTCACGAGCAAAGCATCGTTCGGGGGCGCGCGGTCGACGACCTCGACCCGAACGGCGCCGATGCTCGGTGCCCCGGCGCCGTCCAGCAGCCTCGTGGGCTACGCGCTGAACCAGATCAATGCGGCCCGCGCGGCATACGGATTCGCACCGCTATGGCTCGACGGAGGCATGACCGCCGCGGCGACGGCGCATGCGTGGGACCAGGTCAGCTACGGCTACTACAGCCACACCTCACGCAACGGTGCCTCGCTCTACGGGCGGCTGGCCGCCGCCGGGGTCGGCTTCAGCATGGCGAGTGAGAACCAGTGCCACTACTACGGGCGGAGCGCAGCGGACACCCTCAACTGGTGCCACAGCGCGTTCATGGGCGAGCCGTATCCGGGCCTTTGGAATCACATCGCCAACATCCTGAATCCCAGATGGACCCGCGTGGGGGTCGGGATCGGCGACAACGGCTCGCACGTGGTCATCACGTGGGACTTCGCCCCCTGACCGAGGGCGGCGGTTGCGCAGACCCGCCCTGGGCTATGCTGCCGCCGCGACTCGCACCGGTGAGAATGCCCACGGAGCTTGTCTATTGAGTTCGATCCCAGGCGTAGGGACGGCAATGGCCGCCTCGCTCGGCGCGCTGCTGAGCCGTCACCGAGCTGCCACCCGAATCTCCCTTACCGCCCTCTCGCTCATGGTCGTGATGGGACTCAGCCAGCAGGCCGGCACCCTGGCGGGTCCGGAGCAGGGCCCGCTCGTTGTGGAAACCCTGCTTCCACGGAACGTCGGGATCGCCATCGCAACCAACGCTTCGATCACCATTCCATTCGACGCAGCCATGGAGCCTGCCTCCGTGGAGTCGGCTCTCCAGGTGCGTCCCGGGCAGCGGGCGCAGATCTCCTGGAACGAGGACCACACCGCGCTCACCCTGTCGCCCGAGGGCCTGTGGCGCACCGACGAGAGCTACCTGGTGGTCATTCCCGCATCATCCCGGACGGCCGACGGCACCACCCTGCGGACAGCGCGTCGCTTCTCCTTCACCACCCAGACCGCCCCGTCGGTCACCGATTTTCAGGTTCGACTGGCCACCGGCGATCTGCCGGTGTCGGAAGTCAATGGCTCCGGAGCCACGGCCATCGTGCTCGATGGTGCCGCTGAAGCGGCGGGCATCGATACCACGCAGGCCGCTTCGCAACCGCCCACCCGGACCGCCACGCGAGTCAGCGCCACCAGCTTCATCTCCATCGGCTTCAGCGACCAGATGGACATGGCCGACGTTGAGGAGCACTTCGCCATCGGCCCGCAGGTGGACGGCGACCTGTCGTGGAGCAACGGCGACCTCGTATTCACGCCCACGGAGCGACTGGCGGCCGGCGGGCGCTACACCATCAGCCTCGTGGGCGCCCATGACCGTGTGGGCAACGTTGTGGGCGGCAAGGCCAACTTCTCCTTCATCGTCGCCGCGGGCGCGCAACTGATCACGACCGCGCCGAAGCTCGGTGCCACCGAGACCGAGCCGGCCTCGGTTGAGATGCGGTTCAGCCAGCCGATGGACACCCAGGCCACAGGTGCGGCCTTCAGCGTGACCGACAGCTCGACCGGCGCAGCGGTGGATGGTCGCCTCGACTGGGACGAGGGCGGCACGCAGATCACGTTCGCACCGGATGTGACGCTCGCGGCGCGGACGACGTTCGAGGTCGCCTTCGGCGAGGGCGCCCGCGACGCCGATGGCAACCCGGTCAGCATGGCGTGGTCGTTCACCACCGGGGCCGCTCCTGAGTCGAATCCAGCAGCCGTCGCGACGCCGCCGGCCCAGACCGCACCGGTGGCGCCGCCAGCACCGGTGGTGCCGCCACCCGCACCGGCGAGCAGCGCGGCGGAGTACGCCGTGAACCAGATCAACGCGTCTCGCGCGGCCTACGGCTTCGGCCCGGTCGTCCTGGACGCGGCGATCTCGGTGGTGGCCTACGCGCACGCCTACGATCAGGCCCTCAACGGCTACTTCAGCCACACCGGCCTGGATGGAAGCACCCGCGAGAGCCGGCTGCGCGCCGGCGGCATCAGCTTCGGCTGGTCTGGCGAGAACCAGTGCTATCTCGTCGGTCGCACTGACGTGGCGACCCTCGATTGGTGCCACGCCACGTTCATGGCCGAGCCGTACCCCGGGCAGTTCAACCACATCGCCAACGTGCTCAACCCGAACGCGCGCCGCGTCGGCGTGGGGATCGCGCAGGTGGGATCCAAGATCGTGGTGGTCTGGGACTTCACCGACTGACGACGCCCCTCCGATCACCGGCGGTCGGGAGCGTGGCCGGTGCTACACTCGCTGACCGATGAAGCGCACCAAGACCGCCGCCGGAGACCTCGTCATCGTCGAGTCTCCGGCAAAGGCGAAGACCATCGAGCGCTATCTCGGCCCTGGCTATCACGTCACGGCCAGCTACGGCCACGTCCGGGATCTCCCGCAAAAGAGCCTGGGCGTCGACGTGGACGGCGACTTCACGCCGCGCTACGAGCCGCTGAAGGATCGGAAGAAAGAGCTCGACCGCCTCACCGCGGCTGCGCAGAAGGCCGACATGGTGTGGCTCGCCACGGACCTGGATCGCGAGGGTGAGTCGATCGCCTGGCATATCGCCGAGTACGCCGGCCTGCCCGACGACCGGATCCAGCGCGTCACGTTCAGCGAGATCACGCAATCGGCCATCGAGGAGGCGTTCGCCCACCCGCGGAGCCTGAACATGGACCTCGTCAACGCCCAGCAGGCTCGACGCGTGATCGATCGGCTGGTCGGTTACAAGCTCAGTCCGCTGGTGGCCAGCAAGATTCGGCGCGGCCTCTCGGCGGGACGCGTGCAATCGGTCGCCGTGCGCCTGGTCGTCGAGCGCGAGCGCGAGATCGACGCCTTCAACCCAGAGGAATACTGGAGCCTCACGGCCCGGCTCGGGCGAGAGTCCGGCGAGGGCAGCTTCGACGCGGAGCTCACCAAGATCGACGGCAAGAAGGCTCGCGTCGGCTCCGAGGCGGAGGCGACCGAGCACACCGACGCCCTGCGAAAAGCCAGCTTCCGGGTCGCATCGGTCATGCGCACGGAGCGCAAGCGGAACGCGCCGCCACCATTCATCACCAGCACGCTCCAGCAGGAAGCGTCGCGCAAGCTCGGCTTCAGCGCCCGGCGCACCATGAGCGTGGCGCAGAGCCTGTACGAGGGCGTCAGCCTGGCGGAGGGCCAGGTCGGCCTCATCACCTACATGCGGACCGATTCGGTGGCCATGGCCACCAGCGCGGTTGCCGAAGCGCGCGACGTCATCGCCACCCGCTTCGGCGTGGAGCTGGTGCCCGACAAGCCGAATGCCTACAAGACCAAGGCGCGCGGGGCGCAGGAGGCCCACGAGGCGATTCGGCCGTCGAGCTTCGCCCGCCTGCCGGCATCGGTCAGGAACGCCCTCAAGCCCGACGAGTATCGCCTGTACGAGCTCATCTGGCGTCGCGCCATTGCCAGCCAGATGGCGCCCGCGCGGTTCGACGTCGTGGGCGTCGACGTCGAGGCCGATCGCTACACGCTCCATGCGGGCGCCAGCAAGCGCGTCTTCGATGGCTACCAGGCGGTCTACGTGGAGGGCAAGGACGACGAGGAGGATGAGCGTCTCACTGTCCTTCCCGACCTCCGCGAGGGGGAGCCGCTGAGCCTGGTGGAGCTGACGCCGGAGCAGCACTTCACACAGCCGCCGCCGCGCTTCACCGAGGCGACGCTCATCAAGGCGCTCGAGGAGCACGGCATCGGGCGCCCGTCGACCTACGCCCCGACCATCGGCACCATCCGCGACCGGGGCTACGTGACGATCACCGATCGGCGCCTCTTCCCGCAGGAGTCGGCCATGCGGGTGACCGACATGCTGGTCGAGCACTTCCCGGAGATCGTGGACCTCGACTTCACGGCCCGCATGGAGGACCGGCTGGACGACGTGGCGCGTGGCGAGATCGAGTGGGTCCCGGTGGTCCGTGACTTCTACACGCCGTTCATCGCCAAGATCACCGAGGGGCGCGAGAAGATCGCCAAGACGATTGAGCTGACTGACATCCCGTGTCCGCTCACCGGCGACCAGGGCCACATGCTGGTCAAGCGCTTCGGGCGCAACGGGTGGTTCCTGGGCTGCAATGGCTATCCGGAGTGCAAGTACACCCAGCCGGTGCCCGGCGAGGAGCCAGAGGCACTCGATATGCCCGGGGTGGGAGAGACCTGTCCCGAGTGTAGCGAGGGCAAGCTGGCCGCGAAGCGCGGGCGCTTCGGGCCTTTCGTGGGATGCGACCGCTACCCGGATTGCAAGTACATCAAGAAGGACGCGGCTCCCGCGAGCGAGCAGTTCGGCACCTGCCCGCAATGCGGCGAGGGGACGGTGGTCACCAAGCGCAGCCGTCGGGGCCGGTCGTTCTGGGGCTGCAACCGGTACCCGACCTGCGATTACTCGAGCTGGACGCGCCCCGGCAGCGAAGCGTCGGCAGCCGGCCGATCGGCCGACAACGGTGCGACCGGCGGCGGCAACGGCGCGGCACGCGGGGCAGGCGGGGCACGGGCCGGACGTCGGAAGGTGACGACGGCCGGCGGCAGTGGCGACTGAGGCGGGCACCGCACCGCCACTCCCGCGCGGGGCGGACCTGGCCCTCACGGCCTTCCTCGGCGGGCTGAGCGTCCGCAATGCCTCCCCCGGCACGATCGTCGAGTACCGGCGTAACGCGACCGAGTTCCTGTCATTTCTGGCCGTGCGCGGGGTCGCCTGGCAGGCACCCGATCGATCCGTCATTCGCGCCTATCTCGCTGAGCTGTCGGATCGTGGCCTTGCTTCGAGCTCGGTCGCCGGTCGCCTGGCCGCCATCCGTTCGCTTTACCGACACGCCCTGCGTAACGGCCGGATCGAGACCGATCCGGTGGCCGGCGTCAGGGCACCGCGGCGCCCCTCGCGCCTACCGCGCGTCCTCACCGTCGACGAGGCAGCCGAGCTGGTGACCGCTCCGCGGCGCCTCGCCTCGCGCGACGAAGCGCTCGCGCGCAGGGACTCAGCCATGCTCGAGCTGCTGTATGCGACCGGAATGCGCATCAGCGAACTAGCCGGCCTGACGCTCGATCGGGTTGACGTGGGGCGTCGTCGGATGCGGGTCACCGGCAAGGGCAACAAGGAGCGCGAGCTCGTGTTCGGCTCCCCGGCCGCTGCGGCATTGCGCTCGTACCTGGCCCACGCACGCCCGCTGCTGGCCGAGCGGGGCACCCGCGCCGGCGGCGCTGTCTTCCTCAACGCGCGGGGTGAGCCGTTGAGCGCGCGCGGGGCGCGGCTCGTGATCGGGCGCTGGGTGGACGCCACGGGGGTGCCGAGCAGGACCAGCCCGCATACCCTGCGCCACTCGTTCGCCACGCAC
>JBDSGF010000008.1:0-6273 GCA_039919135.1 Candidatus Limnocylindria bacterium | reverse complement strand
AACGTGCTCGAGGCCACGCCGGAGCAGTACGCGGAAGCGCTGGCCGAGGCGGAGCGGGTCTGCGCCGAGGACAAGGAAAAGGTCCTCGCCGCGGGGGGCATGCACATCCTGGGCACGGAACGCCACGAGGCGCGGCGCATCGACAATCAGCTGCGCGGCCGCGCCGGCCGCCAGGGCGACCCGGGCTCTTCCCGCTTCTACCTGTCCCTCGAGGACGATCTGATGAAGCGCTTCGCGTCCGACCGCGTGCAGGGCATCATGCGCACCCTCGGCTTCACCGAGGACACCGCGCTCGAGTCGAAGATGGTGAGCAAGACCATCGAGAACGCGCAGTCGCGGGTGGAGGGCTACAACTTCGACACCCGCAAGCACGTGGTCGAGTACGACGACGTCATCAACCGCCAGCGCGAGACTATCTACCGAGAGCGCGATCGGATCCTGCGCTCCTCGAACCTGGGCCCGACCATCGAGGCCATGCTTGACGACGAGGTCGCCACGCTGGTGGGCGAACACACCGCCGCCGACCACCACACCGACTGGAATCTCGAGGTACTTCGGACTCAGCTGACCACCATGGTCCCGTCATTGACCGATGCGGACCTGCGCTTCCTCGACGATGCGCGTGAGGGACAGGCGGTCACGGACCAGCTGACCGAGCTCATCCGCGAGCGATACGAGCGCAAGCGCGCCGAGACCGGTGAGCAGGGCATCGGCGTCCTGGAGCGCCTTGTCATGCTGCGCGTCATCGACTCCCTGTGGGTCGAGCACCTCACCGCCATCGACGACATGCGCCGCTGGATCGGGCTGCGGGCGTACTCGCAGCGAGATCCGCTCAACGAGTTCAAGATCGAGGCCTACCGCATGTTCGACGAGCTCAAGACGACCATCCGCCACGACGTGACCCACACCATCTTCCGCGTCACCGTTCAGCAGCAGCCGGCCCAGCCGCGGCCGATGGCGCGCAACGTGATCGAGGGTCGCGCGGCGGTTGGCGGTGCCACCTCCTCGGCCGCCGGCGCCGCAACGGCGACCGCCGTCGCCGGTGGTGGAAATGGGTCGGGTCCCGTGCGGTCGGGACCGAAGATCGGCCGCAACGACCCCTGCTACTGCGGCTCCGACAAGAAGTACAAGAAGTGTCACGGGGCCTGACGCCTGCCATGGCGCACCCGTGGGACGGGGCTAACGACCAACGAGAGCCGACTCCTTCGCGGCGCACCCGTGGGACGGGGCTAACGACCAACTGGAGCCAGTTTCCTTGGCCTGGCGCGCGCGGGACGGGTCAATTGGCGAGAGAGCCCAATCTCTTCCCTCCCTCGATTGCCGTTAGCCCCGTGGGGCGGGTGGATCGCCATCTGATTCGTCGCCGTAGCGATGTCTCTTCTGGTGCCAAAGGCGCACGGGATAGAGCACGACGCACAGGAGAGCGATGACGCCGACGATGAGCAGGAACGGATCGGGCATGGCGCACAAAGGATCGCACGGAATCGGACCAATGTGTGGGGTTGCGATATCTGGACGGATCGCTACGATGGGCCGAACAACGGTCGCGCGGCACAGAGAGGCTCGCGACCTCCGTTAGGTGGAGGGATTCGTTGAAGCAATTGACCGCACCTCCGAGGGTCCCCGTCCCCCTCCCCGTCAGCACGGCGGCCCACCTACCACCGGTCACCCGCTTCCGAGACCCCAGCCAACCCTACGAAGACCTCATCATGTGCGAGCGTGATTGCATGCGCTGCAGCTACGCGGCAACGCTCGGCTGTGACGGCAACTGTGGCGTCTGTCCGCGCCAGGATTACTGCCCGTGCGTGAACCCGGCAAAGGTCCGCACGAAGCCGAATCGCCTGGCCGACATGGAGCTTCCCATGGTGGCTTCGGTTGGACGCAATTAGGGACGAGGCCCAGCGCTTGGCTGGGCTCGTGCGCGACACCGCGGTGCGCCTTTGACCTCGCCCGCGACGAGGCCGAGCTTCAGGAGCTGACACAGCGCTCCGCGGACCCCAACCTGTGGAATGACGCGAACGAGGCCCAGACGATCATGCGGCGCGCCGAGGAGCTGCGCTCCGGGATCGGTGCCTGGACGGATCTCGAGCAGCGCGCGACCGGCCTGGCCGAGATGGCCGAGATGGCAGCGGCCGATCCCGACGAAGCCGCATCGCTCCGGCCCGATCTCGAGCGCGATCTCGCTGCCCTCCAGGCCGACTGGGCTCGGATGGAGCAGCAATTGCTGCTCGGGGAGCCGTTCGACGAGCGCGGCGCGATCGTATCGGTCCATGCGGGCGCAGGCGGGACCGAGAGCCAGGACTGGGCCGAGATGCTCCTGCGCATGTACTTGCGCTGGGCGGAGCGCCATCGGTTCAAGACCGAGATTCTCGAGGCGACGGAGGGTGAGGAGGCGGGCCTGAAGTCCGTGAGCTTCAGCATCGACGGGCGATGGGCGTACGGGAGACTGCGCAGCGAGCGGGGCGTCCATCGGCTGGTGCGGATCAGCCCGTACGACTCGCAGAAGCGGCGGCACACGAGCTTTGCGCTGGTCGAGGTCATGCCCGAGGTTCCCGAGGACGCGGCCATCGAGATCGACGACAAGGACCTGCGCGTCGACACCTATCGGGCCAGCGGCGCCGGTGGCCAGCACGTCAACAAGACCGATTCGGCCGTGCGCCTGACGCACCTGCCGACCGGGGTGGTGGTGGCCGTGCAGAGCGAGCGCAGCCAGCACCAGAACCGGGACCGCGCCATGGCGGTGCTGCGCGCGCGGCTCATCGAGCGGCAGGAGGAGGAGCGCGAGGCGGAGATGGCGCGCCTGCGCGGCGAGCACATCGAGGCCGGCTGGGGCAACCAGATCCGCAGCTACGTGCTCCAGCCGTACACCATGGTCAAGGACCTGCGCACCGGCGTGGAGACGAGCAACCCGACCGCCGTGCTGGACGGGGAGCTGGAGCCGTTCATCGAGGGCTACCTGCGCTCACGCGTCGGGCAGGGAGACCCGGCTCCCGCCGCGTAGGTCAGTGCCGTGTCCACTGGAGCGGTCAATCTTCACCGGAAGGCCTCCCTGGGCGCAGTCGGGCTCGACACATCGCGGCGCGGGACATTGGGTACCATCGGTAGCGAACCGATGACATCCCTCCTGCGCCGCCGAGCGCGCACCGCAGATCCCGACGCCCCGGTCATCAGCATGGTGGACGTCGGCATGACCTACCCGAACGGCAAGGTCGCCCTGGCCGATGTGAACGTGAGCATCTCAGCGGGCGACTTCGTCTTCCTGGTCGGACCGTCGGGCGCCGGCAAGAGCACCTTCATCCGGCTCCTCATCCGCGAGCAGTTGCCGACCGGCGGCGAGATCCGCGTGGCGGGTCGCAACCTGCTGCGGATGCGTCGACGGCATGTGCCGGCGCTGCGGCGGCGCATCGGGATCGTCTTCCAGGACTTCCGCCTGCTGCCGAGCAAGACCGTCGCCGAGAACGTGGCCTTTGCCCTCGAGGTCACCGGTGCGCCCGGCCCGCGCGTCCGTCAGCGCGTGCCGCAGCTCCTCAACCTGGTGGGCCTGCATGAGCACGCCCATCACCTTCCCACGCAGCTCTCCGGCGGGGAGCAGCAGCGCACGGCCATCGCCCGCGCGCTGGTGCACGATCCGGCCATCCTCATCGCCGACGAGCCGACCGGCAACCTTGACCCGGTGACGAGCTGGGAGATCATCCAGCTGCTGATCCAGATCAACCAGCTCGGCACCACCGTGCTCATGGCGACCCACAACCAGGAGATCGTGAACGCCATGCGCCGGCGCGTGCTGGCGCTGGAGGGCGGCCACCTGGTCCGCGACGAGGCCGCGGCCGCCTACGAGCGGGAGTACTAGACCGATGCCGTTCCTGCGCTTTGTTGGATTCAGTGTCGTTCGCGCCTGGCAGGGCTTCTGGCGCAACGCGATGATGAGCCTGGCCGCGACCGCGACCGTCGTCCTCATGCTCGTCCTGCTGGCCGGGCTCTTCATCGTCATCGCCGGGCTGAACGCGGGGCTCGAGTTCATCGAGAGCAAGGTGGCGGTCACTGCACGCCTGGTCGACAACCTGTCGGACGGCCGACGGGAGCGGCTGATTGACGAGGTCGAGGCACTGCCGGGCGTCGCATCGGTCGCGTACGTATCTCCCGCGCAGGCCATGCAGCGGCTGGAGGACTCCTACCGCGAGATCGGCCGGGAGCTGGACCTGGGTGATCCGGATTCACCGATCACCCTCTTCGCCAGCCTGGAGATCAGCCTCACCGATCCGGACGCATCGGGCGATGTGGGCCGCGCGCTCTCAGCAAACGACGTCGTCGAGCGGGTCCTGACCAAGCAGGCCGAGTACGACACGCTGCTTGGCGTCATCAACATCATCCGCACGGTGGGCCTGGCGGGCATCGGCCTGGTTGGCCTGACAGTGCTGTTCATGATCATCAATACCATCCGCATCGCTGTCTACAGCCGCGCCGGCGAGATCGAGATCATGCGCCTGGTGGGTGCATCCGACTCCTTCATCAGATGGCCATTCATCCTCGAGGGAGTCCTGTGCGGCGTCATCGGCGCCCTGGTTGCCATCATGCTCGTCGCGGCCATTTGGGATCCGATCCAGCCCGCCATGGTCACCGTCTTCCAGATGCCGACGGCGGTGAGCACCCAGTTCCTTACCACCCTGTCGCTGCTCCTGTTCGGCGTGGGCCTTGGGATCGGCGCCCTCGGCTCCTGGATCAGCGTGCGGTCCTATCTTGGCGCCGCGCGATGAGCCAGATCGGGTAACCAAACCGTAATCAGGGCGATACCCCCTGCGCACCGGCCACAGGTAGACTTTCTGCTCACATGATCGGTCCGAACCCCAATACGCCGCCGACGCGCCCGTCGGGCGGAGGTCCCGTGCCCTGGGTCATCTCGCTCGCGCTGGCGGCCGTGGTCGGCGCCGTGCTCTTTGCCGGCGGCTACCTGGCCGGCGGGGGAGCGGAAAGCTCCGGCTGCGCGGCTCCGGACGAGGCCTTCGCCGCCTTGTGCGAGGCCTACGAACGGGTCCAGCGCGAGTACGTGGACGATCTCGATCCCGACAAGCTCGCCGAGGGCGCCATCCGCGGCATGTTCCAGTACGGCGTCGAGGATCCGTACTCGGGCTACATGCCACCCGAGCAATACCAGCAGGCCCTGGGCGACCTGTCGGGCGCCTTCAGCGGCATCGGTGCCGAGATGGCCATCAGCAACACCGATGATCCGAGCGACCTGGCGGCATGCACGGAGTTCACATCCACGTGTCGGTTGGTGGTCGTGGCCCCCCTGAGCGACTCGCCGGCTGAGCGTGCCGGCCTCCAAGCGGGCGACTTCGTGCTGGCGGTCGACGGCGAGAGCGTGGACGGCAGCACCATGACCGACCAGATCACCGCCATCCGCGGCGAGTCCGGGACCGATGTCACGCTCACCCTCCAGCGCGATGGCGGCGAGCCCTTCGACGTGACCATCACGCGCGCCGAGATCACGCTCCAGGAGGTCGAGACGAGCCTGATCGACGGGCACATCGGCTACATCGGGCTCAATGGCTTCTCCGCTCCCGCGAGCGAGCAGTTCGCGGCAGGGCTAAGAGAACTCCTCGATCAGGGTGCCGACCAGGTCGTGTTCGACCTGCGCGACAACCCCGGCGGCTACATCGACGCGGCGCAGCAGATCGCCAGCCAGTTCATCGATGACGGGCTGATCTTCACGCAGGAGTCGGCCGGCAACGACGTCAAGCGCTACGAGTCCACCGGCACCGGAGTGGCCATAGATCCGGGAATCGAGGTGGTGGTGCTCATCAACGGCGGATCGGCATCGGCATCGGAGATCGTGGCCGGCGCGCTCCAGGAGCGTGGCCGGGCCACGCTGGTGGGCGAGCCGACCTTCGGCAAGAACACGGTCCAAGTCTGGGGCCGTCTCGAGAACGACGGGGGCGTCCGGATCACCATCAGCCGCTGGTTCACGCCCGAGCACAATTCGGTGGCGCCCGACGGCATTCAGCCCGACATCGCCGCCGCCCGCACGGCCGAGACGCCGCCCGAGGAGGATCCGATCCTGGATGCCGCACTCGCCTATCTCGCCGATCAGCCGGTTGCCGACGAGGTGCGTTCTCCGACACCGTCCTGGTCCCCATCGGCCCTAAGGGTACCGATGGTGGTGGGCATTGTGGGCGCGCGGAGCATCTGCTAGCATCGCCGGCAACGAAAGGAGGTGGTGTTGCTGATGGATAGTTCCAAGCACGCCACCACCGAGGCGGTGCGATAACACAGCTT
>JBDSGF010000007.1:0-5387 GCA_039919135.1 Candidatus Limnocylindria bacterium | reverse complement strand
GCCCGCGGCCTCGCCGACGGCCATGGTGCTCTCCGCGCTATCGGCCTGGCCACCAGCCGACTGCGCCATGCCGTTCAGCGCGGGCGCGGCGGTCCCGACCAGCCCGACCATGGCGAGCGCGGCGCCGGCGGTGGCCACCGGGGCGAAGAAGCGGCGCGCCCATCCGCCGAAGCGATCGACCGACGTTGGGGAAGCCGCGACGTCCGGCAACAGGCGCAACGGCCGCGACGGCTGGAGGTCCGGAAGCTCGGCCAGGGAAGCACGAAGCGCACCGAGCTCGTTGACGAGATCGGTGCATCGGTCGCAGGAGGAGATATGAGCGGTCAGCGAGGCGTCGGCGGTTGCATCGGTGTCGCGAAATGCAAGGGCCGACAGGAGCTCGTCGTCCGGATGTTTGGAGTTCAGCATGCCAACGCTCCAGACGCGCTCATCGGGTGAAGAGTTCCCGGTGCTCGACGAGCAGCTCTCGCAGGCGAAGCCGGCCACGATGAATGCGTGACTTCACCGTGCCCAGGGCCGACTTCGTCATGGCGGCCACCTCGTTGTAGTCCATGCCATAGACGTCGCACAGCACCACGGCGGTTCGCTGGTCGGGCGGCAGGCGCGCCAGCGCAACCTCCAGGTGCCGATACAGCTCGCTCTTGGTCGCCTCTGCCAGTGGGTCGACCGCATGCGCATCCGGCAGCTCCGGCGCGCCCTCCTCGGGGTCCGGCAGCGGGCTCGACGGCCGTCGCTGGGCCCGGCGCATGATGTCGTAGCTGGCATTCGCCGTGATCCGCATCAGCCACGAGCGAAAGATGCCGCCGCGGTAGGAGCCGATGGCCCGGTAGGCGTGGATGAACGCATCCTGCGTCGCATCGGCAGCCTGGTCGGCGTCGTTGAGAAGGCGCCGGGCCAGGCCGTAGCAGGCGCTCTGGTAGTGCTCCATGAGCTGGGCGAACGCCGTTCGATCCCCGCCCGCCGCCCGCGCAATCACCGCCGCCTCGTCGGGAAGCGGCGGCGTGCGGTTCGCCGGGGTACGCTCGGAAGCCTCGCTCATCGGCTTCCTATAATGAAGCCTCCCCGCGCCGGAGTGGCGGAATCGGCAGACGCGTCGGTCTCAAACACCGATGAGCGCAAGCTCGTGTGAGTTCAAGTCTCACCTCCGGCACCACATAGCCGCTCCGCGCCAGCAAGCTCCGTGGGGACCCTGACCGGCCCGAAGCTGCGGCTTTCCTATCTAATTCTCACCCCCAGAACGCTAGCGTGGCTTCCGGTGGCGGTCACCGAGTCCGCAGTCGGCGCGCGAGCGTGGGCGCCCTCCCTAATCGTCGCTTATTCACATCTCGTGAGAATTCGACCTGGTTCGCGACGATGGAGCGGTGATACGTGTCTGCCCATGAGAATTAGATAGGAAAGACGGTTGTGGGCAACCTCACCGCGGCCCGGGAGCCTGCGAATGCGGCCAAGAGCCCTGCGAGGCAGCCCCACGCGGTCGGCGCGCCGCTTCCCTACTTCTTCTTCTTGCCGCCGCCCGCCTTCGTCCCGCCCTTCGGCTTCTTGGCGCCGCTCTTCGAGCCGGGTCCCTTGTCTGGCACTTCGTCGCCCTCCTCGTATGTGGTCGTGATGACAAGACTCTACCGAGTGGGGCAGCCGCATGACAAGCGAAGCCGTTGGAACGGATCGACGCCTACGAAGGGGCGACAGGCCGTCCGAGATGGTAGGGAACGTCCGCGACGATCGTATTGGGACGGGCGAAGAGGCGCAGCTTGAGCCGAAGCGCCGTCTGGTTGTGGAGCAGATTCTCCCACCAATGCCGCGGCACGAGTTCGGAGAGGACGACCAGCACCGGCCGTGACGGATCCTGGAGCTGGAGGACGTCCAGATAGGCGAGCAGCGGCCCGATGAGCGCCCGGTACGGCGACTCGATGATGACCAGTTGGGCACCCCCGGACCACTCCGGCCATCGAGATCGAAGCTCATCCCCCGCCTCAGACTCATTGGTGACATGAACGGCGGTGGCCTCCTTCGAGATCGAGTTGGCGAAGGCGATCGCCTGGCGCGCCGGCTCGTCGAGCCGTGCGATCGGCACGATCACGATCGGCTCGGCGGCCGTTCGGCCGCCGGCTGGGATACGCGCCAGGGCCAGCCCCTGATTCACCGATCGATAATGGCCGCGAATCGCCAGCATGAGGATGACCAGCAAGGGGATCGCGATCACAACCATCCACGCCCCCGACAGGAACTTGCTCTCGACCACGATCAGGACGATCACGCCGGTCGTCACGGCGCCCAGCCCGTTGATGGCCAGGCCTCGCCGCCAGCCCTCCTCGCGCCGCCGCCACCAGCGCACCACCATGCTCGACTGCGACAGCGTGAACGCCAGGAAGACGCCCAGCGTGTAAAGCGGGATGAGCGCGGTCACGCTGGCATCGAACACGGCCAGCAGGAGCGCGGCCAAGCCGGAGAGGGCGATGATGCCGGTGGTGAACGCCAGGCGCTCCCCGCGGAAGCCGAACTGGCGCGGCATGAATGAGTCTCGGGCCAGGAAGGACGACAACCGCGGGAAGTCGGCGAAGGCGGTGTTGGCCGCGAGCGCAAGGACGAGGACGGTGGCCACCTGGATGAGCACGAAGAAAGCGCCATCGCCCACGAGCAGCCGGGCGATCTGCGAGAGGACCGTCTGTTCCTCGGTCGGGTCCGGGATGATTCCCATCGTGCTGGCCATGAAGCTGATGCCCAGGAAGAGGACCGCGAAGATGGCGGCCGCCCACAGCAGCGTGACCCGTGCGTTCCGCCACTCCGGCGGCTTGAACGCCGGCACGCCGTCCGAGATCGCCTCGACGCCGGTCAGTGCCGCTGTGCCCGAGCTGAAGGCCCGCAGGATGAGCAGGATGCCGAGCGCCTCGCCTCCCGCCTCCGCGGCGAGCCACTCGCTCGGCGGCGTGTACTCGGGCAGAGTCCCGGTCGCCAACCTGAACAGACCGATGCCGACCATGCCCAGGATCGCGACGATATACACGTAGGTCGGGGCCATGAAGATCGTTCCCGACTCCCTCACCCCACGTAGGTTGCCGAGCATGAGCACGGAGACGATCCCCACCGCCAGCAGCACCCGTTCGCCGAAGAGCTCAGGCACGACCGATGTGATCGCCGCCACCGCCGCGGAGACCGATACCGCCACGGTCAACGTGTAATCGATCAGTAGCGCCGCGCCGGCGATCAGGCCCGCGGTGCTTCCGAGATTGTCGCTGGCGACGAGGTAGCTGCTCGCGCCGTTCGGATAGGCACGGATCGTCTGCCAGTAACTGGTGGCAACGATGGCGAGGACCAGGCAGATCGTGATCGTTAGCGGCATCGTGAACGAGATGGCCCCGATGCCCGCAAGGACGAGGATCCGCATCATTTCCTCGGTCGCATAGGCCGATGAGCTGATGTTGTCGCTGCTGAAGATGGCCAGCGCCTTGGTCTTGGTGAGGCGTTCGTGCTCCTCGCGCTCGCTGCTGATCGGCGTGCCGATGAGGACCGTGCGCAGCCGGCGCAGAGCTCGGGTCCAGCCGGGGCGCTGGAGGACGGTGCGCTCGGTGGCGATCAGCTCGCCCTCGCCACCCCGCTTGAAGATCTCCTCGTACGGGCGGACGATCTTGATATAGGCGTCGCCGGGCCGGCGGCCCTGGCGCTTCTCACGGACCTCGAGATGCGGATCGACGCGCCTATCGGCCACGTCGGCTCAGGCGCCTCGCCGAAGGTCGGGCAGGACGACCACACCCAGGCCGCCGTCGGTCGAGCCCACGAGCTCGACGGTCACGCCCGCGGCCCGGGCCAGCTGGCGTGCGGCGGGCATGACGCGCCCGGCCGCCGGCGTCTGCACGGTCACGCATCGTGCGGCTCTATCAGCAACCACGCAAATCGCCGCCCGAATCGGGTCGAGCGATGCGTCGATGTGCGGCGGCTCCGTCGCTGTGCGGTCCATGACCTCACCGTGCCATGCGGAGCCAAGAGGCGATCACGTCCGGAGCGACCCGCCGCGCTCAAGAACGGCTCAAGAACGATCTCCCAGGCCCAGCTCCTCCGCATCCCGCACCCGGTAGCCGACGCCGGGCTCGGCGACGATCAAGCCCGTCAGCGTGCCCTCCCCATCGGCGTCAGCGAGCTTGCGTCGAATGGCAGCGACGTGGACGTGCAAGTAGTGAGTCTCGTTCGCATACTCAACGCCCCAGACGGCGCGGAGCAACCTCCCGCGGCTCGCCACGCGCCCGACGTTCGCCACGAGGGCCTTGAGCAGCTCGTACTCTCGCGGCGTGAGGTGCACCTCGCGGTCGTCCACCGTGACCCGCCGGCGGATAGGGTCCAACCGCAGAGGACCGATGCGGACGCCTCCGTCGCGATCGGCGGCGGCCCCGAGCGCGCGACGCAGGATGCCGCGAATGCGGGCGTGGAGCTCGGCCATGCCGAACGGCTTGGTGAGGTAGTCGTCGGCACCCGCGTCGAGCGCCGCCACCTTGTCGCGCTCCTCGTCTTGGGCCGACAGGATGATGATCGGCGTCGTCGAGTCGCGACGCATGCGGCGCACGACGGCGATGCCCTCGATGTCCGGCAGCCCAAGGTCGAGAAGAACCAGGTCCGGTCGGTTCTGCTCCCAGAACCGAAGGGCCTCTTCGCCGTCGCCAGCCTCGCGGACGCCGTAGCCGTGGGCGGCCAGGTTCGAGGCAATGGCACGCCGCGTGGGCTCGTCATCCTCCACCAAGAGGAGCTTCGCGCCGCCGTCCGGGGACGTCACGCCGGAACGGCCTCGGCCTCGGCCTCGGAAGCCATCGGCAGCTCCAACGTGACGGCGAGGCCGCCGAGCGGGCTGCGGTCGGCGCGAACGGACCCACCCATCGCCTCGACCAGGCCGCGAACGACGGCCAGCCCCAGGCCGAACCCCCGTCGCGAGCCGGACCCGCCCCTCGGCGATCGGTAGAACCGCTCGAAGAGAAGGGGTAGGGATTCGGGTGGGACGCCCGACCCGCCGTCCTCGACGACGAGGTCGACCATTCCTCCGTTCGGCGTTGCCCGAATGGCGACCGGGGCGTCTGGCGGCGCGTGGCGCGCGGCATTCTCCAGGAGATTGCTCAGCGCCTGGCTCAAGAACAGCGCGTCCACGTTGACGCTGGGTAGGTCTGCCGGCAGGTGGATGGTCAAGGGATGTTCGGCCAGTGCGGCGTTCATACGCGCGACGATCGGTTCCACCAGCTCGCCGAGCGGGATGACCTCGAGGTCGGGGACGAGCGCACCCGCCTGGATCCGGCTCATGTCGAGCAGCGAGCCCACGAGCCGGTTGAGGCGTTCCGCCTCTTCGTCGATGGACTTGGCGGCCGCGCGACGCTCGACCGGCTCCATGTCGATCGATGGATCGGCGATGCTGC
>JBDSGF010000006.1:0-7722 GCA_039919135.1 Candidatus Limnocylindria bacterium | reverse complement strand
TCGAGGCCGGGCTTGGCGATGAGGATGCGGATCGGCGTATCGGTCATGAGCGTCCGATTATGAGCCGATCGATCTCGGCGGCGAGCTCGACGTCGCGTCGTGTCAAGGCCTTCACCGCATGAGTGGTGAGCTCGAAGGATACGTGCCGGTAACCGGTGATGCGGATATCGGGATGGTGGTTCGCCGCCTCGGCCGCATCGGCCACGGCGTTCACGAGCGCGATCGCCGCTCGGAAGTCGGCGACCTTGACGGACCGGCGGATGAGCGCACCGTCGCGGGTCCAGTCAGGGAGCCCGTCGAAGGCATCGGCCAGCTCCGCATCGGTCAATGGTGTGGCGTACGGCATCGTCTCAGGCTTTGCCGATGAGGCCCATGAACTCGGCACGAGTACGGGCATCGCGCCGGAACGTTCCGGTCATCGACGAGGTGACCATCGTCGCCTCCTGCTTTCGAACGCCACGCATCATCGTGCACAGATGGGTCGCCTCGATGACACATGCGACGCCCTTCGGCTCGAGCCGCTCCATGAGGAAGTCGGCCACCTGGACGGTGAGCCGCTCCTGGACCTGGAGGCGCTGCGCGTACATATCGACGATGCGCGGGATCTTCGACAGACCGATGACGCGGCCGCGCGGCAGATACCCGACATGCGCCTTGCCGATGAACGGCAGCAGATGGTGCTCGCACAGCGAGAAGAACTCGATGTCGCGCACCACCACCATCTCGTCGTAATCGACCGTGAAGCACGCGCCGTTCATGAGCCCGTCGGGGTCCACGTGGTAGCCAGCCGTCAGCTCGTCGTACATGCGTCGCACCCTCTCCGGCGTGCGCGCCAAGCCCTCCCGCGAGGGATCCTCGCCGATCTCCGCCAGCAACGTGCGCACCGCCTTCTCGAGCGAGGCATTCGGGTCAGCCATGGCCGGCATGATACGGCCTCCGTGGTCGAACCCCTATCGGCCAACCCGGCGCCGCGTTACACTCGGAGGCGCCCATCCGACGCCCTCAGGAGAGCCCTCACGAGAGGAGGTAGGACGCTGCGATGATTCTCCACCCGAGCTCGCGTTCGCGCCGCCTGGGCCTGCCCGGACTGACCTCCGGCGACCGCCTGGCCGCGGCGCTCGGGCGGCGCCTGGACGACGACTATCACTGGTTCCGATCCATCGCGCCGGGTGGGATGGCGCCCATCGACGCCGTGATCGTCGGACCCGGCGGGACGTGGACGATCACGCTTGCCGGGGAGCGCGGGCGCTTCGCGCGCCGCAACACCGGACACTGGTACCGATGGAACCGCTCCACTGGCTCGTGGGTGCCGTGGGATCCGGCGCCCATCACGGCGGCGCGCCTGGCCGCCCGGCGCCTCACCCTGTACCTGGAGCGCGCCGGCCTGCCGGCATCGGCCTCGCCCATCCTTCTTCCTCCGGCGGACATGTCGGTCGAGGTGGCGCGTGGCGACGAGATCGGCCTGGTGGTGGAGCCGGAGCCGGAGCGGCTGTCGGTGCTGGTGAGCGCCACCGAAGTGCTCAGCCAGGCGCAGGTCGATCGGATCGTTGCGCTGCTGGATCCGCGTCAACCGCTGCCTCGGCTGGCGCAGGCGACACGCGGCGGGTGAGGGCGGCGTAGGCCAGCACGACCACCCCCCCGGCAGTCCAGCCGGCGAGCACATCGGTCGGGTAATGAACGCCCAGCCAGATGCGCGAAATACCGATGAGACCGATGAGGACCATTAGCCCAGTGATCACGGCACGCCGGACATCGAGCGGCAGCCGCGAGCGGCTCACGAGCACGGCCAGGACCCCGTAGGCCACCATCCCGAGCGCCGAATGGCCCGAGGGAAAGCTGAAGCCGCGCTCGACGATGATCGGCTCGAGCAGTTCCGGGCGCTCCCGCGCGATGGCCAGCTTCAGCGAGCTGTTCGCGATCGAGGCCAGGCCAATGGTGACCGCACCGATGAGCCCATGCCGCCAGAGACCGATCGCGACGCCCACGAGGAATGTGACGGCCGCGATGACGGTGATGGCCCAGGTCGAGCCGAGCTCGGTGATGATGCCCAGCGGCGCGAGGATGCCCTGGAGCGCTGGGGCGCGGACGGCCTGGATGATCGCGTGGTCGAATGCATCGGTCAGGCCAAGGCTGACCACGACGGCGAGCGCGATAACCAGGCCCACCCCGCCAGCAGCCAGCGCGATCCGTGATGCCATGGCCGGCCAGTCTAGGGCGGGGTCGTATCATCCGCAGCCCATGAGGATCCCCGCCGGCCGCGCCATGCTCGCCTGCCTGGCCGTCGCCGGCGCGTTGGCGCTTGCCTGGTTGGTGCCCACCGTGGCGCCGGTCATCGTCTGGCCCCTCTTCGGGTTCATGCCGGGTTGGGGGCTCCTCGCCGTGCTGCGACCGCGGATTGACGGCGCGGGTCGCCTGGGACTGGCGATCGTCATCTCGGTCGCCGGGTCGACCCACCTCGTGTACTGGCTCAGCCACCTGGCCGGCGGCTATGACCGCGGCGTCATCTTCGCGGCGGCCGCCCTCCTGGCCCTCCCGATCCCGTGGGCCGCCTGGCGCGGGCTGACTCCACCGAGCCCCCTGCGCGCATCTCGACCCGCTCTCCTCGTGGCGGGACTCGCGGCCGCGGTGGTCGGGGGCACGCTGGGGCTAGGTATCTGGCGCGTGACGCCCGATGGCGTCACGTCGGGCGGGTCGAACTGGAGCGACCTGGGCGTCCACCTCTCGATTGCGGAGACGCTGAACGCGGGCGCCAACTTCCCGCCGGAGGTGCCCTATTTCGCCGGCGTCCCTCTGACCTATCACTGGTTCGCCGATTTCCACGCGGCCATCCTGGCGGAGGCGGCGGGCATCTTCAGCGTGCCGGCGATGGTGATCCAATCCGCGATCCTGGCCGGAGCGCTGGCGCTCATCGTGTACTCGCTCGCTCGTCGGCTGATGCGCGGCCCGCACGCGCGACGCGTCGCGCTGATCACGGCCGGCCTCGCCGTCCTCGGCGGCGGGATGGGCTACCTGCGCTTCATCGGCGACGTCACTGCCGGCATCGGCTCGCCGCTGGATCTCGTGAGCCGCAACAGCTATGACAACCAGTGGCTTACCGGCTGGCCCTACTTCCGCATCCCGTCGGTCATGGGCACGGGGCTTCTGGCGCATCGCGCCACCACGGCAGGGCTCCCGATCCTCATCGGCTCCGTGCTCCTCCTGGTGACGGCCCTGCCGAGCGCGCGCCAACGGCTGGCCGGTTGGCGCGATCGGCCGTGGCTCATCGGTCTGGCGGGTGTCATGGGCGCCCTGCTGGCGCCATTCCATTTCTTCTTTTTCCCGGTGTTTCCGCTTTTGGCGCTGGCGTGGGTGGTGGCCGGCGGGCGGCTGCTCGACCGCGATGCGCCGCGCAACGCGCTCTTGCTGCTGGCGCCGTACGTGCTGGCGGTCCCATTCGTCATCGCGCCGGCACTCCAGGCCGGCGGCTCCGGCGCGCTCCAGATGGTCAGCCTCTGGCCATCCGCGCCTCGCGACGATGGACCGGTTGCCGTCGGGTTCTTCTACCTCACCAACCTGGGCGTGCCATTCGGCCTCGCCCTTGCTGCGCTCCTGGTGCCCGGCGTGCCCCGTCGGGCCTTCCTCGCGGCGTGGCTCATCGGTCTGTTCCTGGTTCCGAACGTGGTTCAGCTCAGCGTCATCGACTTCGACATGAACAAGTACTTCCAGGCGATGTGGATCGCCGTGGCGATGCTGGCCGCCTGGCTCATCCACCGCTGGCCGGCGGCGGCGATCGTGGCCGTCTTCGCATTGAGCATCCCGTCGCCGCTGCTGGTGGCGGGCTGGACGGCGACCTCGAACCTCCAGGTGCTCTCGCGCGCCGATCTCGACGCTGCGCGCTGGGTCTCACTCAACACGCCGGCCGGCGCCGTCTTCGTGACCGATGGCTGGGTCAACTCACTGACCGATGCGGGCGGGCGCAAGCGCCTGACCACCTTCGGACCGTACGTCGCCAACCTGGGCTATCGGCCCGACGAGCGCATCAGCGACGTCCTCACCATCTACTGCGGCGGTGATGCAACCCTCTCCGCCGAGCTCATGCGCCGATACGGCTCTTCTTTCCTGGTCGACGGCGCGCGCCCTCAGCCCTGCACCGCTCCCGTTGACTACTCGACCTCCTCCGAGTTCGAGCTCGTCTACGACGCCGGCCCGCTCATCTGGCGGCTCACGGGACCCTAGAATGCGCCGATGCAGGACGCCTCCGGCGCGGTCGTCGCCTTCGAGCACGTCACCAAGCGGTATGGCGGCCCGGACAGCGCCCCGGCGGTCGACGACCTGAGCCTCACGGTGCCGGCGGGCGAGATCTGCGTGCTGGTCGGCCCGTCGGGATGCGGCAAGACCACCAGCATGAAGATGGTGAACCGGCTCATCGAGCCGACCAGCGGCCGGATCACCATCAACGGCGATGACGTCGCCAGCCTGCCGGCGGTCGAGCTGCGGCGCCGCATCGGCTACGTCATTCAACAGGTGGGGCTCTTTCCGCACCTGACCATCGGCCAGAACGTGGAGGTCGTGCCGCGACTCTTGCGCTGGAAGGCGCAACGGATGCGCGAGAGGACCGATGAACTGCTGGATCTCATCGGCCTGGAGCCCGCCGGGTACCGCGACCGCTACCCGAACGAGCTGTCGGGCGGCGAGCGTCAGCGCGTCGGGGTGGCCCGCGCGCTGGCTGCGGATCCACCGGTGATGCTGATGGACGAGCCGTTCGGCGCGGTTGACCCGATCCGCCGTGATCGCCTCCAGAACGAGTTCCTGCACCTCCAGCAACAGGTACGCAAGACGGTCATCTTCGTGACCCATGACGTGGACGAGGCGATCAAGATGGCCGACCGCATCGCCATCCTTCGCCAAAGGGGGATCCTTGCGCAGTACGACACCCCGCAGGCGATCCTCGCCAATCCGGCATCCGAGTTCGTGGAGCGCTTCGTCGGCGCCGATCGCGGACTGAAACGGCTGTCGCTGGCACGCGTGCGCGAGCTCGACCACATCGAGCCGGTCATCGTCCGTGCCGGCGAGGACCGCGCGGAGGTTCGGCGCCGACTCGATCGCGTGGAAGAGCTGACCTACGCCCTCCTTGTCGACGACCACGACCGGCCCTTGGGCTGGATCGACCAGGGCGATCTCACCGGCGACGGCACCATTGATCCCGGCGCCGCGACGCCCGGCGCTCCGACCGTGCAGCCGGAGACCACGCTGCGCGACGCGCTCTCGGCACTCCTCGGCTCGAGCGTGCAGCTCGGGGTGGTGGTCGACGACCGCGAACGCGTGCTGGGCCTGGTCAGCGTGGACGCCATTGGCGATCGGCTGCGCGCGCCAGTCCGAGCGGCCGACGGCAAGCTCCACCCGCTAGGAACCGATGAGGCCGCGAAGTGACCGACGGCGAGCCTTTCTTTCGGGTCGAGTGGGTGGTGGAGAACCTGGACGAGATCGGCGTCCGCATCGGCGAGCACGTGTATCTCACGGTCCTCGCCGTCGTCATCGGTCTGGCAGTCTCCTTCGCGCTGGCTCTGCTGATCCAACGCCGGCCGCGTCTGTACGGGCCGGTCGTCGGCGTCACCGGCACCCTGTATGCCATCCCGTCGCTCGCGTTCTTTGCCCTTCTCATTCCGTTCACGGGCACCGGTGTCGTCACCGCCCTGCTGGCGCTGGTGAGCTACACGCTGCTGATCCTGGTCCGCAACATCACCGAGGCGCTCAACGGCGTGCCGCCCGACGCCGTGGAGGCCGCCACCGGCATGGGCTACTCGCGTGGGCAGCGGCTCTGGCGCGTCGAGCTGCCGCTGGCGCTGCCGGTCATTGTCGCCGGAATCCGGATCGCCACCGTGACCACCATCGGCCTCGTCACGGTGACCGCCCTCATCGGGCAGGGCGGCCTGGGGTACCTGATCGTGAACCTGGGCATCAACCGAGGATCGTCGCCGTTCGGGCCGACCGCCACCTACACCGGCGTCGTCCTCGCCGTCGGACTGGCGGTCATCGCGGACCTCGCGCTGTTGGCGGTCCAGCGCGCGCTCACGCCGTGGGCACGGCGGCGAGGGTAGACCAATGGAGTTCTTCGGCGAGGTCGTCGCCTGGTTCGCGAATTTGGAAACCTGGTCGGGTCGCAACGGTATCCCGAGCCGACTCTGGGAGCATGTTTCGCTGTCGGCGGCGTCGCTGGCCGTCGGGACGCTGATCGCGCTGCCGGTCGGACTCGTCATCGGCCATACCGGCCGCGGGGCGGTCCTGGCCGTGAGCATCGCCAACATCGGTAGGGCCATTCCGTCGTTGGGCCTGCTGGGGATCGTGTTCGTCCCGGCGCTGTCGCTTGGCCTCGGGCTCGGATTCTGGCCGTCGCTCATCGCGCTGGTGGCGCTGGCCATCCCGCCCATCGTGCTGAACACATACGTCGCGCTGAGCGAGGTCGACCGTGACCTCATGGAGGCCGCGCGCGGTATGGGGATGCGCGAGACCCAGATCCTCACGGCGCTCGAGATCCCGATTGGGCTGCCCGTCATTCTGGCCGGCATTCGGACGTCGGCGGTCCAGGTCATCGCGACCGCCACCCTGGCCGCGGTCATCAGCGGCGGCACGTTGGGCCACCTCATCCTGGCGGGCGTCAACACCGGCAACGAGGTGCAGGTCTTCGGCGCCGCGCTCCTGGTGGCCCTGCTCGCCATCGGCACGGAGATCGGCTTCGGCCTCCTTCAGCGCGCGGCGACGTCGCCCGGGCTGCGCGGGGATCGCACCGCGGCGAACAATCCGGCCGCGCTGCCCACGACCTCCGGCGGCTGAGCCGGCGTTCGGCAGGGCCAAGGCCCGCTGCTAGAATCTCCGCTTCCCTGCCACGCCGCACGGGCGGCTCAGGGACATATCCACACGAGGAGAACCCAATGCGGATTCACCGCACGCTCGCCCCCGGGGCGGCGCTGCTCGCGCTGATCATCAGCGCCTGCTCGCCGGGTGGTGGCGAGAGTTCAGCTGCCAGCGGCAGCCCGGCCGGTGAGCTGCCGGCCAT
Organism: Candidatus Limnocylindria bacterium; assembly: GCA_039919135.1. Taxonomy (GTDB): domain Bacteria; phylum Chloroflexota; class Limnocylindria; order QHBO01; family QHBO01; genus JACDBZ01. Next base: position 689 of record JBDSGF010000006.1, on the reverse strand, counting down.
CACCATCGCATCGGCTCCCTTCTGGGAGTCGGCCGTCGTCGCCGAGATCTACGCACAAGCGCTCGAGGGCGCCGGATTCACCGTCACGCGTGACCTCGAGCTGGGTCCGCGCGACGTGACCCACACGGCCATCACGTCCGGCGATATCAACATGATGCCGGAGTATCTCGGCGGCTACCTGGGCCAGACCCTGGGCGGCGAGCCGACCTCCGACGTCACCGAGACGCTGACGGCGCTCAACGAGGCGCTCAGCGAGCTCTCGCTGGTAGCGTTCGAGCCCACGCCGGGGACCGATGCGGACGGCTTCGCCGTCCGGCAGGAGACGGCCGATGAGCTGGGGCTGGCCACTATGAGCGACCTTGCCGAGGTCGCCGACCAGCTCACCTGGGGCGTGGCGGTCGAGTGCACCGACAACCCGAACTGCGGGCCGGGCCTGAACGAGGTGTACGGCATCAATCTCGACGAGCTCGAGGTCGAGACGCTTGGCGCGTGCAGCACCGCCATCACCGATGCGCTCAACGCGGGCGAGATCGATGTCGCCCAGGTCTGCACCACGCAGCCGGAGATCGAGCGCAACAACCTCGTTCTCCTGGAGGACGACGGCGGACTCGCGCCCGCGCAGAACCTCGTCCCGGTCGTCACCCAGGAGCTGGCAGATGCCGGCGGTGAGAGCCTCGAATCGACGCTTA
>JBDSGF010000005.1:0-4347 GCA_039919135.1 Candidatus Limnocylindria bacterium | reverse complement strand
ATCCGGCTTGCTCTAGACAGAAACATGGCCGGAATGCTCTGGATCAGCGACCGAGAACCGGGCGTACGAGAGCTCTTGGCGAAGCCCTTCTGCATGGAGGACCTCGAAGCCGCCATCGAGTGGCTGCGCGAAACCCCACGCTCATTCGCACCCCCATCGGCTGGGTTGGCCGCGATCGCCCAGCGCAGCCGCCCGCGGCGTCCGCGAGGCCGTCTGCCGGCACCCTGACGGGCTCCCCTATCATCGGCGGCATGCCCGACCGGATCGACCTGCGCTCAGACACTGTCACGCTCCCGAACGCCGCCATGCGCCACGCCATGGCCGAGGCCGAGGTCGGCGACGACCAGTACGGCGAGGACCCATCGGTCAACCGTCTCGGGGACGAGGTGGCCGCGCTCCTCGGCACGGAGGCGGCGCTGTTTCTGCCCAGCGGCACCATGGCCAACCAGGTCGCGCTCCGTACCCTCACCCGACCAGGCGACGACGTGCTGGTGCCGACCGACTCGCACCTCGTCCTGCACGAGACCGGCGCGGGCGGTGCCAATGCGGGGGTGCAGTTCAGCGTCATCGGCTCTGATGGCACCTTCGGCGCCGATGCGGTCCGCGCCGCCATCAAGCCCCGCGGCCACATCGTCTACCCGCCCACCACGCTCCTGGTCGCCGAGAACACGCACAACCGCGCCGGCGGCATTGTCTTCGGCGCCGATGCGCTGCGCGCCTCACTGGCCGTCGCGCGTGAGCACGGCCTGCGCGCCTACCTGGACGGCGCCAGGCTGCTCAACGCGGCGATCGCCAGTGGCCGGCCGGCGGCGGAGCTGGCGGCCGGCTTCGACCTCGTGGGCTTGTCGCTCAGCAAGGGGCTGGGTGCGCCGGCGGCCTCCATGCTCGCCGGATCCGCGGAGCTCATCGGTCAGGCACATCGGTACCGTCGCATGGCCGGCGGAGCCATGCGCCAGGCCGGGATCCTGGCCGCGGCCGGCTCATACGCGCTGGCTCACAACGTCGACCGCCTTGCTGACGACCACGCCAACGCTCGCCTGCTGGCCGACGAGCTGCTCCGCGGCGACGATGTCGAGCTCGACCTCGCCACGGTCCAGACCAACATCGTGGTGTTCGCGCTCGTGGAGCGCAGGGGTGTCCCCGGTGCCGCGACCTTCGTGGAGCGCTGCCGCGAGCGGGGCGTCCTGCTCAACCCGTTCGGGCCGCGCGTCGTGCGGGCCGTGACGCACATGGACGTGACCGCCGACGACTGCCGCGCGGCGGCGAAGGTGATGCGCGCCGTGGCCGACGGGCGCTAGACCTGCTCCATCGGCTCGATATCCTTCGGGTCGAGCTTCAGCGCGGCCGAGTTGATGCAGTAGCGCAGCCCGGTGGGCTGATCGCGCGCGTCGTCGAAGATGTGGCCCAGGTGCCCGCCGCAGCGGGCGCAGTGCACCTCGGTGCGCTTCATGAAGAAGGCCCCATCCGTCTCCGTCTCGACGGCTGCCGGATCCTTGGGCTGGTAGAACGACGGCCAGCCGGAGCCTGACTCGAACTTCGTGGCGGCGTCGAACAGCCCATTGCCGCACCCCGCGCATCGGTAGATCCCGGAGCCGTGCTCGTCCGCGTACACCCCGGTGAAGGGAGCCTCGGTCCCCTTCTTTCGCAGCACGCGGAACTGTTCGGGGCTGAGCTCGGCCCGCCATTCCTCATCGGACTTGGTGATCCTGTCACTGGTCATTCGCACAGCCTACGCCTGAGACGTAGTCTTCGCCGATGGCGGTAACGCGCATCCTCCTGGCCCCCGGCGCATCGGGCAACCCCCAGCAGCTTTCGAAGCACGCCTCCGGCCTGGAGGCGCGCGGCTTCTCCGTCGAGCTCGTGGCATTGCCGCGCGGGATAGCGGAGCGCGCCGTGCCCGTGTACCGCGCGGCGATCGGTCCCGATGCGACATCCACGGTCATCGGCGGGCAGTCGTTCGGCGGTCGGGTCGCGTCGCTCCTGGCGCCCGATCTCACGCCCGCGGCGCTCGTCCTCTTCTCGTATCCACTCCACGCGCCCGGGCGTCACGACGCCTGGGTCGAGCGCACCGCGCATTGGCCGCGGATCAGCTGCCCGGTGTTGCTCCTCTCGGGCGAGTCGGACCCGTTCGCGCGCATCGACCTGTTGCGGGAGGCCGTCCGGCTCCTGCCTAACGCGACGCTGATCACCTATCCGCGGGTGAGGCACGGCGTCGGCCCCGTGCTGGACACCGCGTTGGACGAGGTGGCCGCCTTCATCGGCGCCAATACCTGACCGATCCCCATCAGCCAGTCGCGCCTGTGAGCGCGGTCACGACGGAGACGATGAGCCACCCGATGACGACGACGATCGCCAGCACGATGCCGATCAGCGCTCCGACCACGAGCCATTCGTTTCGCGTCGACGTCTCCGGACGCTCGACATGGCGCCGCATGATCCCGAGGTTGCGCGTGTTCGCCTTGAACCACAGGTCGAACGCATCGCCGATGACCGGGATCGAACCGATCAGCAGGTCCAGCGCCGAATTGGCGAGCATGCGCGCCACCACGACGCGCGGCAGGCCCATCCGCGAGCCGCGCCACACCACGAACAGCCCCATCCCGCCGCTGATCAGGTCGCCGATGACCGGCACCAGGCCAATGAGAGCGTCGATCCCGAGCCGGCGCCCGCCGGTGCCGGGCACCGGGATGCTGTTGTCGAGCAGCCAGGCGAGCGTTTCGACCTCGGCCAGCGCACGCGAGCGCTCGGGCCCGGCATCTTGCATGTGTGTGGATATGCACGACCGATGCCCCGACCCGGCCAAATGACCTAGGCGCGCTCACGGCACTGCGGCCTTGACGTCGAGTGCGCCGCCGGAGAAGACTGGCGTCATGAATGCGGCCCGGACCGTCACCGTCCCAAACGGCGCGCCCATCGACGCCGCTCCTCGCGTGCCGATGGTCGGAGTGCTCCGCGCTCTGCTCCTCGGAGAGGCTGCCGCCACGCTGGTGCTCGCGGTTGCGCTCAGCATGCTCGCCGCCGCCCTTCGCGACTTCCTGGGCGGCGACGCCGGGCGTGCCGCCGAGGAGACCGTTCGATTCGCCGCCGCGGCCGCCGTCGGGTTCGCCATCTTCGCCGCCATCGCCTCCCGTGGAGCCCGCCGCCGCCGCACCTGGGCCTGGACCCTGGCGGCAAACCTCCAGGTGATCGCTGCCATCGGCACCGCCATCGCGGTCTTGACCGCCGAATGGCACCCGCTCTTTCTCATCGGGTTCGGCGCCGCGGCAGTCGTGATGGTCGTCCTGTCGACCGCATCGGTCCGGCACGCCCTCGGCCAGGAGTAGCAACCGGGCGACCCACGTTGCTGACGGCAAGTGTCACGTATCGGTCCTAGGATGGACCGATGAGCCAGAGCGCTCTGCACGACCCCGGACCTGAAGCCGCCGGCGAGCGAGGCGAGGCACGCGCGACCGCCGCCCGCGAGCCCCTGACGCTCGGACGCGCCAGCGTCCGTATCGGCACCGCTTCGTGGACCGATCCGACCATGACCGCGCCCGGCGTCTTCTACCCGCCCGATGCCGGGTCGGCGGAGGATCGGCTCGTGTACTACGCTAACCAGTTCCCAATCGTTGAGGTGGGCGCCACCGCGACCGCACAGTGCGCTTCCTGTCCGACCACCAGATTGCGTTCGTCATGGTCGACGCGCCGCCCGGGACGAAGTCTTCGGTCCCGCCCATGACCGTCGTCACCTCGCCGAAGCTGGCGGTTGTCCGATTTCACGGACGACGCACCGAGACGTGGGAGAAGCCCGGCATCCCGGTCGTGGAGCGCTTCCGCTACCTCTATGACACCGGTGAGCTCGGGGAGTGGGTGCCTCGCATCCGCGAGGCCGCCGAGCAGGTGCCCGAGATCCACGTCCTCATGAACAACTGCTATGCCAACTACGGCACCACAAACGCGCGAGAGATCGCGGATCTACTCCGATGAACCGCTACCCTAGGCTGCGTGGGGAGCCATCGCCGAGCTGCCGCCCTCGCCTGGGCGCTCCTGATCGTCATCGTCGGATGCACGTTTCCGGCGCTCCGCACGCCCATGCCCAGCCCAAGCCCCACGCCATCGCCCACACCAACCGCCGTCCCGACGCCATCACCCACGCCGACCCCGACGCCTGACCTGACGCCGAACGCGTCCGCCCTGCCCGACTTCGGCGCGGGAGAACTGATCGTCACGACCATCGACGGGCTCCGCGTTCGCCAGCGGCCGGGGATGACGAGCCTGATCGTCACCGGCCTGCTGCCACTGAATGCTGAGCTCGGGGTGGTGATGGGACCGATCCTGGTGGAGGAGGTCGGCTGGTACCTCGTCACC
>JBDSGF010000004.1:0-2830 GCA_039919135.1 Candidatus Limnocylindria bacterium | reverse complement strand
AGCCATAGATGGCCAGGAATCCGAGAATGTTCACCACGCACGACGGCGACAGCACGACCTCGTAGCGGCCGGGCTCCAGGTCGGTCGCATCGGCCGATTCGCGCGCGCGCCGGGTGGCGTCGCCACCAACCGACGAGCCATCCAGATCCGACAGCCTGACCGATGCAGCCCTGGCACTCCCGTCCGACGTGGGCGTCCGCGCGATGCCGTCCATGAGGGCGGTGGTCGTGCGGCCGGTCAGCCGGTGGCCCGCCGAGTTGGCGAAGGCGACAGTGACGCCTTCGGTCGAGCAGAAGCCCGCCGTCTCAAGTCCATCGGCGGCATTCACGAAGGCGCCGACCCGCCCGGCGCGAGCGTTCGGCTCGGCGGCAGCCGTCGCGTCGTCCCAATGATCGACGGGTGGCGCATCGGCGGCGGGGGCCAATCCCGGCCAGCCGGGATCGACCGGTTGCAGGCGGGCGGCGTCCAGCGTGGAGCGCACGAGGCGCGACAGCGCGTCGTCATCGGTCTGGTTGGCGGTGGCTTCGGCGACGCGGCCGTCCAGGGCGAGGCGCAGGTGCACGCGTTGGACCGCATCGGCGACGTTCTGGTGGATGAAGCTGGTGGCGAAGCGAGTCAGGGCCTCGGTGCCGGCGCTGACGGTGACCTCCGCCTCCGCATCGGTCCCGACCCTGGCAAGCACCCGCTCGCAGATGTCGAGGAGCTGGTCGCTCATCCGCGAACTCCCACTCGGACCCCGTTGAAGCGGCAGGGCACCGATGGATGGCCGGTGTGCCCGATCTGCTGCGGCTGCCCCTTGCCGCAGTTTGGCGTGCCCCAGAAGGTCAGTTCCGAGGAGTTGCCCAGCATGTCCAGCGAGCCCCAGAAGCGCGGACCGATGCCCGTGTAGGTCGGGTTCTTGATCATCCGGCCGCGCTTGCCGTTCTTGATTTCCCAGCCGATCTCGCAACCGAACTGGAAGTTCAGGCGCTTGTCGTCGATGGACCAGGAACGGTTCGTGTCCATCAGGATGCCGTTGTCGGTGGCGGCGATCATCTCTTCCAGGCTGCTTTCACCCGGCAGGAGGCCAACGTTCGTCATGCGCACCATGGGCAGGCGGTTGTAGCCGTCTCCTCTGACGGCGCCGCCGGATTCGGCCAGGCCTGCCAGGGCCGCGGAGTCACGTCCGGAGAGCACGCCAACCCAGATGCCGTCCTTCACGATGTCGACCGGATGCGCCGGGGTGCCCTCGTCGTCGTACCCGAATGAACCGAGGGCGCCAGGGAGGGTCGCATCGGCGGTGATGTTCATGAGGTCGGAGCCGAAGCGGAGTGAGCCGATCTGCGCCAGGTCCAGCCACGAGGTGCCGGCGAAGGCCGCCTCCCAGCCCAGGATGCGGTCGAGCTCCACGGCGTGGCCGACCGACTCGTGGATCTGGAGCGCCATCTGCTCGGAGCCGATGATGAGGTCGGTGGCGTCGTGGCTCGGGCACTCGGGCGCGCTGAGCAGGGCACGCGCCTCTTCCGCAATGCGCGCGGCGTTGCCCTCCAGGTCGAGCGAGCGCACCAGCTCCCAGCCGCGGGTCCCGTATTGGCCGCGAATACCGGGATAGCTGCGCCGCTGCGTCTCGCTCTCGCCGTTGGCGGTGGCCTCAATGTGCGCGCCGCACTCGCGGATGCGCTGGTCAATGCGGTGACCCTCGCTCGAGGCGAGCCACTTCGTGGTGTCCCAGACGTCGTAGCCCGCCATGGCAACATCGGCGCCGTGCTCGCGCATCGTCCGCGTCGCGGCGACCAGCAGGTCAACCTTCTCTGCCAACGGCACGGACAGCGGGTCCTCGACGACCGGGTTCTCCCAGTGATCCTGGCGCACCTCGACCGGCGCGAGCTCCAGGTCCTTTCCCGGCACAGATGCGCTGGCCCGCGCAATGGCCGCCGCCTGGGCGCCGGCAGCCCTGGCCGCATCGGTACTGAGATCGGCGGTGGAGAAGAAGCCCCAGCCGGAGCCGATGAGGGCTCTGACGCCCAGCCCGGTGGATCCTTCCTGCGCGAGTCCCTCGATCTCGCCATTGCGGGCATTCATCGACTCGTGGCGGCGGTCCATGACCCGCGCGTCGGCGTAGCGGGCACCGGCCCCCAGCGCCGCCTCAACGGCGGCTTCGGCGTAATCGAACATGAGGAAAGGTTAGCGCGGCTATGAGGTTCCGTAGCGCGGAGAGCCGCGAGCCGATCCGCCGAGGCCCGAGAATCCTCTCAGATTCTCACCACCTCAGCGCCTCCGCGCGCACGCTCCGAGCGCCGGAGAGAGTCGCGCTACGCTTCTCTCCGTGAGAATCTGATAGGAATGCGACGGACCGCCCGCGTCAGTCGGTGCGCCCGGGTCCAGCTGCGATCCCGCCGCCCGGCCGGTGCGCCGCGTCCGCCCGCTCGACGGGCTCCTGCCAGGTGATCTCGGTGATGCGACCCGGCGGCCAATCCCCGTCCGGCGGCACGATCCCCTCCTCCGCCTCGAGCGGGATGCCGATGGGCGCCACCAGGTAGCGGCCGGCCAGGCGCCGCGCCTCGCGGTCCAACGCGAAGCCCGCCTTGGCACGATGGAAGGTGACCGTCACGTCTGCCGTCACCACCGGCGTGGAGCGAGCACCGCCGGTGAGGTCGATGCGCGTCGGCGTGTCCACCGCCAGCACTGAAACCGGCCGTCCGGCGGCCTGCGCGTGCGTTCGGGTGGCATTGATGAGATCCACGGCCGTCGAGATGGGCTCACGCAATGGCCCGGAGGCACCCGAGCCCAACAGCGCATCCACCAGCAGTGTCGCCTCGGCGATTCGCTCGCGCAGGCGGAGCAGCATCTC
>JBDSGF010000003.1:0-5284 GCA_039919135.1 Candidatus Limnocylindria bacterium | reverse complement strand
GACCGGCGCGAGCCGGGCGCTGCGGCCGAGGCGCTGCGACGAGCGCTGGCGGAGGGACAACCCGGGCTGCGCATCCTGGCCTCGCTGGCCAGGCGGGTGAGCGACATGATCGTGGCGCGCGACCTGGCGGCTCGCAAGACGCCGCCGAACGAGATCGCCAAGCGCGTGGCGCGCGGCAACGCGCGGATGGCGGAGCGGCTGGTGGACGCCGCGCGCCGTTACCGGGGCGAGGAGCTCGAGGCGATGCTCATCGGTCTATTCGAGGCCGACCTCGCCATCAAGACGAACGTGATGGCCGAGGAGCCGGCGCTGGTCGCCTGGCTGGGGGAGCACCTGCTGGCGACCCGGAGCTCGTAGACCAAGGCCGCTTTCCTCTCAGATTCTCACGGGGAGAGAGCTAGATGCGCTAAAACGAGGCCCATTTCCCACGATTTTCGCGGCAAAGACCCGCAAATCTATGACTCCGCGCTCGGGAACCGGCGGAATGTTGCGCTAACGGTCCCGGGGTGAGAATCCGACAGGAAAGCCCGGAGCTGCAGAGCGCCGCGCGGCGGCCGGGATCTCAGGCGGCGGGTGCCTGCCCAGCTTGACCGGCCTGGCCGGTCTGGAGCACGCGGTCCGACTCGATTGCGAACGTGCAGCGCGCGCCGTCCAGCCCCAGGATGCCGATCAGCTGCTGGTCGACGTACAGCTGGCGGCAGGGCACGCACAGCGCGCCGGGGATGGCGAAGAAGAGACGCTCATCGGCTTCGGGGTCGCGGAAGACGGTGTCGTAGACGCTCGTCAGCAGCGCCCCGTCGCAGAAGCGGCAGGTCTCGATTGGTCGCGCACGTCGCGCCTGGGCGGTCATGACCCGAGCATGCGAACCCGGCCACGACCTCTCAATGGGACCGATGGGCCACCCGGCGAAGAACCCGGGCAGTACTTCAGACGACGCGGACGACCTGGGCGGCCTTGCTCCACAGGCGCTCGAGGCCGTAGAACTCGCGTTCCTCGGGGGCGAACACGTGGACGATGACCGAGCCGAAGTCGAGCAGGATCCAGCGCGCCGACTGGCGCCCCTCGATGCCGAGCGGGCGGATGCCGTCGTCACGAAGCTCGTCCACGATGGCGCCGGCCAGCGCCTGCACCTGGCGGTCCGAACGGCCAGAGCAGATGACGAAGAAGTCGGCCATGGAGGTCAGCTCGGCGGTGCGCAACAGAAGGATGTCGTTGCCCTTCTTGTCGGACGCGATCTCGACGATCCTGTGCGCAAGCTCGGTGGCATCTGCCGGAATCTCGACGCGCTCGGGATCGGGTGCGGGATCGTGTTCCGAATCGTGTGCGGGATCGGTCAGGATATGCTTCCCCTTCATCTGCGGCGGTAGAGCCCGTGCTGGGCGATGAGCTCCTCCACGCCGCGCGGCACAAGGTAGCGGATGGCGTGCCCCGCCGCCACCCGGCGCCGGATGTCGGAGCTGCTCACATCCAGCGACGGACCTTCCAGCAGGTGAATGCGCGAAGCCTTCGCGCCAAACCGTTCCTCAAGCATGGACCGATCCGGCAGCGGACTGCCGGGGCGCGGCCCCACCACCCACTCGATGCGCTCCAGCAGCGTATCGGGCTCGCGCCAGGTGTCGATGCTGTTGAGCGAATCGGCGGCCATGAGCAGGAATAGCTGCGCATCGGTCCCGTAGGTGCGCTCCAGCTCGTCGACGCTGTCGATGCTGTACGACGGACCGGGCCGCTCCATCTCGATGGCCGTCAGCTCGAAGAGGTCGTCGCCGGCGATGGCCAGCCGCGTCATGACCAGCCGGTCGGTCGGACGCGTCACGCCCTTGCGGCGCTTGTGCGGCGGCTGTGCCGCGGGCATGAAGAGCACCCGGTCGAGACTCATGGCATCCGCCGCCATCGTCGCCAACCACAGGTGGCCGACATGCGGTGGATCGAAGGTGCCACCCAGGATGCCGATGCGCCGCGGGCTCCCCTTCGTTCGCTCCGGCGCCTGCGCGGCGTCCGGCGCCGCGAACAGGGCGGTGGTCACTCGTCGCCCCATTCGAGCTCGGTGCGGCCGATATGCACCATCCTCCCGGGGCCGGCACCCTGTTTTCGCAGCTCGTGGTCGATGCCCAGGCGCTCGAGGAGGCGCCAGAAGCGGTCGCGTGACTCCTCGTTTTCAAAGTCCGTGCGGGCGGCGGCGACCTCGATCCCCCGCCCCTTCACGCGCAGGTCGCCACCCTCCGCCACGACCTGCCAGCCGGTGGCCAGCGGATCGAACCGATGGACGCGCATCTCCTCGTCCGGGGCGCGCTCCACGTCACGCACCGACGCCTCGTCCAGTGCCTTGGCCAGGGCTGCGCGGAGGGCCTCGAGGCCGGTGCCGTCGTGCGCGCTGACGGCCAGCGGCTCATGTCCGGCCTTGCGCAGCGCCTTCCGCAGCTCGGGCCAGCGCTCGCGGACCTCGGCCAGGTCCAGTTTGGTGACGACGAGCGGCATCGGCCGTTCCATGAGCGCCGGGTCGTGCAGCCGCAGCTCCTCTGCCACCGCCTCCCATTCGTCGATTGGGTGGCGTGCCGCGCCGTCGATCACCCCGACGATGACGCGGGTGCGCTCGACGTGGCGCAGGAAATGATGGCCCAGGCCGCGGCCCTCGTGAGCGCCTTCGATCAGGCCCGGCACATCGGCCATGACCGCCCTGCGCTCGCCTTCGGTGTCAAGGGTCATGACGCCGAGGTTCGGCGTGACCGTGGTGAACGGATAGCTGCCCACCGCCGGCCGCGCCTCGGTCAACCCCGCCAGCAGCGTCGACTTGCCGGCGTTCGGCGCGCCAACCAGGCCGATGTCGGCGATGAGCTTCAGCTCCAGCTCGACCCAGCGCTCCTCGCCGGGGGTGCCCTTCTCGGCGTGCGTCGGGGCGCGGTTGGTTGAGGTCGCGAAGCGGGCGTTTCCGCGCCCGCCGCGGCCGCCGCGTGCAACGACCAGGCGCGCATCGGCCTCCATGAGCTCACCGATGAGCTCGGCGTCGGGGTGGGTGCGCACCACGGTGCCGGGCGGGACGCGGATGATGACGTCGCTAGTGCTGCGTCCATGCGACCTGCGGCCGGTGCCGCGGCCCCCCGCCTCCGCACGAAAGTGGCGCCGACGCTTGAAGTCGCCAAGGGTCGTCATGCCAGCCTCGACCACCAGGACGACGCTGCCGCCCTTTCCACCGTCACCGCCGTCGGGGCCGCCGCGTGGGACGTGCGCCTCGCGCCGCATGGTCGAGGCTCCGTCGCCGCCGTTGCCGCCGGACACCAGGATGCGGGCCCGATCAGCGAACATGAGGTTGGAGCATACGGCGCGTTGCTGGAGGCTGGAAGCGGCCACCGTCTGGAGGCCGCGGCGTATTTACCGTATATGCTCCGGCCCCGCGAAGGGCTACAGGTGTCGCAGCGGGTTGTCGATCACGCCGTTCACGATGACCTCGAAGTGAACGTGCGGACCGGTGCAGATGCCGGTGCAGCCGACACCGCCGATGCCCTGGCCGGCCGAGACGTACTGTCCGGGCGAGACCCATATCGAACCGAGGTGGTTGTAGACGGTCGCAATGCCGTTGCCGTGGTTGATGCTGATCACGTAGCCGCCGCCGTTGTTGCGCCATCCGGCCCAGCTCACCGTCCCGCCCTGCGCGGCGACGACCTGCGACCCGTATGGAGCAGCGATGTCGAGCGCAAGGTGGCCGGCGTGGTAGTACTGGCTGATGGAGCCGGCAGGAACGGGCCAGAAGAGGCCACCTGTGGCCGACGGCCCGGCCGAGCGGTTGGACAGCCCGCCGACTCCAACGGAGCCCGTTGAGCCGACGCCAACGGGAGCGGGAAGGGGCGTGGCGTCAGGATCGACCGGGACCGGTGTCGGCATCGGCTCATTGCCGGGAAGGCCGGCGGGCGCTGCTCGGTTGAGCAGGATGGACCGCTCGTCGCTCAGAGCGTCGACGGAATACGAGGTGCTGCCAAGCTCCTGGCTCGGCTCGGCCGCGCCGCGGACGCTGGACACCAGCGACAGGAACCCGGGGTCGGCGGATGGTCCGGCACCGTCGTGGCCCTGCGCGCCTGCGTAGCTGGCGGCAGAAGCTGCGACAACCAGGCTGACGACGGAGAGGTGGGCGATCACTCGTGTCGGGAGGTTGCTGTCGGTGATACGGCGATACAGCCGTCTCAGATCAGGCAATAGGAAATCGAGCTCCGCCTACACGGGTTCAAGGGTCAACGCTGCCGCACGAGTCTCCCTTCGGTCCGATCCGGAAGATCCTCCCCGGGGCCGATGGCCAACCTCACGCGGAAGGCATGGTAACAGCGCCGAACCGACGCGGCAACCTACTATCCCGAACAGGGCATGGGAGTACCTACGGACCGAGCGGAACGGTGCGGAGCGTTCGGGTTCAGGGCGCTCCGCTGGACAGCTGAAGCGCCGACGACCCGTGATCGGCGAGCGTCTCGCCATCACTCTATAGTGAGATCCAAGCCACGCCACGGCCGGCCGGCGGGGACGGCAGGGTGACGTCCAAGACGACCGACTCGCCCGGTGCCAGCGCCGGCACCCCGATGTCGATGGGAGCAAGCTCCTCGGGCGCGAAGGCAAGGTACGGCTGATCCGTCTCCTGCCAACCGGCGACGAGTTCCATACCCGATGCCCAGGCGGCCGTGCCGGTGTTCGTCAGGCGCAGCTTCACGGGGCCGTCAGGCGCGATGGGCGGCCAGTACATCGGACCGTCTCCTTCCACAGGCATCGGCTGCGACGGGCCAGCGTCCGCCAGACCGATGCGTCCGGCGAGCTCGCGCTCGCCGAAGAAGGCGGCCAGGCCGTCGAACAGACCCGCCGCCACGGAGTCCTGGCCCTGCGGCGAGGACAGCAGGTCGTGCTCGGCTCGCAGGGTGATCGAGCCGACCTCCGCCAGCACCACCGGCATGAGGCCGCCGCGAGTCGGCTGCGCCCATCGGTTCGGCCGTTCTGCGGTCTCCTCGAGCAGCGGCGGCGCAACGAGGAAGAAGTTGTGGGCGGTGGTGCCGCGGTCACCGCGCTCGTACGTGGCCAGCGTGTCCAGCCGATCGACGACGCCCGCCTCAACCAGCTCGGCCAGTCGGGCCGTCGCGTCAGCACCCCATGGGGTCTCATCGGTGTAAAAAGTCTCACTGAAGGCGATCTCGATGCGCTGCCCGCCCTCCGACGGCGAGTTGATGTGGATGCTCACCAGCGCATCGGCCTGGGCGAGGTTGGCCAGGTCCAGGCGCTCCTGGAGCTCGTCCCGCGTGCGCGTCGCCTCGGGCAG
>JBDSGF010000002.1:0-22728 GCA_039919135.1 Candidatus Limnocylindria bacterium | reverse complement strand
GGGGTCCAGGCGAACGGCATCGGCGGCGTGGTGTTCCGCCTCGTCCGGCCGGCCCAGGGCCAGGAATGCGCGGGCGCGGTATTCATGCGCTGCGTCGTCACCGGGGCGCTGGGCGAGGATGCCATCGGTCAGGCGCAGGACGAGCTCGTGGTCGCCGCGCTCATGGGCAGCATGGATCTCGTCGAGGGTGGTCATCGGCGGAAACAGTTGCCATCCACCGGTGTCATCGGCGTTAGGCGGCGTCGAAGCGGTTCGACGCCGTCTGCGACATAGATTTGCCCAGCTTCTTGGCGAGTTACGGTCCGATTCACTCGCCTAACATCGACGTGAGCGGTGGATGGCAACTTCAGGCCTCCTCCGCGGCCGCCCGAGGGATGCCTTCCCAGACCGTGCGACCGGCAACCAGGTCGCTGATCCGTTGTGGGATAAGTTCAAGCGAGATCCGCTCCTGCGTCATCGAGTCGCGCTCGCGGATGGTCGCGGCGCCGTCGTTGAGCGACTCGGGATCGACGGTGACGCAGAACGGCGTCCCGATCTCGTCCTGGCGTCGATACAGCTTCCCGATCGAGGCAGTGTCGTCGTACATGGCCGTCACGAGCTGCTTCAGGTCGCTGGTCAACCGCCGAGCGCGCTCGACGAGTTCTGGCCGGTTGCGCAGGAGCGGCAGGACGGCGGACTTGACCGGCGCCAGCTCGGGCCGCAGCCGCAGCACGACCCGCTTCTCCTTCGCCAACTGCTCCTCTTCATAGCCATCCACCAGGACGGCCAGGACGGCCCGTTCGACGCCCATCGCCGGCTCGATCACGTACGGAACAAGATGCTCGCCAGACGCCTCGTCGAAGACCTCGAGCTTCTTGCCGCTGCCTTCCGCGTGGGCGCGCAGGTCGAAATCGGTGCGGTCGGCCACACCCTCCAGCTCGGACCAGCCGATCGGGAACTGGTACTCGATATCGGTGGTCTGCTTCGAGTAGTGGCTCAGCTCATCGGCCTCGTGCGGGCGCAGGCGCAGTCGGCCGCCGTCGACGCCGAGCACATCGGTCCACCAGCGGTGGCGGACGTCGACCCAGTGGGCGAACCACTCATCCTCGTCGCGAGGGTGGACGAAGAACTCCATCTCCATCTGCTCGAACTCGCGCAAGCGGAAGATGAAGTTGCCCGGCGTGATCTCGTTGCGGAAGGATCGGCCCATCTGGGCGATTCCGAACGGCAGCTTGCGACGCATGGAGGTGGCGACGTTCTCGAACTGGACGAACATCGCCTGGGCCGTCTCCGGACGCAGATAGGCGACCGATGCGGACTCCACCACCGGCCCGACGTGAGTGGCGAACATCAGGTTGAACTGGCGCGCATCGGTCAGGGAGCCCCGAGTGCCGCAGCTGGGGCAGGCGATCTCGGACGGCTTGCCCTTGAGGTCGTCCTCGCGGAAGCGCAGCTTGCAGTTGCGGCAGTCGACCATGGGGTCGCTGAAGCCGGCGACGTGGCCCGATGCTTCCCACACGCGCGGATTCATGATGATCGCCGCGTCGAGGCCCACGACGTCGTCGCGCATCTGGACCATGTGGCGCCACCACGCCGCTTTGACGTTGTTCTTGAGTTCCACCCCCAGCGGACCCCAGTCCCAGAAACCGGCCATGCCGCCGTAGATCTCGCTGGAGGGAAAGACGAAGCCGCGGCGCTTGGCGAGGCTGACGATGACGTCGAAGTTCGGCGCTGGCACGGTGAACGGCGGCTCCTCAGGTGCGACGAATGTTGACCGATGGGGTGGTCGAGTCTAGCCGAGGGTTGGGTACCGCGGTTGTATCCGAGCCGACGAAGCACCGCCGCAACCTGAAGGAACGGGCCGCACCGGCGACATTCCTATCAGATTCTCATGCAGGGAAGGCAAGCGGCAGTATCCCCGGCGCCCGCCTGCGCGGCCCGGCAGCCGTGAGCGTGGGCGGCGGCGCCTACCGTTGTCAATTCTCTCAGCGTGAGAATCCGGCACGATTCAGAGCCCTGGATCCGATCTACTCCTCTGCCGGTGAGAATCTGAGATGAAAGGACCGACCCAGGCACACCCGTCAAGGGCCGACCGGCACCTCTGCAGCAGCGGACGCCGCCTCGCGGCCGGCGATCTCGTCGAGGAAGTCGCGCGAGCGCAGCTCGCGCTCGATGACGGCGGAGACGGTCGCGTGGAGAAGCCGCTCCACCTCGCGGTGCAGTGCGGACGCGACGCGAAGTTGCAGCACGCCGACCAGCGGCGAGCGCTGGAGATGACGAAGGATCTTCAGCGCATCGGCCGAGACGGGGCGCGCGCCATGCGCCGCATGCCGGCATCGCGGGCACAGGACGCCGCCGCCGACGGGCGAGAACGCGTTGCCTTCCGGCTCGATCTGCGATGCGCATTCGAGGCAGCGCGCGAGCTCGGGCCGAAAGCCCATGGCGTCCAGGAGCGCCAGCTCGAACCAGCGCGCCACCACCTCGCGGGCGACCTCTGAACCGGCATCGAGGGCGGAGAGTGCCTGGGCCAGGAGCCGGAACGCCTCGTGGGAGTCGGCGGCTCCCTCGCAGAAACGATCCGCCAGTTCGACCACGTACCAGGCGGCGGCCGTCGAATGCAGGTCGTTGCGCAGGCCGAGATGCGGATCCTCGAGCGACGATGATGTCACGACATCGAAGGTGCGCCCAACGGCCAGCACCAGCTGGACGTCGCTGAACGGCTGGAGCGCACCGCCGATCCGGGACCGTGGACGGCGCACGCCCTTGGCGATGACGCGCAGCTTGCCCAAGCGTGGCGTCAGCACGGTGAGGACGCGGTCCGCCTCGCCAAGGTCCATGGTGCGCAGCACGATGGCCTCCGTCTTGTAGACGCGCGGTCGCGGGCTCATCGGTCCATGGAACGTAACTTGCTACATTCGAGTATCATGAATTGTGTGAGCAGCAACGCGCGTCGCGCCGCATGACTCGGCTCGTCGAGGAGGTCGGGTACCCTTCGGGCGTGGACATCAGGATCGAGTTTACGCGCCAGATCGATCAGATCGATGGAGAGATGTCGCGCGTCCTCAACGAGCGCGGCGGACACGCTCGGCCCCTGTACGAGATGCTCGCCTATCACCTGGGCCTCGATGCCGTCGACGGGGCGCGCGGCAAGCGGCTGCGTCCCCTGCTCGGTCTGCTGGCGTACCACTCGCTCACCGGCGATTACGACGCCGCGCTGCCCGGCGCCGCGGCCGTCGAGCTGGGGCACAACTTCAGCCTGGTGCACGATGACATCGAGGACGCCGACCGCGAGCGCCGGCACCGGCCGACCCTGTGGGCCATCTGGGGCATTCCCCTCGCCATCAACGCCGGCGACGCCCTCTTCGCACTGAGCCGGCTCGCGCTGTATCGGCTCCTTGATGACGGCTTCAGCGAGAAGCGCGTGCTCGAGCTCATGCGGGTCTATGACGAGACCTGTCTGGCACTGTGCGAGGGCCAGTACCTCGACATCATCTTCGAGCGCCAGGACGACGTCAGCGTGGACGCCTACATGGAGATGATCGGCAAGAAGACGGCGGCCCTGCTCGGCTCATCGGTCCAGGCCGGAGCCATCCTCGCCAGCGATGATGCCGATGTCGTCGAGGCGTACCGGCGCTTCGGGTATGACCTCGGCATGGCCTTCCAGATGGCCGATGACGTCAAGGGCACCTTCTGGGCGTCCGCCGATTCCGGCAAGCCAGAGGCCGGCGACGTGCGCAAGCGTAAGAAGACCCTGCCGGTGGTCTGGGCCCTCGAGCACGCCACCGATGCGGACCAAGCCCGGCTGCGCGAGATCTACGCTCACGGCGGACCGCACGACGACGCTCTGTCCGACGATCAAGTGGGCGAGGTTCTCGCCGTCCTCGAGCGATCAGGCGCCCGAGAGCACGCGCTCTCCGAGGCGCGGCGCTACCGTGACCTGGCCCTCGCGCACCTCGAGCAGCTCCCCTGCCCGCCCGATCGCAAGGGTGACCTGGCCGCCTTCGTCCGCTCGGTAATCGCCGTCTGACCGCCGAAGGGTCGATCTATCGCCGACGTGTCATGAGGTCGTTGCCACGCGACGCGGCGCCGATGTATCGGCCGAAGCAGGGGCTATTCCGATTCGTCGGAGGGGGTGTTCGGCTCTCGCTCATCGGCCCGGCGAGGACGCGAGGCGACGACGCGGGCCACGCGACGCGGCTCGGCGGCCTCGACTCGGATGAGCACGCCGTCGCGGAACGGGATCTCGGCCGCCGGCAATGGAATGCGGCCGACACGGTGGACGACGAAGCCGCCCACGGTGTCATAGGCCTCCTCGTCGGGCTCGTCGTCATCGGTCATGTCGAACAGGTCGCGCAGGTCGTCCATGCTGACCCGCCCATCGAGCCGGTACATGAGCTCGTCATCGGTCGAGGCGTCCTCGACCATCGCCTCCTCCGTGTCGTACTCGTCCTGGATCTCGCCCACGATCTCCTCGACCACGTCCTCCATGGTCACCAGCCCTGCCGTGCCGCCGTATTCGTCGACCACGATGGCGATATGCCGCTTGGCGGTCTGCATGTCGTGGAGCAGCTCGTCGACGGCCTTCGACTCGGGGACGTAGACAGGGGCACGGACGAGGGCTCGGATGTCGATCTGGCCGTTCGCGCGAGCGTTGCCCTTCAGATAGGGCAGCAGGTCCTTGGCGTACAGGATGCCCACGATGTTGTCGAGGCTCTCCTCGAAGACCGGCAGCCGGGAGTGCCCGGCGGCGATGATCATCTCGAGCACCTCGTCGAGCGGATCGTCGACGTTGACGGCGCGGATGCCGATGCGCGGGACCATGACCTCGTGGACGCGCTTGTCCCCGAGCTCGATGACCCCGTGGATCATCTCCTTCTCCTCTTCCTCGATGCCGCCCTGCTCGGAGCCGGTCTCGACGAGCAGCTTGAGCTCCTCCATCGAGAGATAACCGCCCTGCGGCTTCTCCTTGCCGCCGAACAGGCGCACGAGCAACCCGCTGCTGCGCGAGACGAGCCACACGATCGGCGAGAGGAGACGCTCGATGATGCCGATGGGGCGCGCCACGGCGAGCGCCAGGCGCTCGGGGAAGTTGAGGGCCAGAGTCTTCGGAACCAGCTCGCCGACGATGATCGAAGCCGTCGCGATGACGAGGGTCATGAAGACGAAGGCGATGGTATCGGCGGCCTCCTGGAGCCAGATCCATTCGATGCGCTTGATCAGATCGGCGAGGCCCGACGAGAAGGCCACCGCACCGACGGCGCCGGACAGGAAGCCGAGGAAGGTGATGGCGATCTGGATCGTGGCGAGGAAACGGCCCGGATCCTCGACCAGCCGCTGCGCCGCGCGGGCCGAGCCATTGCCGTCGTCGGCCAGTTGGCTCAGACGATGACGCTTGACGGTGATGAGGGCCATCTCGCTGGCGGCGAAGAAGCCGCCGACGAGGATGAGTGTGACGACAACCAGGAGCTGCTCGATCATCGGACCGGGTTGCCGGTGGTACTACTGCCTTCTGGCATGGGCGGAGCTGGTTCTGCCTCCTCTACGGTTTCCTATCCGCCCCGGATGGGACGGGCGCCTCGCCGGCGCTGGGCGAGCCGGCATCGGCCGGCGATTTGGAACGACGCCTGAGCTCAATCGGTCGGGCCGGGATGCCGACCACGGTCTTGCCCGGTGCCACGTCGCGCGTGACGACCGATCCGGCGCCGGTGGTGGCGCCGGTGCCAATGGTCACCGGTGCGACCATCATCGTATCGACCCCCAGGCTGACGCCATCGCCAATGACGGTGCGGTGCTTGGCCGTCCCGTCGAAGTTGGCGGTGACGGTTCCGGCCCCAACGTTGACGTTCTCGCCGATCTCGGCGTCGCCAAGGTAGCTGAAATGATGCTGCTGGGTGCCCGCACCCAGGCGGCTCTTCTTGATCTCGGCGAAGTTGCCGATGCGGCATCGCGCGCCGACCTCCGAGCCCGGACGCAGGTGCGCGAATGGACCGATCCGCACGTCCTCCGCCACCGTCGACTCCTCGACCGCGCTGGCCCAGACCCGGGTGCGCGGACCGATGCGGCTGTCGCGCAGATGCGCGTTCGGCCCGATCACCGCGTCCTGCGCGATCACGGTCGACCCCTCCAGGATGGTCCACGGCTCGATGCGCGCGTCCTGGCCGATCTCGACGCCGGCGTCGATGCGGGTGGTCGACGGGTCGACGATGGTGACCCCGTTGCGCATGTGCGTCTCGGCGATGCGGCGCCGCATGCGCTCTTCGGCCACCGCCAGGGCGACGCGATCATTGATGCCCATGACGTCGGCCGCGTCGGCGGCGAGCACGACGCCGACCGGCCTGCCGTCGTCGTTCGCCAGCGCCACGAGATCGGTGAGGTAGTACTCGCCCGACGCGGATGCCTGCACGCGGCCGATCGCCTGGCGCAGCCACGACGCGTCGAAGGCGTAGGTACCGACGTTGATCTCGTCGAGCGCGCGGGTCGCGGGGTCCGCGTCTTGCTCCTCCACGATGGCCCGCACTCCGCCGTCCTGGTCGCGCACGATCCGACCGTATCCTGCCGGGTCCGGCATGCGGGCCGACACGAGCACCACGGCGGCGCCGCTCGAACCCTGCTCGTCGAGCAGGGTCGCGTACAGCTCCGGCGGTTGGAGCGGGGCGTCACCCATCGTCACCAGCACCACAGCCGCATCGGCCGAAACAGCCTCGAGACCGATGCGCACCGCATCGGCGGTCCCGCGCTGCGGCTCCTGGCGGGCGGTGCTAGCGCGCCCGGAGACGTGCCGCTCGACCGCATCAGCTCCGTGCCCGGTCACGACCACGGGACGATCCACGCCGGCCGCCGCGAGGGCGTCCAGCACGTGGTCGAGCAGCGGCCGTCCGGCGAGCGGGTGCAGCACCTTCGGGATGCGCGAGCGCATGCGGATGCCCTGGCCGGCAGCCAGGACGATGGCCGCGGGGGCGGTCAATTGTGCAGACACGTTGCGCGATGGTAGATGCGGCCGATTCGCAGCGTCAACCGGCGTCGACCGTGGCGACGGCCTCGATCTCCACGCGGGCGCCCTTGGGCAGGTCCTTCACGGCGAAGGCGCTGCGCGCCGGGTAGGGCTCCGGGAGAAGGCGGCCGTACACCTCGTTGACGGCCGGCCAGTCACCGATGTCGGCCAGAAAGACGGTCACCTTCACCAGCCGATCCAGCCCGCTGCCGGCAGCTCGCAGGATGGCGTCGAGGTTGCCGATGGCGCGCTCCGCCTGCCCGGCGACGTCATCGGCGGCGAACTCGCCGGTCGCCGGGTCCAGGCCAAGCTGGCCGGCGGTGAAGACCAGGTCGCCGGCACGGATCGCCTGGCTGTAGGGGCCGGCGGCCGCAGGCGCCGCATCGGTGCTGATCGCCTGGCGGGTGGTCATGTGGAGCTCTCCTCGATACGTTCGATGCTGGTGGGAGTCGTCCGCGTCCGCGTGATGGTGGCACGCACGCCACCGCGCGCGAGCCGTTGCGCGACCGAGGCGGCGCGCTCGGGGTCGTCGCCCAGGCTGAAAACGGTGGGACCGGAGCCGGTGAGACGTGGCTCGCCCCCCGCCGCGACGACGACGGCGAACAGGTCGTCGAGCTCGGGACGCAGCCGGCGTGCCGGGGCCAACAGGTCATTCTCGCCCCGCCCCCACTCGTGCGGACGGAGGTCGGCGAAGACGGCTGCGGTCGAGAGGCCGAAGGGCGGATGCACGAGGACAACGTGGCTCTCGACGGCCGGGCGTGCCGAGATCCGCTCGCCGATGCCGCCGACACGGGCCGCCGGATGCTGCGCCGCGAAGAATGGCACATCGGCGCCGATGCGGCTCAACGCCACGAGATCAGCGTCGGTCGCGTCGGTCGCGTCGCCCGGCATCCCGCGCCAGGCGCGTCCCAGGCGCCAGGCCGCGGCGGCGTCCGAGGACCCACCACCCATCCCGGCCGCTGATGGGATTCGCTTTTCGAGCGTCAGGCACGCGAGGTCCGGCTCGCGCTCGAGACCGGCGAGCAGGCCGCGCCAGGCGAGGTTGCGCGCGTCGACCGGCATCGCCGCGGACGTCTCGCCGGTGACCCGCAGTCCGCTTGAGCCGGGCTGGAGGAGAAGCCGGTCCGCCAGCTCGAGCAGGACGAGCTCGGTATCGAGCAGGTGGAGGCCGTCCTCGCGCTGGCCGACGACGCGCAGCGACAGGTTGAGCTTGGCCGGCGCATCGATGCGCAGGGGAACGCTCACAGTTGCGGCGCGAGCGCCGCCGTCAGGCAGGCCCATTCGGCGAGCGTGAGCGTCTGGGGCCGTCGCTCCGGGTCGACCCCGCAGCCGGCCAGAGCCGCCTCGACCTGCTTGCGATCGACGGGCAGTTCGCGCGAGAGGCCGTTGTGGACCTGCTTGCGGCGCTGGCGGAAGGCGGCCTGCACGATCCGATAGAACGGCTCGCGCTCCTCCCCCGCCGGCACGGTCGGCACCTCGCGCCGTCGCAGGCGGAGCACGGCCGAATCGACCTCGGGAGCCGGTTCGAAGGCCGCCGCCGGCACGCGCGTCACCACCTCGGCAACGGCGACGTTCTGCGCGAAGACCGACAGGTAGCTCATCCGCCCCGGTGGCGCCGCCACGCGCTCCGCGACCTCCAGCTGCACGAGCAGCACGATGAGCTCGGGCGGCCGCTCCCCCTCCAGGAAGGCATGCAGCAGCGGGCTGGTGATGTGGTACGGGATGTTGGCGACGACCTTGATCGGCTCTCCCGGGAAAAACTCGCGCTGATGCAGCGACAGCGCATCAGCCTCGATCAGCTCGAAGCCCTCGACGCCATACAGCTCGGCGCGCAGGTACTCAGCCAGTCGAGAGTCAACCTCGACCGCGGTGACCGATGCCCCCGCCGCCAGCAGCCGCCGCGTGAGAACGCCCAGGCCCGGACCGATCTCGACGACCCGGTCGCCCGGTTCGAGTTCCGCCGCCTCCACGATGGCGTCGAGCACGGCCGGATCGGTGAGGAAGTTCTGGCTGAGGCTCTTTCGCGGCCGCAGCCGCTGGCTGCCCATCAGGCGGCGGAGCTGTCCCGGCGTCGGCGGCACCAGGCGCTCGGGGGCCAGCGGATCGGTCATGCGCGCTCCAGCCACGGCAACGCCAGGTTCGGGATGGCCTCCAGGGCCGGGCCGGATCGGTCGCCGGCCGCGTAGCGAAAGCCGGCCGCAGCGCCGATCATGGCGCCGTTGTCGGTGCACCATGCCGGCGGCGGGACCCGCAGCGCAATCCCGTCGGCCCGCAGGCGCTCGTCCAGCGTTGCGCGCAGCGCGCGATTGGCGGCCACGCCTCCGCCGAGCGCCACGGCCGCCACGCCGTGGTCGCGGGCCGCCCGCAGCGTCTTCGTGGCCAGCGCGTCGACCACCGCCTCCTCGAACGCGGCGGCGATGCCGTCGACGGGGATCGGCTCCCCCCGTTCGCGATAGCCGTTGACCTCGCGCAGGACGGCCGTCTTGAGGCCCGAGAAGCTGAAGTCGTACGCGCCGTCGGTCCGCGCGCGAGGAAAGCGGGTGGCGGGGGTGGCCCCCACCGCGGCGGCTGAGATGGCCGGCCCGCCGGGATACGGCAGCTCGAGCAGCCGGCCGACCTTGTCGAAGGCCTCGCCGGCGGCGTCGTCGATGGTCTGGCCGAGGAGGGTGTACCGCCCGTGGTCGTGCATCAGCACCAGCTGCGTATGACCGCCGCTCACCACCAGGCACAGGAGCGGAAAGCCGGGCTCGGTCGGCAGGGGCACATCCGCTCCCGCATCGGTCAGCCAGTTGGCGTAAATGTGGCCTTCGATGTGGTTGACGCCGACGAGGGGCAGGTCGTGGACAACCGCGATCGCCTTGGCCAGGTTGACCCCCACCAGCAGCGAGCCGATGAGCCCGGGGCCGTAGGTCACGGCCACCGCGTCGAGGTCGTCCCAGCCGACCTCCGCCTCGGCCAGCGCGGCCTCCAGGGTCGGGACGATCCAGCGCAACTGCTGGCGCGCCGCGATCTCGGGAACGATGCCGCCAGTGACGGCATGCAGCGCGACCTGCGAGGCGACCTGGTTGGCCTCGATGCGCCGACCGCCGACGACGACGGCCACGCCCGTCTCGTCGCACGACGACTCGATGGCCAGGATTCGAGGGCCACTCACTCGGACAGGCGCCTGCGCTCGAGGTCGACCACTTCGCGCATGCGCGCCTCGGCGAGCGCCGGCGTGGTCATCACCAGCGCGTCCTCGTTGTCATCGGTTTAGTAGCGCGCTCGACGGCCGACGACCTCGAAGCCGAAGGCCCGATAGAGCGCCTGGGCGGCCTCGTTTGAGGGCCGCACCTCGAGCGTCATGCACCGGGCGCCGATGGACACCGCCAGGTCGAGGAGGTTGAGGAGCAGTTGGCGCCCGATCCGCTGGCGGCGCCAGTCGGGATGCACGCCGAAGGTCGTGATGTGCGCCTCGTCCACCATGAGCCACATGCCGGCGAACCCCGCGACCCGCTCGCCGGCGCGCGCCACGACGTAGTGCGCCAGGCGATTGCCCTTGAGCTCCTGCTCGAAGGCGTAGGCGGGCCACGGCGTGCTGAAGCTGAGCCGCTCGATCTCATGCACGGCGGAGACGTCATCGGGGCGCATGGGGCCGACGACCACGCGGGCGGTCAGAGCCATTTCACCTGGCCCTCGCTGGCGGTGGTCACGCCGCGCGGCGCTCGCAGGTAGATCGGCTCCATGGTGCGCACGTCATCACCGCCCGGATCGGCGGCGAGCCGCGTCGCGGCACGGCGGGCCATGACGCCGGCGGCGCGAGGTTGGCGGACGTCGGCGAGCCCGAATGCGGCGGCAAGCTCTGCCGGGGCAACTACGGCCACATCGGGCAGCGCGTCGCGATCCGCGATGACCGGCGCCGACGCCTCGCGAGTGAGCACGTACGCCTCACGCGCGCCTGCTCGCGCGATGGCGGCAACCGCGTCGGTCTGGGCCTCCAGCCACGCCTCCAGGCTCGGGACGCCCACGATCGGGAGTCCGAGGGCCACCGCCAGCCCCTTCGCCAGCGCCATCGCCACGCGCAGGCCGGTGAATGATCCCGGCCCGGTGCCCACGGCAATCGCCGAGACCTGGTCCCAGCCACACCCGTTGCGCTCCATGAGCTCCAGCAGGCGCGGGAGGAGCTCGGCGGACTGCCGCTGGAGGGTGGTCCAGGCGACCTCTTCGATCACGGCGCCATCCGGCTCCGCGAGCGCCAGGGACAGATCGGTCGACGCCCCGTCGATGCCGATGATCACGGGCCGCGCATCGCCGAGGCCGCCAATTGCTCATGCGCCTCGCCGTGGGCCTCCCAGCGCAGCTCACGCACCCACGGATCAGACACGGGCGCGAGGAGGGTGATCTCAAGCCGCTCAGCCGGGAGCCAGCCGGCAAGCCGGTCGGCCCATTCGACCACGACCACGCCGTCGGCCTGCCGGTCGTCGATCAGGCCAGCTGCGATGGCCTCCTCGGGGCCGCCGAGACGATACGCGTCGATGTGGAAGAGCCGCAGGCGCCCGATGTGCTCGTTCATGAGCACGAAGGTCGGGCTGTTGACGACGCCAGGGACGTCGAGCCCGTCCGCGACACCTTTGGCAAGCTGTGTCTTCCCGGCACCGAGCTCGCCGACCAGGGCGAGCACCGTGCCCGCTGTCGCGCCCCGTCCCAGGGCTCGGCCGATGGCGCGCGTGGAATCGGGGCCATCGCTGCGCATCCAGCCGCGCGGCAGGGCTGCGGCGGTGGATCGGTCCATGGCGGCAGTATAGGAAGACGGAGCTCAGTCGCCGTCGCGTGGTTCGGTGGCCTCGAGGTTGGCGAGCGGGACGATCGCGCTGCGACCATCCTCGAAGCGCACGAGACCCGACCGGGCCGCCACGCCGGCGGGCGTCGCGTGAGGCAGGTCGAGCACCCGGACGAGCTCGCCGCCCCATCCAGCGAATGGACGACGATGCGCGATCACACGGTCGCCCACCCGCGCCAGCGCGCGCCGCGCGGGCGGCGGATCGGCGTCGTACACGTAGAGACGCCCGGCGTCACCGAAGAGGCTTGCCAGGCGGCCCTCGTGCGATTGGAACCAGGCGAACAGATGGGCATCCAGCCCGACCTTGCCGAAACCCTCGATCATCACGATCGCGAAGTCACCGCGCACGCCGCCGACCTCGCGCCGGCGCAACTGCGTGGCCTCGAAGTCGCGCAGCTCCTTGTCGAGCACGCCACCGAGCACGATGCCGGCCACGCCCATGGCACGTGCCCGCGTCAACGTCTCGGCCGAGGCCCGAGAACCGCCGACGACGATCCTGCCGGTGGCGCCGACGTCAATGGCGCCGGCGCGCAGCTCCTCGCCCGGCTCGTTGACGGCCATCCGCAGCTCACCGTGAACGGCGGGGCCGCTGCCACCAACACCGGCGACGAGCGCACCCGCGACGCGGATCTCGATCGCCTCCGCCTCGACGCTCATGACCTCGCCGCGCACATGGCCGAGAATTGGCTCGGTCGCGCCCAATGGCGCGATGAGGGCGGTGCCATCGTCGGCGTCGTAGCCGAGGAAGAGGCAGGCATGCGGCACGAGCACCTCGCGCCCGTTGCCGTCCTCCGCCAGCCTCTCACCGGCCTCCAGGACGGTCCCCGGTCGAACGCTGAGCAGATCGACCGCCTCGGCGGCGGAGCGGTGCAGGCGCGAGGCGACGGGGAGGCTGGTGCCGCCGCCGGGCGGACGGCGGGTGGCAAGCACCTCGGCCGGCTCCACCAGATGCCCGATCTCGACCAGCGTGGTGGCGCCGACCGGCAGGCGCACGCGATGCGTGACGCTCATGCCATCCGCTCCGTTTCGCGCATGAGTGCATCGCGCCAGCCGGCAAGCACCGCCCGCCGGTCGTCGCCGCGGCGTGGCAGCACGATCGGCACGCCGCGCGCATCCAGGATGAGACCCACCGCCCCCCCGGTCGCGCGCGCCTGGATGCGCGAGGAGCGGCGAGGCGCTCCAAGGCTGATGCCGGCGGCGGGCTCGATGAGGAGCTCCGCCTCCTGTCCACGTCCCAGCGGGACCATCTGGAGCTGGCCGACGCGGACCTCCACCGGCGAGGGCGTGGGCCAGCCGGACCGATGAACGGTGACGCGCATGGCGGCGTTCCCGGGTTCCCCCCCGCGACAGACCACGGCTGTGCCGAGCGGCAGCAGGAGGTCATCGGCCAAGAGCGTCATCCCTTCACCAATCTCGTCGTCACCGAGCGAGCCGAGCGGGCCGAGGACCGAGCCGGAGTCGACCGCGAGCTGCGTGATGCCGATGGGTCGGACCCCGTCGAGCAGCATGCGCGCAGCCTGCGCGGGGTGCGAGGCGCCCGCGATCGTCAGTCCGGCGCCGATGACGAGGTCGACCGGATCGGTCGCGGGATCCTCGACCATGGCGCCGATCAGCAATCGAGCGGCAACCTGGGTTGCGCTGAGCTCCTCGGGCGTCTGCGGTAGGCTGGCCGGCCGTGCGCGAAGGGTCTGGAGCACATCGGCCACGGCGGCCTCATCGCCGGCATCACCGGCCAGCCGCGCGACCCGCCCAGCCGCCCCGGGCATCAGCGTCGCGCCCGCCAGGCCCCCGCTCGAATGCACGGTGGTTGATGTGGTGCCGTCAGGCTCGGCGACGACGCGAACGCCGCCTCGTGCACCGAGGTCCACGGCCAGCACCCGCAGCCCACCATCGGCCGCGATGACGCCGACCGCACGGGCAAAGGCGGTCGTCGACAGGTGTGCTTCATCCTCGGGCGCCACGGACTGGCGGAGGATCGCCTGGAGCCGATCGCGCAACGGTCCCGGCTCCTCGCGCTTCGCGTCCGGCCGGGGGTTGGCCACCGCCGACACCGCCCCACCTTCGAACAGCAGCATGACCTCGTTCGTGAGCTGCGCCGAGCCCGCCCAGATGACGGGGCCACCATCGGGCATCCGCGCCGATGCCACCAGGGCCGCCGCCTCCAGCGCCCGTGGGCTGCGCGCGTCGTCGAACCCGCCGGCCACGAGCCATGCATCGACCTCGGCGGCCTGGAGCGTCGCGAGGCGCTCAGCCAGCGATCGGCCGTCGTCGAGCGTCACGAGCACGGTCACCTGCCACCCGGCCGCCTCTGCGGCACGACGCGCAGTGCTGCCCGAGAGCTCACGCGAAACCGCGACGACCGCCAGCCGTCCAGGCTGACGGGCAGTGTGGCACTCGATCCGGTTCGCACCGGCCAGCAGTTCGTCGTAGCGGTCCGCCAGCCGTGGGTCGCCGGCCGCATTGAGTTGCTGGATAAGGCTGCGCCGCAGCTCGGCCGAACCCCAGGCGGTCGGCTGTGCCGCATGGGCCACCAGGCGCCATCGCCCGCGCACGCGCCCAATGACACCGGCCTTGGCCCAGGCCGAGCCCACGTCGACCAGCAGCGCGAGCTCGGTGCTGATCTCGGTCACGACATCAGCCCCAGCCAGTCGCCGATGAGGAAGGCGAGCCGGTCGATGAGCAGCACGAGACGCGAGAAGATCAGGTAGCCGAGCCAGCCGCCCAGGCCGGCGAGCATGAGCCAGCGTCCGGTCCCCGCGGCCGTGGCCATGACTCGGCCGCGCGGCGCTCCATGCACGAAGCCGACGAGCACGAGGCCGCTGATGGCCGCCGCGCCGGCCCCCGCAAGCGTCGCCAACGGCGTAGGTTCTGGCCGCGCCACCGATGCGGCCAGCTGTGGAAGCAGCGTGCCGACCACGGCGCCGCCCAGGGCGAACGCGGCGAGTGCGCCGATGGCGATCGACAGCGGCACGGCCGCCACGACGCGTGGTACCCACGGCGCCGCGGCGGTGACTCCGACCAGTGCGACACCCAGCCATAGGTCCGCTCGACCGGCAGGATCAGCCGCGAGTGGCGCCAGCAGGCGCGGGACGATGACCTCGGTGATCGCCAGCAGGGCCAGGAATCCAGTCGCCAGCCCGGCGAGCAGGTGCTGCGACCAGCCGAAGACGCGCCGCTCACCGATGAGCGCCCCGAGTACCACGAGCGTCGCGATGGCGGCGACCCACGTGGCGACCCCATCCGCCGGCTCCGTCCCGAACAGGCCGTTCACGACGTCTCTCGCGAGCGAACGGCTCGCAAGGCGCTCGCGAGGCCCCCGCCCAGCGAATGGCCCAGCACCATGACTGCGGCCAGGACTCCGAGCAGGATCGCGAGCGATGAGGGCTCCACGGGCTCGGCAAGGCGCTCCAATGGCCCAAGCTCGACCGATGCCCGGTACGCCGCCCCGTCGCGTGGCGTCGCCAGCAGCGCGGCCAGTTGGCCGCTGGCCAGGTACGGCTGAAGCTCGGGCAGCAGCACGGTCGGCGCCACCGCGACGATCTCGAGGCTCTCACGACGTGGCGCCACCTGCTCCACCCAACTGCGTGGACCGAGATCGTTGCCGCCGATCACGAGCGCCATGCCGGGGTCCGGCAGCTCCGTGGTGCCCAGGAGCGCGCTGATCGTCCCATCGGCCGCATTGGGGCCGAGCCCGCGCGCCAGCGCGACCAGGGCCGCCTCGGCGCCCGGCAGAAACCCGAGGTCCATGATCTGTCGGGGATTGGCCTCGAGCCGATCGAGACGATTGAGCTCGGCAATCGCCAGTGCTCGGCCTTCCGGCGTGAGGCTGATGAACGCCAGGTTCGCCCCACGGGCGAGGAGATCCGCCAGCAGCGCGCGGACCGTCGGCCGAACCTCGGCATACGTGCCAAGGTCAGCATCGAAGCCAACGAGGACCATCGGATCCACCGGCAAGCGGTCGAGCGCCGCGTTCATCCCGCGCGAGGCGGACGAATCGGCGCGGTCCAGGCGGAGGCCGATATTGGCGGGGAGCAGAACCGCGCCCGCCAAGACCAGCAGCAGCGCTGGCGCCGCCATCCGGCCCAGGATCGCGCGCCGGTCACTCATCGGTCGTGCCGACCCCGAAAACCGTTCGCGCGGCCAGGACCGCCGCCAGGATGGCGACCCCGACGAGCATCCCGCGGAAGACGGCACCGATAGGAACGTCGAGCGCCCAGCCCGCGGCGCCGGACAGCCAGGCGCCGACGCCACCGCCGATGGGGAGGAGCAGCACCAGCACGACGACTGCCGCCGTGACCAGGACGGTCGCCTCCCGGCTGCGGGTGGCCAGCGACCGGCGGGACGCGGCCAGCGTCGTCACGAACAGGAGCGCGAAGAGGGTGGCGCCCATGGGGATGAGCAGCGCGCTTACAAGCCACCCGACGGCAGGATCGGATGAACCGTTGGCGCCCGGTCGCAGCCCGGCGATGAGCACCGCGGCCATGCCGCCCAGCACGACCGCGGCACCGATGGGGTCACCGCGCCTGCGGACGAGGTCGCCGGCGCGCCGCAGTGCCAACGAGGCCACGGCGGCAAGGGCGGCGCCGGCGGCCACGAGGATCGCGGCGTCGATGGCGACGCCGGCGATCTCCGCCAGCGACGCGTTGACGAGGAGCAGGTCGGCCAGCAGCAGGACGCCGACAACGGCCACCATTGCCGGAATGGTGGAACGCCTCACTCGCGCCCGATCCCGAGAAGCAGGTCCTGCGGTGCGATGACCCCGGCCAGGGCGAGCGCGCTGCCGATGGCGAGCACCGCGACAGCGATGAAGATCAGGCGATTGGCGGCCATCACCATCGTCCGCTCGGTGACCTCGGCGCGCAGGTCGGCCGGCACCTGGTAGGCCTCGGGGCCGATCAGGGCTCCGCCCCCGCTCAACAGAAGCGCCGGCGCCTGCGCCACTTCGGCCGACGCCGCGGCCAGCGAGCCGGCGCTTCCGCGAAGCCCCTCGAGGTGCAGCGTGGCTTCTTCGCGCAGGCTGCCGGCAACGACGGCCGCCGCCGGACGCGCCCGCGTCGTCATGACCAGCCCGCCCGCCGCCTGCCTCCCCTCCCCCACCATCACGATCCTCGAGCGTCCGACCCGCTCGAGCGTCGAGGTGATGGCATGCGCGCTGTCGAGCGTCGCTGCGGCTGCCACGCCAGCCAGCGGGTCGTTGGTGAGAACGCGCAGCGGAACGCCGCTGCGCGCCGCGGCGCGTGCCACGTGGCCGAGCACCGGAAGAGCGGCGAGCGTCTGGAGCCTCGAATGGGCATCGGTCGAGCGCGCGACGCCCGCTGTGCCAAGCGAGACGACGGCATCCGTCCCGGCCTCCGCCGCCAGGGCCATTGCGCGTCCCAGTCCGGCCAGGCCACCCGCGTCGCTGGTGACCCAGCGGCTCACCGGCCGGGCGACGAGCTGGAGGAAGACGAGCATGATGCCCAGGATCACCAGAGTCGGGCCGACCTCGAAACGCAGCGATGAGGCGCCCAGGATCTCGCCCACGAAGCGGACGACGCCGGCGATGAGCTCAGCCTGGCTTGGCACGCGTT
Organism: Candidatus Limnocylindria bacterium; assembly: GCA_039919135.1. Lineage (GTDB taxonomy): Bacteria > Chloroflexota > Limnocylindria > QHBO01 > QHBO01 > JACDBZ01. The sequence continues at coordinate 5,369 of JBDSGF010000002.1, read as the reverse complement.
CCCCCGTGAGCACGGCGATCGAGCTGCTCGACCAGGCGATCGAGTCCGGTTGGATCGTCGAGCAGCGCCCGCGGATCGTCCGCGATACGTCCGAGCGCCGCGCCGATGATCGGGCCGAAGGCGGCACCCAGGTCCGTGAGAAGCGGTGCGAGCGGCCGGTGGGCGTCGGCCAGGAGGCGGCCGGGAACGGCGAGGCCGCGGCGGTCGAGCTCCTCGGCCAATCGTCGCGCGGGACCGTCCGTCATGAAATCGCGGCCCCGCTGACGGCCTCGTTCATGGCCCGCGCCTCCCCAGCGTGGGTCGCGGCGAGAACGATCGACTCGATCGGCGTGGAGCGCGCCTCGGCGACGAGCGCCGGGACCAGGACGGCCGCAGCCTCCGCCGGCGTAAATGCGCCGTGCTCCACGCCCAGCAGGGCAACCGCGATGCGGCGCAACTGGAGCGGCTCGGCGAAGGCAAACGCCGATCGGACGGCCGCAGTGAGCACGGCCGCGTCGGCGACGCGGTCATGACCGACGGCCACCGCGTGGATGACGTACGGAGCGGCGAGGGCGCCGCCGGTCGTGACGACCGCGGATCCGGGACGGATCGGACCCTGCTCGACGGCGGCGCGCTCTACCTCTTCCCCGCCGTGGCGCTTGACCGATGCCGCGGCGCCGGCGGTCATGAAGAGCGACTCGTTGGCCGCCACGACGAGGGCGTCCACCTCGAGCTCAGCGATCTCCCCGTGCCAGACGTCGATCTCGATCGGTGATGCCATGTGCCTTCGTTCTCGCGAGCGCCGCTGTGAGTCACTCGGCCGCGAGATGGAGTCGCGGGAGGCGCCCGCGCAGCGCGGTCGTGACTTCGTAGTTGATGGTTCGACGCTCGTCGGCAACCTGCTCCGCCGTGATTCGAGCCCCCTCCTGCTCGCCGATGAGCACGAATTCGTCGTCGTAGGTTACACCAGGCACCCCACCGATATCGACCGTCAGGCCGTCCATGCTGACGGCGCCGACGATCGGCGCGCGCTGCCCTCGCACCAGCGCGAACCCGTTGTTGGCGTGCGCTCGCGGCCATCCGTCCCCGTAGCCGATGCCGAGGGTCGCGATGCGGGTCGCCCGGGGTGTGCGAAAGCGGAGCCCGTAGCCGACCGCCTCTCCGGCAGGAAGGTCGAAGATGCGGAGGGGCAGCGCCTTGAGGCTGAGCGCCGGCCGCAGTCCGACCTGGTGGTCGGCCGCCCAGCCGGGCATGAGGCCGTAGAGCGCGAGGCCCGGACGCACGGCACCGGCGAAGCCGACGGAGCCAGAGAGGATGCCGCCCGTAGCGCTGACGTGGACCAGACCTGGATCGATCCCGGACGAGCGCATGCTGTCGAGCGTGCGCGCCAGGCGCAGCAGCTGCACTTCGGTGTAGGCCTCGTCCTCGCCCGGGACGGCGAGGTGGCTCATGGTGCCGGCCAACGCGAGGCGCGGGCTGCGCGCGATGCGCGCGGCGAGCGCGACGGCATCCTCGGGCGCTGCGCCCTGCCGTCCCAGCCCGGTGTCCACCTTGAGATGGACGCCCAGCTTCTCCCCGTCGGGCGGCGTGGAACTCTCGAGCAGCTCGATCGAGCGTGCGTCGTACGCGATCGGCTCGAGACGGGCCGCGGCCGCCAGGCGCGCCTCCTCCGGACCGATCCCCCACAGCAGGATGATCGGCTCGCTGATGCCCGCCTCCCGGAGGCGCATGCCCTCGTCCACGGTGGCCACCGCCAGTCGCTCGACCCCCACGCCGACGAGCGTGTGCGCCACGGCCACGTCGCCATGACCGTAGGCGTTTGCCTTGACCACGCCGATGAGCTGGGCCTGCGGTGCACGCTCCCGGATCGCCCGCACGTTCGCGCGAATCGCGGCGTGGTCGACCTCGACCCAAGCTCGGTGCGGGCTGCGCGCCACGGTCATCGCGGACGATCTCCGCGCAGGTGCGCGATCGCCTCCGGCAACAGGGTGGCCAGGTCGCGGGCCATGACGCCGGCGCTGCCGATCCGCTCCGCGGCGAGCAGCCCGGCCGCGCCGTGAACGGCGACCCCGCAGGCGGCGGCCTCGAAAGCCGGCGAGCCGGCCGCCAGGAAGGCGCCGATGACGCCGGCCAGGACGTCGCCGCTCCCGGCGGTGGCCAGGGCAGGGGTGGACACGTCCGAGCGCAGGAGGTCGCCGCCCGGCTCGGCCACCACCGAGTGCGCCCCCTTGAGCACGACCACCTGGTCCCAGCGCAGGGCGGCCGCCGCCGCGGCCTGTCCACGCGCCTCGTCATCGGCGCCGGCGGGCGCATCGGCACCGGTGAGGCGAGCGAACTCGCCCGCGTGTGGCGTGAGGACCAGCGAGGCGCGAGTTCCCTGCCACCAGCGCGAGCCATCGGCCAGCGCGTTCAGTGCGTCGGCGTCGACCACGGTGGGCGGTGTGAATGACGCGATGAGCTGCCGCGTCCGTCGCTGCGTGGCGGGCTGTCTCCCGAGGCCCGGACCGATGACGACCGCGTCGTAGGCGGACGCCTCCGCGGTCACCCGCCGCCAGCCCCCAGGCGCGATGAGCCCGGGCGCCTCCTCGTCGAGCGCCATCCAGGTCAGCTCCGGGATGGTGCCGGCCACGCGCGCGACCACCGACTCCGCCGCGGCGACGCGCGCCATCCCGACGCCTGCGCGCATGGCTCCAAGCGCGGCAAGGAGGGCGGCGCCGGGATATTCGATCGAGCCCGCCACGACCAGGAGCCGTCCGAAGTCGCCCTTGTGGGCGCGATCCGGACGAGCCGGCAGGTGGCGGGCGACCCAGCGCTGGGTGATCGAGCGGGCGACCATCGGCTCAGTCGTGGCGGCGGTGCGCGACGGCCACGGCCACGGCCATGCGGCGCTCGTGCGAGATCGAAACGCTGACCTCGTCGAGGCCCATCGCCTCCGCACGGCGCGCGGCACGCGCGTGGAGATATACCTGCGGGGCCCCGGCACGGTTCGGCAGGATCTCGATCTCACGCCATCCCACGCCGCGCACGCCCAGGCCAAGGACCTTGCTGATCGCTTCCTTCGCCGCCCAGCGCCCCGCGATCCGCTCGACCTTGCGACCAACGTAGCGTTGCTCCCCTTCCGTGAGCACCCGCTGGCGGAACCGATCGGGAAAGCGACCGAGCACAGCGACGATCCGATCGATGTCGATCAGATCGATCCCGATCTCGTGGCGAGTCATGGGCGTCGAGCGGGCTGCGGCGCTATTCGACCGTCACCGATTTGGCAAGGTTGCGCGGCTGGTCGACATCGGTACCGCGAGCGACCGCCACCTCGTACGCCAGGAGCTGGAGCGGCAGCACCGTGATCACCGGGCTGATCGGCTCCGGCGTCTCGGGGACATAGATCACGTCCTGTGCGTAATGGTCGATCTGGTCGTCCCCCACCGTGGCGATGGCGATGATGGGGGCGGAGCGCGCACGCGCCTCGGCCACGTTGCTGATGACCTTGTCGTAAGTCGCGCCTGCCGTGACGATGGCCACCAGCGGCGTCTCGGGATCGAGCAACGCGATCGGTCCATGCTTGAGCTCCCCTGCGGCATAGCCCTCCGCGTGGACATAGGAGAGCTCCTTGAGCTTGAGGGCTCCCTCCATGGCGATCGGGAAGCCGACGCCACGGCCGATGAAGATAAAGTCGCGCACCCTCGAATAGCGCAGGGCCAGCTTCTTGATCTGGGGCGCCAACTCGAGCGTCTCGGCCGCAAGGCGCGGCAGGCTACGCAGGGCCTGGCCGTAGGTGCGCAGCCGGTTGTCGGAGAGGGTGCCGCGCGCGCGGGCCAGGTGCAGGGCGATCATCTGGAGCACGAGGACCTGCGTCACGAAGGCCTTCGTGCTGGCCACGGCGATCTCGGGGCCGGCCTGGAGGTAGCAGACCGCATCGGCCTCCCGGGTGATGGCGCTGCCGACCACGTTCGTGACGACCACCACCGTCGCGCCGCGCTCCTCGGCCAGCTTGAGGGGCGCCAGCGTGTCCGCGGTCTCGCCGGACTGGCTGACGCCGATGACGAGCGTCTTGGAATCGATGGGCGGCGGGCTGTAGCGCATCTCGGAGCCGACCTGCATGGTGGCCGGCAGGCCGACCCAGTCCTGGATGAGGTAAGCCCCGACATGCGCCGCGTAGCTGGCAGTGCCGCAGCCCACGATGTACACGCGCTCGACAATGGCCAGCCTGTCGGCGATGGCGTCGAGCTCGGGCAGCGAGACGTTGCCGCGGGGGTCGACGCGGCCGCGAAGGCATTCCTGGATGGCATGCGGCTGCTCGTAGATCTCCTTGAGCGTGAAGTGCGCGAATCCGCCCTTCTCGGCGGCCTCGATGCTCCAGTGAATCTCCGTGACGTCCCGCTGCACCTCGGTGCCGTCGAGCGACACGATGCGGGTTCCGCTGGGGGTCACATCGGCAATGTCGCCCTCGTGCAGGATGACGATGTTCTTGGTGTGCTCCAGGATGGCCGGCACATCCGAGGCCAGGAAACCCTCGCCGATGCCCAGGCCCACGATGAGGGGCACGTTCATGCGGGCGCCCACGATCCGGTCACGATGGTCGGTGTGCATGACGCCGATGGCGTACGCGCCGCGCACCTCATTGAGCGCCGTGCGGACCGCCTCCACGAGGTCGCCGCTGTACTTCGTCTCGATCAGGTGCGCCAGCACCTCGGTGTCGGTCTCGCTGGTGAACCGATGGCCCTCCGCCACCAGGCGGGTCTTGATCTCGGCGTAGTTCTCGATGATGCCGTTGTGGATGAGGGCCAGCTTGCCGGTGCAGTCGGTATGGGGATGCGCGTTCGTGTCGTTCGGGCTGCCATGAGTGGCCCAGCGCGTATGGCCGATGCCGGGATGGCCGGACGGCGCGTCACCATTGAGGTGGTCGGTCAGGTTGTTGAGCTTGCCCGCCTTCTTCTCGATGAAGACCTCGCCGGCATCGGTCAGCACGGCAATCCCGGCCGAGTCGTAGCCGCGGTACTCGAGGCGCCGCAACCCCTCGATCAGGATCGGCGCGGCGTCACGCGGCCCGACGTATCCGACGATGCCGCACATGTGTCCTCCTCGCCGTCCGCGACGGCGCTAGTTGAAACGTGCCTCCGCGAGCGTGGCGAGCTCGCGTGCGATTCGCTCGATCTCGCCGGCGTCGTCGCCCTCGACCATGATCCTGATCTTTGGCTCGGTGCCGGATGGGCGGACGAGCACTCGCCCGCGATCCCCCATCTGCTGCGTGGCACGCTCGATGGCCGCCACGAAATCGGAGTCCTGCTGCCAGTCGTCCCGGCGGCGAACGGCTGAGTTTATCATCACCTGCGGGAGCCTCCGGATCTGGGCGGCGAGCTCGGAGAGCGGCGCCGCGGCCACTCGCATTGCCC
>JBDSGF010000001.1:0-16243 GCA_039919135.1 Candidatus Limnocylindria bacterium | reverse complement strand
GTGCGGCGCCTCTCGGGGAGGCTCGTGGTGTCGCGGGGTTCAATAACAAAAAACGCTCCAGGCCTCGCCGGTCTGTGGCGGCGTCTCCTGAAGCTGGCCGTACCCTGTGGGCCAGGCGTGCCCCGGGTGTGCCGGCGGCCCCCAGATTGTAGGTCCCGGCCGCCGGGAAAGTCAAAGGGAGCGGCGCGATTCGCGTGACATGCCACGTGGCGTGGCGTAACGAGGATGGAGCGGCCTGGGCAGGGCTTTCGGTGCCGGTTGTGCCACGGGCGTGGCGTACCGGGGACGGAGCGGCCGGGACAGGGCTTTCGGTGCCGGTTGTGCCACGTCGCGTGGCATGGCCCGAGCCGAGCGGCTCAGCGGCCGATGATCACCAGCAGGACGATGACCGCCGCGAAGCCGATGCGGTACAGGCTGAAGATGGCAACCGAGCGGCGGCGCAACCATGCCAGCAGGAAGCCGATGGCGGCCAGGCCGGCCAAGGCCGCGACCGCGAAGCCGACGGCGATGGCGAGCCATTCGGTGGCGGTGTGTGTCTCTGTCAGGAGCTTGCGCGAGCCGTACAGGCCCGCGCCGAGGGTGATCGGCGTGGCCAGCAGGAAGCTGAAGCGCGCCGCGGATTCCCGGTTCAGGCCGAGCGCGAGCCCGGCCGCGATGGTGGCCCCCGAGCGGCTGATGCCGGGCAGGAGCGCCAGCGCCTGCGAGAAGCCGATCGCGAGCGCGGTGCCGGTGGTCAGATCGGTCAGCTCGCGCTGCCTCCGGCCGAGCCGGTCGGCCAGCCACAGCGCCGCGGCGCCGAGCACGAGGAAGCCGGCAATCGCCAGCCGCGCAGCGTCGTTCTCTCCGTGGAAGGCTTCCTCGATGAAGCTCTCCAGCGCGAAGCCGATGATCGCCGCCGGGATCGTCGCCAGGACCAGGAGCCAGGCGATGCGTCTGTCGGGATCGTCGCCGATGCACCGCTCGCGCAGGCTCGCAAACCCGGCACGCAAGTAACGCACCCAGTCACGGGCGAAGTAGATGAGCAGCGCCACGAGCGTGCCGAGGTGCAGGAAGACGTCGAAGGCCAGGCTGCCGATGAGCCCATCGGTCCCCCATCCGGCAATCCACGGCGCCAGCTCCAGGTGGGCCGATGAGCTGATGGGTATGAACTCGGTCAGGCCCTGGAGCAGGCCCACGATGGCGGCCTGGATGACGACATCCATTCAGGTTGTTACCGGATGAAGAGCGGCGCAAGGACCAGGCTGATGGTGGCCAGCAGCTTCACGAGGACGTGGAGCGACGGGCCTGCCGTGTCCTTGAACGGATCGCCCACTGTGTCGCCCACGACGGCCGCGGCGTGCGCGTCCGAGCCCTTGCCGAGCACGTTGCCATCGGCGTCCTTCAGGTTGCCAGCTTCGATGTACTTCTTCGCATTGTCCCACGCTCCACCGCCGTTGTTGAGCACGGTGGCGAGGAGGACGCCGGAGATGGTGCCGACCATGAGCAGGCCGGCGACCGCCTCCTGGCGAAGGAGCAGGCCCACCACGATGGGCGTGGCGACCGCCACGGCCCCGGGCAGGATCATCTGCCGCAGCGCGGCGCGGGTGGTGATGTCGACCACGCGCGCGTAATCCGGTCGCTGGGTGTAGTCCATGATCCCGGGCATCTCGCGGAACTGGCGACGCACTTCCACGATGATGGCCTGCGCCGCCGTGCCGACCGCGCGAATGGCGAGGCTGCTGAAGAAGTACACGAGCATGGCGCCGATGAGGGCGGCGATGAAGACGTTCACGTCGGCCAGGTTGACCGACTCGATGAGCGGTCCACCGCGGCGCTCCTGGATCAGGTTGATCTTGTCGATGTAGGCGGAGAAGAGCAGGAAGGCGGCCAGCGAGGCCGAGGCGATAGCGTAGCCCTTGGTCAGTGCCTTGGTGGTATTGCCGACCGCATCGAGGCGATCGGTGATCTCGCGGGCCTTGCCCTCGGCGTGACTGAACTGGGCGATGCCGCCGGCGTTGTCGGTGATCGGTCCGAAGGTGTCCATGGCCAGGATGTAGGCCGTCGTCATGAGCATGCCCATGGTCGCGACCGCCGTGCCGAAGATGCCACCGACGTCGTCACCGTTGACATTGATGAGCCCGGCCTGGCTGCCAAGCGCGAAGCTGGCGAACAGGGCGATGGCGATGGTGATGGCCGTGACCGCGGTGGTCTCGAAGCCGACCGCAGTGCCGCTGATGATGTTCGTGGCGGGGCCGGTCTTGCTGGCCTCGGCGATCTCGCGTACGGGCCGGAACGACCCCGCGGTGTAGTACTGCGTGATGTACACGAAGGCGACGCTCGTCGCCAGCCCCACGAGGCCGGCGCCGAAGAACCAGATCCAGGCCGGGATGCCGTTGTCCGGCAGGTCCAACCCGGTGTTCATCATCACGTAGGTCGTCAGGGCAAGGCCCCCCACCGAGAGGAGGGTGGTGACCCAATAGCCACGGTTGAGGATGTTCATGGGGTTCTCGTCCTCGCGGCCGCGGACGAAGAACATGGCCACCATGGTCGCCAGCAGCCCGAAGGCACGGACGACCAGCGGGAAGAAGATCCACGCCTCCGGGTTCGGCCAGCCGAGATCGGTGGCGATCCGCCACACGGCGACGCCCAGGATCATGGCGCCGATGTTCTCCGCGGCGGTGGACTCGAACAGGTCGGCCCCACGGCCGGCGCAGTCGCCCACGTTGTCGCCGACCAGGTCCGCCACGACGGCCGCGTTGCGCGGGTCGTCCTCCGGGATTCCGGCCTCGATCTTGCCCACCAGGTCCGCGCCGACGTCGGCCGCCTTGGTGTAGATCCCACCACCGAGCTGGGCGAAGAGAGCGACAAAGGAAGCGCCGAAGCCGAACCCGACGATGAGGAAGGGGGCGTCCTCGGGGTTCGTGAAGCCGCCGAAGGCGGCGAAGATGCCGTACACACCGAGCAGGCTGAGGGCAACCACCAGGAAGCCGGAGACGGCGCCACCGCGCATCGCGACCTGCACCGCGCGCACCAGGCTGTGCTGCGCCGCTGCGGCGGTGCGCACGTTCGCCTTCACGCTGATGTACATGCCGATGATGCCCGCCGCCATGGAGCACAGCGCGCCGACCAAGAAGGCGAGGCCGGTCCGGATGCCAAGATCCAGACCGTAGATGTCGGTCTCGGCAACATCCTGGCCCTCGACCAAGGTGATCACCAGACCGATGACCACGGCCCCGCCAATGGCCAGCATGCCGATGGTCTGGTACTGGCGGCGAATGAAGGCGACCGCGCCCTCGAAGATCGTCCCGGCGATCTCTTCCATCGCCGGGGTGCCGGTATCGGCACGCAGGACATCCCACGCGAGGTAGATGGCGAAGGCGATCGCGGCGAGGCCGGCGATCGGGATCACCCACAGGATGGGCTGGGACTCCATGGATCCTCCGAGTGCGGCCGGCGGCCACTCATTCCTGGCTCGCTCGTGACCGGTGGTTGATGCACACGAAACGCCGGCGAGAGGACACGGTCACGTACCCCGCCAGCGACGGCGGGCGGATTCTAGCACGGTCCGGCGGCGTGGATCAGGGCAGCCAGCGCGGCCGCGACCCGTCCCGTGCCAGCGGCGTGCGGCGCCCAGTATCCGGGTCGAACAGCTCGACGCTGCCCCGCTCCCCGTCGGCCGCCACCACGATGACCATGGCCGCCTCCCCCGGCGCGAAGGCCGCGGAGACAACGCGCTCGCCCGGTAGCACGGCCTGCCACTCGTTGGAGTTGGGAAGGTCGGCCAACGACAACGCACCATCGGCGTCGACGAAGGCGATCATGCCGTCCGCCGCGACCGCCAATGCGTGCGAGCCGGGGCCGAACGGCGTCAGATTCACCGACGTGCCGGAGCGTGCCAGCCGGAAGACCTCGTCCTGTTCGCCGGGGGCAAGCGGTGCTATCGGTGGCCCGAGGGTCGTCGCGGGATGCGAATCGTCCGCCCGCCTTCCGGTGAGGAGGACGCTCCCCGAATCGGGCAGCCAGAGCGGCGCGGCGGCCGCGTCGAACGGGACCCGGGTCAGGCGCTCGGCCGGGAGCTCGAGCAGGCCGACCCATCCGGTCAGGTCCACGAACGCCAGCGCCTGCCCATCCGGCGAGTAGCGCGGGGCTCGGAGGTTCGCCTGGGGGTCGCCGGAGTCCGTGGGCTCGGGACTGGGGACGAGCTCGGGCGGCAGGACGATCCGCGTGGCCTCGCCGCCGTCGAGCTCCCATTGCCACAGGCCCAGGCCGGCGCCCGTCTCCGCATCTGCCCGCGCGAAGGCGATGCGCTGGCCGTTCGGTGCATAGGTTGGGTCGAACTCCAGCACACCAGCATCGGTCAGGACGCGACGATCCGAGCCGTCGGCGCGCTGGTAGACCAGGCGCCGGCCATCGGCCACCACCAGCGAGCCTCCGTCGGGCGCCACGGCATAGTCGAGCACCCCGACCAGCTCAGTGCTGAGCTGGCGCTTGCCGCTGCCGTCGGGATTCATGGCCCACACGTTGTCCACGCCGGCGCGGTCGCTGATGAAGGTGACCTGGTTCGAGATGCCCGCCTGCGGCGCCCCGGTGGTGAAGCTCCAGGTGGTGGGACCGGCCAGGCGACCATCGGTCAGGCTGGCGATGCCGGGCGCAAGCTCGACGGTGAAGGTCGTGTTCGAAGCCAGCGAGCCCGACGGGGAGAAGCGCAGCACGCTGCCGGCTCCGTCGTCGGATAGCGGGTCCTCCGGCAGGCGTTCGACCTCGAGGGTGCCCGCCACGTCCGGCGTGATGGTGAGCAGGTCTCCGGTGACCGAGTCCGGATCTATGGGCCGGTCGAAGATCACGGCGATGGACGAGGTGGGTGCGATTCCCTCGATCCCGTCGGTGGGAACCAGGATGTCGACCACCAGGCCCGGCGCGACGGTGCGGAAGCGCAGCGCGATCGGCTCACCCAGCGCGACGCCGGCCACGTCGGCCGCGACGGCCTGCACGGTGACCTCGTACTCCAGGTCAGGTCGAAGCGCCTGCGTGGGCACGATCTCGAGCAGCTCGCCGCTCCAGCGCAGCTCGTGTGCGAAGGAGGGCCGCAGCCGCAGCTGCGCCTCGACCGATGCGGTGTCCATCAGCGTGGAGAAGGTCAGCTCAAGCGGCTCGTCCAGCGGAACATCGGACGCTCCGTCCGCCGGGGTGGCATCGACCAGGAACGGGCGCCCGGCCGTCACGAACTCGAAGGGCGCCGGCAGCTCGGTCATCTCGTTGCCCGCCAGGTCCCGAACGCCCTCCCCGACCAGGACCGAGTAGGTCGTCTCGAGGTCCAGCGGATCGTGCGGCGTGAAGGTCAGGGTGCTGCCGCTCCAACTGACCGCACCGGTGACCGCTGGCTCGACGGCGACGACGGCGGTTGCGCCCTCCGTCTCCACCGGCTCGCTGAACACGATTTCCAGGCTGGTGGTGATGAGGGCACGCTGGGCATCGTCGGCGAGTCGCTGGGTCAGCCTGACCTCGAGTACCTCGGGCGGGCGGGCATCGACCGTGCTGGCTACATACAGCACGCCCGCGAGGACGATCCCGCCGGCGCCGATGACGACCAGGCTGCGAATGAAGACGGACCGCATCGGCGCAGTGACCGGCGGCCGTTCAGCGATGCCGCAGGCGTGCTGGAAGGATCTGGAGCTCGTCGCGGTATTTCGCGACCGTGCGCCGGGCCAGCGCGATCCCATCCTCCGCCAGGGCATCCGCGATCTCCTGGTCGGAGAGCGAACGATCGGGCTCCTCTGCCTCGATCATGCGCTTGATCTGGTCCTTGACGCCCAGCGAGGCCGTGAAGAAATGGCTGAAGGGCACGACCTCGCCCGACGGGATCATCACATACTTCTCGGCGGTGGCACGGCTCACGGTTGACTCGTGCATCCCGATCAGCTCCCCCACCTCGGCGCGGGTGAGCTGCACGAGGTGCTGGACCCCGTGCATGAGATAGTCGCGCTGCCGGTCCACCAGCGCCTCGGCGATGCGCTGAATGGTGGCGCGGCGACGGTTGATGTTGTCGATGAAGAACTTCGCGCGGCCGACGTACTGGCGCACGTGCTGCTTCTCCTCTTCCGTCGTCTCGGCGCTGCGCAGCGTCGAGCTGAGGCTCGAGTAGAGGGGAGCCACCTGGAGGCTGAAGCGACGCGACTCCACGACCTCCACGGTCAGCTCGCCGTCGATGTCACGGATGAGGACATCGGGCCGGATGAGCGTTCGCGAGCTGTCACCGCTGACCGCGGCCGTGAAGGCGGCGGTGGGGTACGGGTTGAGGTTGCCCTTCACGAACTCCCACACCGCGACCACCTCCCGTTGCGTGGCACCCAGCGCGGCCGCGACCTCGCGGAAGCGACGCTCGCCGAGGTCGGCGAGGTGCTCTCTCACCACCTCGGTGGCATGGACCGGGATCTTCGTTCCGTCCTCCCCGGCGAGGTAGTCGATCTGCGCCAGCAGCGACTCGGTGATCGAGCGCGAGCCGATGCCGATCGGCTCGAGTCCCTGCATGGCGGCGAGAACCTGCTCGACATCGGCCACCTCCATGCCGGTGCTGGCCGCGATCTCCTCATCGGTCTCGGTCAGGAAGCCGTTCGAGTCGAGGGCGCCGATGACGTGATCGGCCACCGGGTGGAGGCGCGACGGCAGAAGCGCATGCAGGTTCCATGTCAGGTGGTCCTCGAGCGTGAAGTCCGCCTCGGCGCGGGCGATCGGGTCGAACTCATCGGCCTCCTCGCGCAGGCGCGTCGCACCGTCGCCGGGGAGATCATCGGTGCTGACCTGCGAGGAGCCGTCCTCGCCCTGGTTCTTGCGCGGCATGCAGTCGGTGCAGTAGTTCCCGGTCACGGGGCTGCCGCAGATGGGGCAGGCCGGAAGCTCCTGCATCTCGAGCGCCGGGTTCTCGTCGAGCTCCTCGGCGATCGCCTCCTGGAGCTCGACCGAGCTCATCTGGAGGATGTAGTTCGCCGCGATCTGCTTCGGGGTGACCTTGACCTGCATCACCGCCTGGAGCTGCTGGCGGACCTCGATCGACATGGAACCTCGCGAATGGTGTGGGCCACGGAGTATACGGATGAAGGACCGATACGGCCGCCGGGCGCTCAGGCCGGCGCCGCGTTCACCCGTCGGATCACGGGCGGTCCGCTGCCGAGGCCGATGAGGCTGTAGCCGGCCGGATCGGCCGCCAGCCGATCTCGATACTCGCGCATGGGCCATCCGAAGAGCATGCACAGGCGCACCCGATTGACGTGGTTGTGCGCAATGACGATGGCGCACCGAGCGCGATCATCGGCAAGCCACACGTCGATGGGGTCGAGCACGGCGGAGGCTCGTCGCGCGACATCGGCGCCGCTCTCTCCTTCCGGGCAGCGCGTCGCGTAGGGGTCGGCCTCCCAGGCAGCCCGCAGCTCGGGGTCGCGCGCGCGGCTTTCGTCTGCGGTCAGGCCGTCCCACGCGCCGTAGTCCATCTCCAGCAGGCCGTCGGCAGTCTCGAACGCCCCGGCTGGAAGGTCCATGGCTGCGGCGATCGCCTGAGCCGTCTGGACGCAGCGCCGGGCCGGGCTGCTGATGATGCGCAGCTCATCGTGCGGCAGCTCCGTCAGCTCCAGCACCAGCGTCGCACCCAGGCGCTGGGCCAGCGTCACCCCAGCCGGCGCGAGCGGCGGGTCGCTGCGTTGGCCCAGGTTGCGGCCGGCCGCCGAGGCGGCGGTGACCGAATGGCGAACGAGAAAGAGGCTTCCCATGAGTCGGGCGAGTCTAGAGCAGCGCGTGCGCTATTCTGTCGCGGCCTTCCTCCTCCGCAGCCCGGGCCCCATGACGTACCTCCCCGACGAGACCGATCCTGACGGCGCGCCCGCCACCGGCGAGCGCGCCGGTTCGCGTCGCGCCCTCGGCTGCGCGTTCGAGATCGTCGAGACGCTGGTCCTGACGCTGCTCATCTACCTCGTCATCCACAACTTCGTGGCACAGCCGTTCGAGGTGCAGCAGAGCTCGATGGTCCCGACCATCGTGGACGGCGAGTACATCCTCATCGACAAGCTCACCGTCCGATTCGACGGCTACCACTACGGCGACGTGGTCGTCTTCACCCCGCCGGCCGGGTCGGGCCTGGCGACTGATGGCATCCCGTTCATCAAGCGCGTCATCGGCATGCCGGGCGACACCGTCAGCCTCGAGAACGGACGCGTCTTCGTGACGCGGCCGGGGGCCAATCCGGTGCGCATCGAGGAGCCGTACGTGCGCCAGGATGCGGATGGAGCGACCTCGCCCACGACCTGCGAGCGGCCCGACTGCCCGCTGACCTGGATCGTCGGCGACGACGAGTACTTCGTGATGGGCGACAACCGGCCCTCAAGCCAGGACTCGCGCGTCTTCGGCCCGGTCGAGCAGGATCTGATCCTGGGACGCGCCTGGCTCCGCTACTTCCCGCTCGAGCGCATCGGGATCATCGAGCGCCCGTCGTATCCGTCCCTCGCTGCGGCGGCCGGCTCGTAGGGCGTCTCAGGTGCTGCCGATGTACCGGCACAACGGCGCGCCGCCGAACCTTGTGACACGAATCGGCGATGTACCGGCGCGTCCGCTGAGCGCGGCGTCACCGCGGTCCCGTCCCCGCGGTCGCTTCAGGGCCGGGCGGGCTCCTCGGCCACGATCCAGGCGTCGATCTCGCGGGCGTAGTTGACCAGCGCATCGGCTCCGAACCACAGCGCGAGCTCTGACGCAGCCGTCTCCGGCGCGTCCGAGGCGTGGATCAGGTTGCGCAGGCCGCTCACCCCGAGATCACCGCGGATGGTGCCCGGCTCGGCCTCGTTGGGCATGGTCTTGCCGACCATCCTGCGCACGACGGCGATCGCGTCCGGACCCTCCAGCGCGAATGCCGCCACCGGCCCCGAGGTGATGAACTCGACCAGCCCGCCGTAGAAGTGCTTGCCGGCATGCACCGCGTAGTGCTCCTCCGCCATCTCGCTCGACACATGGAGGAGGCGCAGGCCGACGACCTTGAGGCCCTTTCGCTCGAAGCGGCCGATGATCTCGCCGATGAGACCGCGCTGCACGGCGTCGGGCTTGGCGAGCACGAGGGTGCGCTGCATGACGAAGCCAATCTCCTGGTTCGGTGGGTCAGCCGGGGTGGTCCGCCGCACGGTCGTAGGCTCGATTGGCCTCGAGCTCGCGCCCGGCGGCGCGGAGCAGGTCGCCGTACAGTAGCAGACGCTCGGCGGCCGGCTGGCCGCCCAGGGTGGGCTCCAGGATGGCGACTCCGTCGGGTGCCAGGGCCGTGTCGAGGCGGACGGCGATGGACATCTCACCGTCGCCGCGAGCCAGGTCGCCGGCAACGTACGCCACCCGCGCATCTTCCATGCGGGCCCGGCCCGCCGCGATGCGCTCGTCATCAGGGGCCGCGTCGGGATCTGCATCCTCCGGCACCGCCGCAGACCATGGCGGTCGCGGCGCGCGTGGCTCCGCGGGACGCAGGCCGGACGGCAGCGGCCAGCTCAGACGACCCGGGACGCCGCCGCGCAGCTCAAAGGCCTCGTCCTCACTGATCGCGCCCAGCAGGCGCTCCTGGGCGCCGACCGCGCGATCAGTCTCGCCGGCGGCGGCGAGCGATTCGGCGTCGACCAACATGGCGATCGGCAGCCTGCGCTGGGGGCTGCTCGCACGGACGGCGTCGAGTGCGACACGCGCCGCGGCCAAGCGACCCTGCCGCCAGAGGGCCTCGGCCAGGAGCACGTGCAGCGCGTCCGCCTCATCGGTGACGCCGACGCCATCGGCCTCGAGATGGGCCAGCCTGCGCCGGACCGTGCCCTCCCCCAGCCCCGGCAGCGCGGAGTCGATCTGTGCCCGGGCCAGGGCCAGCTCATCGGGGACGAGGTCGATGACGTGGACCTCGTCGTTCATGCGCGCAGCGCGCGCTCGAAGGGCGCGCGTGACTTGAACGGACCGAGCACTGCCAGCCGCGCTTCCAACGGTGCGAGGTGGAGGCGGGCGACGCGCAGCAGGTCGTCGATGGTGACCGCGTTCAGGTGCTCGATCACCTCCTCCACGGTCATGATGCGCGGCAGGAGCGACTCCCCCGTCCCGATCCAGCCGGCCACGGCTCCCGAGTCCTCCATCCGCAGCTCCAGTCGCCCGCGGGTGTAGGCCCGTGCGCGATCCAGCTCATCGGGACGGACCGGATCGGTCGTCACGCGGTCAAGCTGCTCGACGATCGCCCGCACCACGCGTTCCGCGTCGTCGGGGTCGAATCCGGCGTGGATGCCGAAAGTGCCGGCATCGGCGTAGGTGGCGCTGAAGGTAGAGACGTCGTAGACCAGCGACTGCCGCTCGCGCAGCTCCAGGAAGAGGCGGCTGCCCATGCCGTCGCCCAGGATGGCGCCCAGCAGGTCGAGCGCCCAGCGATCCGGGTCGTCGCGCGCCACGCCGGGCATGCCCATGCACAGGTTGCCCTGGCTGAGACGCCGATGCGACACCCGCAGCGCCCCCTGCGGCGCCGCTTTCGGGGCGGCCGCGGCGACCGGTGGACGGCGTGCCGGGCCATCCTCGGGCGGACCGGCGGCGTGCCAGTTCGACGCCTCGCGCACCACCTCGTCGTGATCGATGGCGCCCGCCACGGCCAGCACCATGCCCGAGGGTCGGTACGCCGCCCGCCAATGGCCGACCACGCCGGCATGCGTCGCACGGCGGACCGATCCAATGGTCCCGGCGATCTCGCGGCCGAGGGGATGGCGCCCATAGAGCAGCTCGTCGAAGAGGGTGAAGATGTGATCCGACGGCGAGTCGACGTACATCCGGATCTCGTCCGCGATCACCGGCTTCTCGCTCGTCAGGTCCGCGCGCCGAAGAAGCGGATGGAGGGCGAGTTCACTGACCGCGTGGAGGGCGACATCGGTTCGCTCTGCCGGCACCTTGGAGCTGAACACCGTCAGCTCCCGGTCGGTACTGGCGTTCACGCTCCCGCCCACGCTCTCGACGACCTGCGACAGGGCGCCCGCTTCGGGGTGGTCGCGCGTGCCCTTGAAGACGAGGTGCTCGAGGAAGTGCGAGAGCCCGGCGTGCGCATCGTCCTCGTGGCGGGAGCCGACCGGGACGAAGATGGCCACGCTCGCCGATCGGGCGCCGGGCATGGCCTGCGTCACGACTCGCAGGCCGCTGGGCAGGACGGTGCGGCGGTGCGCGGCTTCGCTCAGGGCCCGAGGCCGCGCGCGTATCGGAGTGGCGGTCACGCGGGGTCCTCGTCCTCGTCGGAGTGGTCGCCGTCGGCGGAGTCCGATTCGGCCGACATGAGCAGCTCCATCTGGATGAAGCGCAGGTCGCGGGCGAGCTCGTCGGCGTCGCGCGGCAGGGGGCGGCCGGTGGCACCAACGGCCGCATCGGCCTCAATGTCGAGACCCAGGCGTGGCTGGCCACTGGCGGCGAACTCGAGCACGACGCGCTCGTTGCCGACCGTCAGGGTGTAGACGAGAAGCTGCTCGCTGGTGGTGTCGAACTGGAGGTAGTCGAACGAGTCGAGATTGAGGCAGATGGCGAGTGGCGTGAAGTAGGAGGCGATCTCCGGATGGTCGACCACGATGCGCTCGACCCAGCCCGTGCCGCTCGACTCGACCTTCGCTCCACGGTAGTAGCTGTAGCTGACCGTCTGCTTCAGCAGCGGCCGCAGGATGTTGTAGATGTCGCTCCTGGCGGTGACGACGCCTGTGTTGATGTAGAGCTTGGCGCGCGCCTCGGACATCGGCTCATTCGCTGCGGATCGTCGGCGAGTCTAGCACTGCACGAGCGGTGAGCTACGATACGGACGGTGAAGCTGCTGGCGGCCGACATCGGCAACACGAACGTCTCGATTGGACTCTTCGAGGACGATCGACTGGCGCGCTCGTGGCGCGCCATCACGCGTGCCAACGCGACGCCGGACGAGGTCGCGGCCATGCTCACCGGCCTTCTCGCCCTCGACGGCCACCGCCTGGACGAGCTGGACGCGGTGGCCCTGGCCAGCGTGGTTCCGCCGTTAAGCGAGACGTGGGAGCGGCTCGCCACTGAGCGCATCGGGGTCGAGCCGGCGATCATCGATGCCGCCTCCCTGGACGGCATCCTCGAGATCCGAATCGACCGCCCCAGTGAGGCGGGCGCCGACCGCCTGGCCAACGCCCTCGCGACACGGACGGAGTTCGGCGGACCGGCCATCGTCATCGACCTCGGAACCTCCACCAACTTCGACCTGGTCGACGCGGAGGGAGCCTATATCGGCGGCGCCATCGCGCCGGGCATGGGGCTCAGCCTGGAGGCGCTCGTCGGACGTGCCAGCAAGCTGCCGCGCATCGAGCTGCGGCGGCCGCCATCGGCCATCGGCACGAACACCATCCACGCCATGCAGTCCGGTGCCGTGCTGGGCTACATCGGCCTCGTCAGCGGCCTGCTCACAGCATTGCGCGGCGAGCTGGTGGAGCGATCCGGTGCCGGCAGCCGCGTGACCGTCGTCGCCACCGGCGGGTACACCCACCAGCCATGGCTGCACGAGGTGCCGGGCATCGACGCGGTGGAGCCGGACCTCACGCTGCGCGGCATCCGCTACGCCTGGGTCGCCATGCGCGAGCGAGCGCGCGCCACGGCCGCAGAGCGATGAGCGAGGGCCTCGGGCCGCTCGCCGGACGCCGCATCGTGGTCGGCGTGTCGGGCAGCATCGCTGCCTACAAGGCCGTCACGCTGGTGCGCATGCTGGGTGACCGCGGCGCCATGGTCGACGTGGCGATGACCGCCGCCGCGACCCGGTTCGTGGGGCCCCTCACCTTCGAGAGCCTCACCCATCGGCCCGTGCTCGATGACGTCTTCGAACTTGACGCCGATCAGCAGATCGCCCATATCGAGCTGGCGGAGGCGGCCGATGCCATCGTCCTGGCTCCGGCCACGGCCAACCTCCTCGGCGAACTGGCGGCCGGGCTGGTGCGCGATGCCGTGACGGCGATCGCCTGCGCCAGCCGTGCCCCGGTCATCGTGGCGCCGGCCATGGACGCCGGGATGTGGACCAACCCGGCCACCCAGCGCAACGTGGGCACCCTGCGTGAGTTCGGCTACATCGTCGTCGAGCCGGAGGTCGGCGAGCTCGCCTCGGGGCTCACGGGGATCGGCCGCCTGGCCGAGCCGGCCTCCATCCTGGAGGCGATCGAGCATCTCTTCGCCCGCGCCGGTGACCTCGAGGGGCTGCACGTCGTGGTCAGCGCCGGCGGCACCCGGGAGCCGCTCGATCCCGTGCGCTTCATCGGCAACCGTTCGTCGGGCAAGATGGGCGCCGCCATCGCCGAGGCCGCCCGCGACCGCGGCGCATCGGTCACGCTCATCGCCGGGGCCATGAGCGTCACCCCGCCACGCGGCGTCACCGTGGTCGACGCCACCACCGCCGTGACCATGCGCGAGGCGGTCCTGCGCGCCGCACCCGGCGCCGACATCCTCATCATGGCCGCGGCCGTCGCCGATTTCGCGCCGGCGCGGGCCAGCCAGGCCAAGATCAAGCGCTCGGGCGAGAACCTCCACATCGAGCTCGTGCCCAACCCGGACATCGTGGCGGAGGTGGGCGAGATGCCGGACGACGTGCGCCCGTTCCTCATCGGCTTCGCGGCCGAATCGAACGACCTCGAGGCCAACGCCGCCGCCAAACTGCGCGACAAGGGCCTGGACCTCATCGTCGGCAACGTGGTGGGCGGGCCCTTCGACGCCATCGGCTCCGACGAGAACAAGGTCACCGTTTTCGGCGCGGAGGGCTCGCTGACCGACTGGCCGATGCTGCCGAAGCGCCAGATCGCCGAGCGCCTGTGGGACCTCATCGGAGACCGATACCGCAACGTCCGCGGCTCCTCCGAGCCCGCGCCCGGCACCGGCTCCGGTCGCCGCCGACGCCGTTCGTGATCGTCGTCCACACCGCGGACGAGCTGCGCGACACGATCCTCCAGCGACGGATCTCCGGCGAGAGCGTCGGGTTCGTGCCGACCATGGGGATGCTGCACGACGGGCAGCTCAGCCTGGTGCGGCGCGCGCGCGAGGACAACGGATGCGTCGTCGTGTCGTCGTTCATCAACCCGCACGCGTTCAGCACGCTGGATGAGGGCGGAGGCGGGGTCCGCGATCACGACCGCGACCTGGCCCTGCTCGAGCATGCGTCGGTCGACATCTGCTTCCTGCCCGACGTTTCCACCCTGTACCCGCCGGACGACACCACGCGCGTTACGGTTTCCGGACTGACGCGGCAACTCGAGGGCGCCTCGCGGCCGGGGCACCTCGACGGGCTGACGACGGTCATGCTCAAGCTCCTCAACCTGGTGGGCCCGGCGCACCTCTACCTGGGCCAGCGTCACGCCCAGCAGGTGGTCATCGTGCGGCGCATGATGCGCGACCTGTTCATGAATCTCGAGCTGGTCATTTGCCCGACCGTCCGCGACGACGACGGGCTGGCCCTCTCATCCGCAAACGCGCTGCTCGGGATCGAGGAGCGCCACGCCGCCACCTGCCTGTTCACCGCGCTGACCGCGGCCAAGGAGGCGTACGAGGCCGGTGAGCGTTCGGCGGAAGTGCTTCGCTGGCGCATGACCGATGTGCTCTCAGCTGAGCCGAAGGCCCGCATCGACTACGTCAGCGTGGCCGATGCCACGTCGCTGGTAGAGCTCCAGCGCGTGAGCGGCCCGGCCCTGGCGCTGCTGGCCGTCTGGATCGGGCGCGCGCGGCTCACCGACAACATGCCGCTCGCCTGGGATGTCGCTTAGAAATTCGCCATCCAAAGTACTAGTGCGGTCGGTGGGTCGCCTCGTATGATGCGGCATGTCACCGCGACGCCGGCTTTCATCGGCCGTGAGCGTCACCGGTGCATGGGAGGCCGGCGGGTGCCCACGTCCGGCCTCCCTTCGCGTGCCGTCAGAGCCGCGCCAGCAGCGCGTCCATGTCGAGCGCGCCACTTACCAGC
Organism: Candidatus Limnocylindria bacterium; assembly: GCA_039919135.1. Lineage (GTDB taxonomy): Bacteria > Chloroflexota > Limnocylindria > QHBO01 > QHBO01 > JACDBZ01. Next base: position 1,308 of record JBDSGF010000001.1, on the reverse strand, counting down.
TCGATGATGGTCGAGATCTTCTCGACGTCCGACGCGTGCGTCTTCACCAGGATCTCGTCGACCGCTTGGGCGGTGCGGTACGTATCGGTCCCGACCAGGTAGCTGAAGATCCCGGCCGCGCGCAGCTCGGCCAGCACGGCCTCCGACGGCCGGAATCCTCCGGTCAGCACGAGACCGATGACGCGCGGCACGGCCGCGCCGCGGTTGGCCTCCAGCGCCGCGAGCAGGAGATCGTCTCGGTCACCCGGCGTGATGAGAAGGGTCCGGTCGCGCAGCAGCTCCATGGCATGGACCGCCTGCATGGCGCCGATAGCCACCCAGCCGATGATCTGACCGGGTGTCGCCTCTCCCGACAACAGCTCGCCGTCGAGGTGGGTGACGATGAGCTCGAGCGACGGGTTGGCGAGGAACTCGGAATACGGAATGCAACCCAGAAGCTCGACTCCGTGCTGCGCCAGCCCGCGCCGCAGGACGTCCGGCAGGTCTGGATGCGACTCGACGTCGACCTTGTTGACGACCGCGCCGAGGACGCGGACGCGGTGCGCGGTGAATAGCGAGCAGTTGAGCACGATTTCATCGATCGGGCGACCGATGCCGCCCTCGCTGACGATGATCACCGGCGCGTCGAGCATGGCCGCGGCACGCGCGTTCGAGAGCCCGACCACCGCGCCGACCCCCGCATGGCCGGTGCCCTCGATGACGACGACATCCTTGCTGGCCGCAACTCGCTCATAGGCTCCGCGGACCTGCGCCCCGAGGTCGTCGTCGATGCGGCCCATGATGAAGTCGGTGGTGAAGCGCCGCGGCAGCGTGACCGGAGACATGTCGTTGAGCGCGTCGGGCAGGTCGAAGACCTCGCTCATGAGCACCGCATCCTCGTCGGCGCGGGTGCCGTCGACGACCAGGTAGCGCTGACCCACCGGCTTCATGAACCCGAGGCGCAGGCCGCGCTCACGGATCGCAGCCAGCAGGCCCAGGCTGGTGGTCGTCTTACCGCGGTTTTGGCCGGTCGCGGCCAGGAAGACCCGTCGAGGTTGCGGCATTGGCACACTCTACCCACGCGCCGTTGGCTCCGAGCGCCAGGGCCGCCCAGCGGCGCTAAGCGTGAACGACCCGGATCGAGATCCGCCCAGCGGCGCGCAGCGGGCCGGTGCAGGGCCGATGACGCGATATTTACGCCGCTGAGCGGGGACCCGGGCGAGGATGGCGCGCCGATCTCGACAACGTTCACGGATAGCACCGCTTGGCGGCGGCGACACGGACCCGGTCGAAGCTCAGCCGCGTGGCTTGGTGCGGCGCTCGACCAGG